>JAFLZE010000214.1 GCA_029785685.1 Nitrososphaerota archaeon | reverse complement strand
AGCAACTAGGTCTGCGCCGTCCCTTTCGACTAAAAGCGTTACCTATCATATTCGGGAAGTCTCTTAACTCCCTGGTCTGTGTCATATTGCCTGACCTACATTGCGCGGGGGGCACTCTCAGCTCAGGAAAGGGGGTCAACGCGCCCGGTGTTAGGATGAAGATCGAATATCCCACAAAGGCAGACATAGGCCACCTGAAGTTCGGCCTGGCTCACGGAGTCGACTTCATCGCAGCGTCTTTCGTAAGGACAGCATCGGACCTCAGAGAGCTGAGGAAGTTGATCCCCGCCGACGGGCCTCTCATTATCGCAAAGATCGAGAAGAAGGAAGCCGTTGAGAACATCGAAGAGATCCTCGGTGAGTCGGACGGGATCATGGTGGCGAGGGGAGATTTGGGCATCGAAGTGCCTATCGAGACCGTCCCGGCTATACAGAAGGAGATAATCGGCCGGTGCAATAGGGCAGGGAAACCGGTCATCGTGGCGACCCAGATGCTTGTCAGCATGGTGAACTTCCCCGTGCCAAGCAGGGCGGAGGTGACAGATGTCTCTACGGCGATCTTGGACGGGACGGACGCCGTCATGCTTTCAGACGAAACGACAGTAGGCAGATATCCCGTCGATTCGGTCCTGATGCTCGACAGGATAGCGCGCTCCACCGAGAAGTCTCTCGGGGGTCCCGAGCTGATGCCAGCCGAAAAAGGCGCAAGGGAGACCGGGTCGGCGATTGCCAGAGCAGCCGTCAGGCTGGCGGACTACGTAGGAGCCAAGGCGATAGTCGCGCCCACGCAGACAGGTACGACGGCGCGCAGGGTCTCCATGTACAGGCCAAGTCAGCCGATCGTCGCTCTCTGCACCAGCGGCAGGGTGGCTAGGCAGCTGAAGCTCTGCTTGGGGGTAATCCCTTTGGTCTCACGGCCAGCAAAGACAATGGACCTGCTCTTCGAACGCGCGGACGAAGCCGCGGAACGGACCGGGTTGGCAAGAAAGGGGGACAGGATAGTGGTGACCTCCGGCACCCCAGGGATGAAAGGGACCACCAACCTGATCAAGGTCTCTGTCGTGGGGAGCCCGGCCTAGGAAAGGTAGTCCATCAGCGTGGGCTCCTTAGTCCGCCGCCTCGCCGGCTTCTGGTTCGTCTGGCCCACCAGCTCCCTCATCCTGCTCTCTTTCATCAGAGAGCTGTAGTAGTAGGATTCGTCCACCGTCCCCTCAGCAATCAGTATGACGACCCTTCCCTCGGTGGTCCTCCCTGTTCGCCCTCTGCGCTGGATGAACCGGATCTCAGACGGTACGGCCTCGTAGAAGACAACCAGGTCCACGTCCGGCACATGGAGCCCCTCCTCTCCGATGCTGCTGCTTACCAGGACGTTGAACTCACCTTGCCTGAATTCCTCGAGCGTCTTCGTCTGTGCTTGCTGGTCCATCCCTTTGCTCCCTTCCCTGTCGGCCTGGCCCACGAACCTCCTAGCCGCAAACCCTTCCTTCTCCAGCGCCTTCACGATGTCTTCGATCGTGTCCCTATATTGCGTGAATACGATGACCCTCGCGTCTGCCTTCTTCGAAAGCTGAGTCTTGACCACGTCCCCCATGACCGCAATCTTGGGGTGGGGGACGCCGGCGATCTTCGCGGCCTCTTCTTCGATCTTGAGCCACTTCGGGTCTTTGATCAAAGACGATATCGCCTTCCCCTTGTCTTTCCTCTCCCTCATCTTCTCTAGGTAGCTGAGGAGGGGGGACGAACCTTGCGTCTCTATCATCTCCAGGGCGTGGAGTATCGCCACCGCTTGTGCCTGATTGATTATCGCTCCGAAGATGTATCCTTTCTGCCCCCCGCTCGCCTGCGCGGACTTCAGCCTCGCGGATATCGCGGTCCTCGCCTCCAGAAGCGCCTTCTTTGAGACCCTGCTGCTCCTCAGGAAGCCGCCGTTGAGGAGCTTCTTCACCTTGTCGTTGTAGAGCTCTCTTAGGCGAAGGTTCGTCTCGTAATATTCATCCGGGACCCTTACCCTGATCGCTTCGACGTTCGTCCTTTCGACGTATGGCTTGACGTCTTCGCTCTCCTCGTTCCTCGCCTCCACAGCCTCGATGAACAGGTTCCTCTTGATCTCGTTGACCTTCTCCTTCGACGCCCCAGGCGAAGCAGTGAGTCCCAATATCAGCGGCCGCTCTGCGGCGTCTCTGTATGCGGTCGCCAGCTTTGTGTATGTGTAGTCCCTGACGCTCCTGTGTGCTTCGTCGAAGACGGCCAGGGCCACCTTTCCGAGCGATATCCTCCCGTGACTGACGTCGTTGTATATGGTCTGAGGGGTAGCAAAAATCACACGGGAGTTCATCCAGCGTACCTCCCTCTCTCCGGGATCGATGGTCCCTGTGAGTGCGGTCATGGAACCGTCGGGCAGCTTGAGCCCGGCGGCGAACGACCTCAGGTGTTGGAGCACCAGCGGCCTTGTCGGCGCCAGGACCATCACCTTCGACTCGGGGCTTCGCTTGAGCACCTCGGCGGTGACCATTATGGCGATTATCGTCTTGCCGAGTCCCGTGGGGAGGACCACCAGGGTGTTCGAGGAGGCAGCGACGCCCGCTATCTTCCTCTGGTATTCTCTGGCTTCAAACCCTTCAGAAAGCAACTAGGTCTGCGCCGTCCCTTTCGACTAAAAGCGTTACCTATCATATTCGGGAAGTCTCTTAACTCCCTGGTC
>JAFLZE010000213.1 GCA_029785685.1 Nitrososphaerota archaeon | reverse complement strand
GCGACGGCGCTGAACTTCTACGGCGGTGCCTTCAACGCCCCCGAGGCCATCATCATAGGGCTGGCCATAATCGCCGTCATCACGATCATCGACATCTTCAGGCCCTCTCTCGGGTTCAAGGTCCTGGCAGGGTTCGTGGCCTTGGGGACCCTGGCGGCGCTGGCGATGGCCGCCCTCTTCCTCCTGGCGGGCCCGTCGGGGGTCCAGTCGTCGCTGAACTCCTATCTTGGGACCTACGGACTCTACTACTTCAACGGGACAGGCTATAGCGCCGCGACGAGCGTCAACCAGCTGGCGACCCTTCCAGCCCTCGGCGGAGGGGTCCCGTCGTTCTCCTGGATGGGCGCGTTCCTGCTGCTCCCGTTCGTGGCGATATACATGCCCTGGATCAACAACGTGGCCGCGTTCGGCGGGGAGCTGAAGAGCATCAAGAAGAGCGCGATGTACGCGACCTTCGCCGTCGTCCTCGCCAGCGGGGTCCTCCTGCTCGTGTTCAACCAGCTCTACATCTCGTACGTAGGAGGCCCCGCGGTGACCTACGGGCTGGCGCAGACTTCATCCACCATGCTGAGCGTCGCCACCATGATATCAGGGAACAACGCCGCCCTCGGCTGGTTCATGAACCTCGGGTTCTCCCTCTGGTTCCTGGCGTCCATCGCGCAGACCATCCTCGTGATATCCAGGTACCTCCTCGGGATGGGGTTCGACAGGTTCATCCCCACCTGGTTCGCCGAAGTCAGCAACAGGTTCCACTCTCCGGTCAACGGGCTCGTCTTCCCCGCGGTGATCGCCGGCGTGGTGACCATATTCGTGATGTACTACTCATTCGTCTCCGCCTTCACCACGACGGGGCTGGGGACCATGTACTTCGCCTGCATCGGCCTCACCGCGATCTACTACGCCTACAAGAGAAGGGCTCAGCTGAAAGGGACGGCCACGGCGCTCATAATCTCAGGGGTCGTCGTCCTCTCATTCTTCGCGGTCCTGACGGCAGAGTTCTTCGTCTACCCGTACTTCGGGGTCAGCATAGCCAACCTCGGGGCGGCGATTTCGGCAGGGATGAACTACACCAACCCGGCCGGCGTCCAGCAGATATACGGAGGACTCCCATGGCTCATCATAATCTTCGGGTTCTGGATCATAGGGGCCTTCTGGTACACGATCAGGAAGCGGTACCTGAAGAGCAAAGGGATAGACCTCTCGGTCACCTACAAGGAAATCCCTCCGGAATAAGCGGGCCGGGAAAGAACAGGGCCGAAGGCAAAAAGGCCCGCAGGGCTCTTGTGTCGGCCTCCTCGACGCCGGGACTTTGGTCGTTCCGCTTCCGCGCTTCAACTCGCATTTAAGCCGGTCAGGCGGAGGCGGGGCATGGCCGTCGTAGCGCACCCCCCCGCAGACGGCGCCCGCCGGGGAAGGGCGCTGCCATACGCCGCCGCCCTTTTCACCACCGTCCTGTGGTCTTCGTCCTACGTCCTGATAAAAGAGGGCGTCTCCGAGATACCCCCGCTCTACTTTGCGACGCTGAGATACGGCCTCGCGTTCCTCATCCTCCTCGCCGCCGACCTGGCGCTATCCCGGCGAGGCAGAAGCCAGCCCCCTCTCGGGAGACGGAAGGGCTTCCTGTTGGTGGCAGCGGGGGTCAGCGGATACACCATCGCCCAGGGGCTCCAGTACGTGGGGCTCTACTACCTCCCCGCGGTCACGACAAGCTTCCTCCTGAACTTCAACCCCATGTTCGTCCTCCTCCTCGGGGTGGGCCTCCTGGGAGAGAGGGTCACGCCGGCCCAGCTGTTGGGGTTCGGCCTCGCGATCCTGGGCGCCTTCGCCTTCTTCAGCGAGAACGTCGCCTGGGGAGGCCAGGTCTTCGGCGTCGCGGTGGTGGTCGCTTCGGGGGTCGGGTGGGCGATATACATGGTCGCGGTCAGGTCCTTCTACGGTCCGCACGGCCTGAGCCCGCTCAGGCTGACCACCGTGACGATGGGGGTCGGGGTGGCCGGCATGGTGGTCCTCACGGCGGCATCCGGCCAGTACGCGCCCCTGACCCTCGACGGAGCGCTCACGGTGGTCTGGCTTGCTTCGGCGAACACGGCCTTCGCCTTTGTCCTCTGGAACTGGTCTCTGAAGGCGATACCAGCTTATGAGCTGACGATACTTCAGGACCTGATGCTGGTCGAGATCGCTCTGTTCGCCCTCTTCTTCCTGGGGGAGTCCATCACCCCGGTGATGGTCGGGGGGATGGGGATGGTCCTCGCCGGGGTGTTGGTCGTCCAGCTGAAGGGGAGGCCCCGCTCGGAGGGAGGCCATGATATCGCGGACCGGCGGTCACAGCCGGCCGTCGAGGGCCCTTAGCGAGTCTTCGGCAGACGACGCGGGGATCGTCCCCCCGGCTGCGAGCCGGTGCCCTCCCCCCGACCCGCCGTACATGGCGGCCACCTCTGATATCGCCTTCCCCAGGTGCGCCTTGCAGCGCGAAGTCCCCCGCAGTTCGACCAGGTAACGCGCGCCTGCCGGCGCGAGCGACACCCCCACGGGGACGTCCATCGTCCCGGGGATGAGTTCGGCAACGTTCCCCCTGGTCCCCTCAGGGAGGACGACATACGCCAGCCCCCTCAGCTTCCGCCCCCTTTCAGCGATGAGCCGGACGAGCTCCTTCGACCTCCTCAGCTGGCGAAGCGCGGCCCCCTCAACTCCTTCGATTTCGTGCG
>JAFLZE010000212.1 GCA_029785685.1 Nitrososphaerota archaeon | reverse complement strand
TTACATCGGCCCAAGGGAAGCGGCTTACCAATAGCGGCTACTCTCCGAGAGGAGAGCCTCGAACAGTTGCGCCTTCATATGGATCAACTCAATGATCGGGACGAAGACGAAGGAACGCGCATCGCTGGAACGGCTCAGGTGTAGGATTCTCTTGACTGATTCAGTGGGCCGGAAGAGACTCCTACGCTGCGGACTCGTTCTTGAGGTGCTTGATCGAGTCTGCGAGTTCGCCGATTACCTTTCTTACCGTGCGAAGGGGCTTTTCATGTTCGAGCAGAAACCGCGTCCCACGATCGGTTATGCCGTACTCCACCACGTTTCTGCCGTTGACCGTCGCCCTTCTCTCGATAGCGATCAGTCCCCTGGCTCTGAGGGTAGAGAGGATAACGTATATCGTGCCCGGTGGAATCGGCCTTTCGAGGACCTCCGACAAGAAACTCTGTAATCCATAGCCATGCGCGGGCTTATCGGCGAGCCGCCTGAGCACGAGCAAGGTCATTATCCCGCTTAGTATCTTCTCGCTCTTCACGCACGAAGCAGGTCGGGCAACCCTTAAATACTTATCGATAAGGGCCCCATGTATGACCGACTTATCTATAGGCGGCAAGGGGATAACGAAAGGCAGAGCCCTTTCGCTCACGTCGTTGGGGCACTTCATCAACGACGGGACTCTCTTCCTGTTTCCTCTTCTGGTCGACATCGTCCTCAGCGTGAAGTTGTTCGCCCCGGTGTTCGCCGCCGTCTTTCTTACAGTCTTCTACGTCATTGGATCTGTTTTCTCGCTCGTCGTCGGGCGCGTGGCCGACAGGGGTTTTTCATTGGGGAAGCTCATAGGGCTGGGCCTGTTCTTGTACCCGCTTGGGCTGCTGGGGTTTTACTTCATTATCGAGTACCACGTCAGTTCATTCCCCATCGCTCTCATCTCGACCCTCTCCATGGGAGTAGCTTCGTCGTTTTATCATCCCCTAGGCGCTTCCGTGCTTCAGGAGTCGTACGGGAGTGGCTCCACCGGAACCGCCCTTGGAATCAACGGGGCCATCGGCAGCGCAGGAAGAGCGCTCTATCCGTCCCTCTTGTTCGTGGTGGCCGCCGTCCTTACCCTGGCGGACTCCTTCCTTTTCTTCGCCGTGCTCGCGGCTGTTGCAGCCGTAGTCATCGCGTCTGGTCTGAGGAACTGCTGCAAGCAGACAGAAACGCACGGGGTGAAGGGCAAGGCCTTGAGAAACGGCGTGACCATCCCGCTGATCTTGCTTACGATTTTGGCTTTCGTCAAGAGCGTCGCAACTCAGGGGATAATCTCGTGGATCCCCATCTACCTGTCGAACGTGAAGGGCTTGGGCCTCTCAGACTCTTTGGGATATACCCTCTCCCTGATGTTCGTCGGCGGCATCGCTGGGCAGCCAGTCTTCGGCTATCTTACAAGGAAGTTCGACAAGAGAATCCTGCTGTCTCTCACTTCATTCGGTACTGCGGTGACCATCCTCGGGTACATCAACACAATGGGAATGGAAGCTTTGGCCATGCTCGGTGTCTTTGGTTTCTTTACATTCTCCGGGTTCCCCCTGTTACTCTCGATTATACAGGACTACGTCCAAGGGACCTCTTCCACAGCCAATTCGGTGGTCTGGGGGTTAGGCAGCCAGGGAGGGATGGCAGTTGGACCAGCGGTCGTCGGCCTGCTCGCACTGAACGACTATTCGGGTTTGACCGCGAGCTTCTACCTGATGATAGTGCTGATCTTCGTGGCGGGAGCCGCTTTCCTGTTCATGCCGAAGTCTTCGACAAAGAAGAAGATGGCCCTGTTCTGACGACGATTCTGCTCCACCGACAAACCTTTCCGGATGCGATTCCGAGTCAGTAGGGGAAGAGCGTTGTCGTCGCATTCGCGCCTTCGGAACGGAAAGGACGAAGAAAGGTTTCATGCCATGCCAACGTTTGAGCTTAGACGAGAGATGCAGAACCCGGAGCGAATCCCCGCACAAATTGAGGTCAGGGCCGGTCTTGTGGTCGCCGACCTGGGCTGCGGGAACGGGTTCTTCACTGTTCCTTTCGCGAAGGCCGTAGGAGAAAGCGGGAAGGTATACGCAATCGACCATGACTCCAGAATGCTTCAAGACCTGAGGGAGAACCTGAAGCAGTACGGTGTGGACGAAAGCAGGGTCGTGGCGATGGAGGCAGACGTGGCGAGAACCACTCTGCCGGATGCTTCGGTCGACGTGGCCTTCTTCGCCAACGTCCTCCACGACATAAGAGACAAGAGTGCTTTCTTGGGGGAGGTGGCCAGAATCGTGAAGGCAGGCGGGATTGCCGTGGACATCGACTGGAAGAAGGAGGACAGCGCGTTCGGGCCGCCGTCAGAAATCAGGCTCACCGAGGTCGAGTCCAGGCACATACTTGCAGAAAACGGCTTCGAGGTGCTCAGGAGGGTCGACGCAGGGCCTTACCACTACGGTCTTCTATGCATGCAAGTCCCTCGCACCGTGCCAAATTCTCGCGTTTCCCACGCATCGTGAACACGATCATCTGTCTGTCCATCTGTGCTCCGTTAAGATTGGGTCTCGTAACGCCCTTCTTGCGGATTCACATGGGTGTTGGTATGGGCCGGAAGGAACCTGACCGCTTCACATCGTGATATTTCCGGCCCAGACCCTTGGCCTCCCTGAGATGGGTACGAATCGGCCTGGATTCGGAGCCTCGGCACGCGGCA
>JAFLZE010000211.1 GCA_029785685.1 Nitrososphaerota archaeon | reverse complement strand
GCATGATCCTCTCACGCGACCCCCCTGAACAGCTCGCGTCCGCCCTCGCCGGGGTGAAAATGTCATTCGACTACCTCGCACTTTGGCTCTACGCCGACCCGAGGATGTTGCGGTGGCTACGGAGCAGGGCCTTGCCAAACCCAACGAAATTCCTCGAGATGCACGCCCAGGGGGGATTTCTTCGTGAGTGGGGAAAGGGAAGGGAACTGATACCTGTCCTCTGCGCGACCACTGAAGAGATGCCGATACTCGTACATCTGCCACAGGACCCCCAGCTGTCGGGGGTCATCGAGTACTCCCGTGCGGGCGGCCTTCCGAGCCCTGCTGAGAAGTCGGTAAAGGCGGGACCAGTGCTGTGGAGGGTGGCGTAAATGCAAGTCGAAGACTTCGCGCATGGTTCGATGGCATTCAACGACCTTGGGAGACATACATACAGTATAGCGCGCAGTGGTCACGGCAAGTCAGTCCTCATTCGGGGGCTAGCTCACCAGCTCATGACAGATGAGGCCCAGAAGGTCTACCCCTGTGCGGTAATCTACATCGACCCCAAGGGCGACGACGCCCTGGCGATGCTGAGGGAGGCGGAGTCTCTCGACCCGTCAAAGGTCACCATCCTGGACGCGATCAGGACCGGGTTCGCCGTGAACCCGCTCGAGCTCCCGCCCTACAGGGATGACGAGGACAGGATGAGAGTGGCAAGCCTGCACACCGGGTTCACGCAGACCATCATGAAAGAATGGTTCGGGTCTGACAAGACAAACGCGCCTAGGATGCTTCGAATCATTGAGAGGCTGCAGGACGCCCTCTATGCCCTCACTGACGCCCCTACCTGGATAGACATGCACGACATCGTCACAACCTTCCAGACGAAGGACAGGGCAGAGATGGCCAAGGTGCTGGCCACACTTCAAGAAGCGCTCGGGAAGGCAGGCGCAGACGAACTGAGCAGAGCTTTGGATTCCATCGCGGCGTTCAAGGAAGACGCCTTCGACCCTGTGCAGACCAGGATAGAGCGCTTCGCGACAGACCCCTATCTCAAGAAACTCTTCTCTATCAGGCACTCTACTGTTGACTTTTCGGAACTCATCAAGCCTGGGCACCTCACTGTAGTCCGCGTGCCTGCGGGGGAAGTCGGGGAGCAGATACGCAATCTGATTATGTCCATGGTCGTGCTGAAGCTGTGGTTCACCATCCTTGAGCGGACCGGCAAGACCACCGAGGAGGAGAGGACGCCGGTCATCCTAGCGGTGGACGAGTTCCAGAACCTTCAGGACATGGGGATATTGCAAGTGCTGCTCGCAGAAGCAAGGTCTCATAAACTGGGACTTTGGCTGGCGCATCAGAACCTGGCTCAGATCGACGACAAGATGCTTGGCGCCATACTTGGGAACACTGCCACTCAGATCGCAGGGCGTCTGGCGGGCGAAGACGCTTCGCGGATAGCCCGCAACTGGGAGAGAAACTCCGAGCTTGAGAAAGCCATCGAATCGCGCCTCGTGACCCTGCCGGACTGGACCTTCCTGGTGAGGGAGCAGGCCCAGCCGGGCAAGGAACAGCAGCCTCCATACCAAGTAGTGACCTTGCCACCGCCAAAACCCAAGCGCTCCTACGACGACCTGAAGCCGTTCATGGAGGAGATGAAGCAGATGTACGGCCGGGCAAAAGTCGAGAAGTCGCTCTTCTCAGAAGAAGCTAGAATGAAGTGGATGAGCTTCCTCTCGGAAGACTACCCTGCGCTGCCCACTAGGGAGACCTGGCTCGCGCTTACCGCGCTTGAGAAGAAAGGGGTCGCCAACAAGACGAACATCTCCAGGATGACGGCATTGGAACGGGACAGCCCTGGGGCCGTCCAAGAAGGAGGACTCACAACCCTACTCGAGAAGATGAAAGATGACAGGCTCATCGAAATCGCGTCGGTGAAGAAGAGGGGTCCGGTCACGGCGATAGATTACAGGCTGTCTGCCGAAGGGACGCGGCTGCTGAAGTGCGACTATGCTACGATCGGCAAGGATGACGCCCAAGAGATCGCCGCCAAGGCCCGCGAGTACTATGTTTCACACGGCCAGTTCTTCCAGGTCTGCCGTCAGGACCTCGACATGCCCAGGAAGCCGGACGCGGCAGCATTCGACTACCTGAATGGGAAGGCCATCGCAGTAGAGATCGAGAGCCCAAGCCACGTGGACACCCACGCCGACCAACTCATGCGCCATTTTCAGGAAATAGATCCCTTTGCCGAGCTTCATGTTTGGGTGAAGAAGGAGTCAGAGACGAAGGTGCAGGACCTCATCAGGCAGCTGGCTGCAGATCAGTCAACAAAGGTCAGAATCTACGCAGTTTAGACGACGCCAGGAGCCACCCCGGGCTCGCTGGTGTGAGAGCAATCCCGGTCGAAGGCCCCCCATAGCCGAGGGGACAGACCGGGACGGGTTGGAGCCCGGAATGAACGCATCCAGAATGGCGGCCCACCCGGCGTGCGTTTCATCCACATTTTAACTTGAATCCAGCCAGTGCCATTAGTATGTACATGGTTCACACGAACGCTCTCTCATCGGAACCTCTTTCGAGACCAGATTGGAATCGCCATGCAAGTTTGAAGCCGTATCGAATCGGCGGTTGGCGACTAAGACCACAGACGAATATTCTCCGTAGTTTGGTCTATTTCTTCTTCTCAGGCTTTTCCAACTTGTCGCGAATCTGCTCCAAGGTCTTGGCCATGT
>JAFLZE010000210.1 GCA_029785685.1 Nitrososphaerota archaeon | reverse complement strand
CACCACCTTGGCCGGCCTCTGAGAGCCAATGACGACAGTTCCTCCCCTGACACCTGATCGAACAGCCTGGCCTTGTTGTCCTTGACGTCTGCCACCAGCAGGTGCTTCCTGATCGAGTCCCATGCGAGCCCGTTCGGCCTCGGCCCAGTCGAGATTTCCAATTTCGTTCGGTCTGTGCGGACGTCGATGACGAGCACCTTCCCCTCGCCCCTCGAGGCGGCGAAAACAAGCCCGTCTGACTGGGCGCAGAGGACCCCGCTTGCCTCAGGGCACCCGGGTATAGACGCCACATGAGCCATTCTCCCCCCATCGACGACTTCTACACAGTTGTTTGCTGTGTGGGCGATGTACACCTTGCTGCTCTGCAGGTGGACATCGGCGTGGTCGTAACCTCCTTCGCCGTGTGGAGGGAGGCTGATCCTGCCAACCTGTCGGAGCATGAGCCTGACGCGTCCTCCCCAGAGAACCTAGGCCGCGTGTTCTAGCTTGAGCCCTTCCTGCAGCCTCTGCTGGCAGTAGCTGTACATGGCGTCGTAGAAGGGGAACTGCAGCTTCATGTTCTCGAAGTCGTCCTTCGCGGTCTTCCTGAAGCCAAGCGCCGCCGCTTCCAGCCCCGGAGACTCACTCGGCGCGTTCGGTATGTTGGCGTCGGCTCCCCTGACTATCTTCGCCAGCTCGAGGAGCGCCGGGTCCTTGAGCCCATACTTCTTGATGACAGCGTCGAAACTGACCCTTTCTTCCCCGTTCTCCTTGTAGTGCATAAGTTCGGCGCCCTGGGTGTCGAATGGCGTGGCGTTCTCCTTTTTCGCCACCTCTAGGACCTTCTCTCTCGGGACGAACAGAAACTCTGCCTTAGGGTCCACGAAGCGCTTGATGACCCACGGGCATGCAATCCTGTCCACCTTTGCCTTCTCTCTTGTAACCCACTTCATAGTAGTTCAGCTACCTAGGTAGCGAACCTACTTATATAAACGATTGGACGACATCAGGTGCACGTTGTCAACGGTCGTCCCTCGCGGAATGAAGGTCGGAACCGTCTCGCTCTGGCTTCTCCTGCTGCTTTCCGAGAGGCCGATGTATGGATACGAGATTATCAGGGAGCTGGAGAAGCGCTTTTCGGGATTCTGGAAGCCGAAGACCGGCACGATTTACCCGGCTCTCGAGAAGCTCGAACAGAACAGCCTGGTCACCAGCAGGATCGAGTTCATGGAAGAGGTCCCGGACCGGAAGCACTATGCACTGACTGAGAAGGGCAGGGCCGAGCTTGCCCAGTCGATGGTCTACTGGACGAGGGTCACCGAGGTCCTCGAGAACTACAAGGAGTCGCACGAGTCCCTGGCCCGGTACAAGGTCGAAACCAACAGGAAGGAACTGTCGAAAATCCTTGCGGACCTGGGTCGCGCTTTCGAAGGGGAAGAAGTCGAATTGCATGAACTGCTCCCGGTCGACAAGCCAGTAACGATGAAGCCAGTCGAGCCATTGAAGTTCAAGTTCCTCTATGCAAAGGAGAATCACAAACTAGAAGTTCACATGGAGATAGAATGGCAGCCGAAGGATAGTCCGTAACTCTGCCCGCCTTGCGTAATGTGTAGCTGCATGCGCTACCGTAGGATACATGAAATGCAATAATAGTCTGGGGCGAGCGACAGGAGAGCCAAATGGCGTTATGTGTCGGCTTTCAGGGGGAGCACGGAGCGTTTAGCGAGGAGGCGATTGTCCGCAAATTCGGAGCGAGGGCCAGGCCGGTCCCCTTCCAATCTCTCAGGGAGGCCTTCGACTCCGTAATGAAGCTCGAGGCTGACTTGGCAGTGGTCCCCGTGGAGAACTCCCTGGAGGGCGGGGTAACCGAGACCTACGACCTGCTTCTCACAAGCGAACTGAAGATAACGGGGGAGATCAAGGTCAGGATACGCCACTGCCTGATTTCAAAGCCTGGTTCATCCCTCGCGGGGATAGCCACGGTTCTATCACATCCCCAGGCGCTGGCGCAGTGTAGAAACAACCTAGCAAAGCTCGGGCTCAAGGCCCAACAGTTCTATGACACGGCTGGCAGCGTGAAATTCATAGCAGATTCAACAGACGTTTCGCTCGCCGCGATAGCGAGTGAGTATTCGGCCAGAGTGTACGGAATGAAGGTGCTGCGGAGAAGCATGGAGGACTCGAAATCAAACTACACGAGGTTTCTCATACTCGGGAGGAGGGCGAAAAGAAGGTCGAAAGTAGCATACAAGACATCATTGGTGTTCTCTACAAGGCACAGGCCTGGGTCCCTCTTCAGGGCCTTGGAGCCGTTCGCGAGAGAGGGAATCAATCTCACCAAGATTGAATCTCGGCCGACGAAGCAGACGCCATGGGAGTACTATTTCCACATCGACTTGGATGGGTCCGCATACGACGGCCCGGTGAGTCGAGCGATTAAGACACTGAGAACGCGCGCCGACTTCGTCAGGGTTCTCGGTTCGTATCCTGCCGACAGCGGGCAGTCCCATTCGCACGGCCATTTGTGATTGGTCAGTCGTTCATCTAAACCGGACGACTGACGAGTTGATGTGAGCTTGTAACCACGTCTGTGGGCCGCATGCCGCCCACAGCACGCGCCCGAATTGATTGGCTCGAGCCCTGCACCTCGCCTGGGTTGTAAGACTAGGCCCCAATCAAGAACACTTTGGTGCGAAAAGGCAGACAGCGTTATGACTCTCCGACCACCATCAGTGCTCTTCTAAAGTCGTAGTTGTGGTACGCAACGCATCATGGTCACTG
>JAFLZE010000020.1 GCA_029785685.1 Nitrososphaerota archaeon | reverse complement strand
CCTGGCCGGAGCCTTAAGTATACACCGTGATGTATTGTAGACCATGTCCGAGGTCCTCTCAGTGAAAGTCGAGAAGGAGAAGCTGAAGCAGCTCGAAGAGATAGCCAGAGTGGAGCGGAGCGACAGGTCGGCGGTGGCCAGGCGCCTCCTGGACGCGGGCATCCGCGAATGGAAGGTGGACAGGGCGGTGGGCCTGTTCCAAAAGGGGAGGGTGTCGCTATGGAAGGCATCTCAGGGGGCGGGGCTGTCGTTGAGGGAGTTCATGGAGGTCCTGGAAGAGAGGAGGGTGCAGACCGTCGGAGCGACGGCTTCCGAGCTTGAGAGAGAAGCCGAAGCCCTGGCCGGGGAACCCGAGTAAGCTACCCACGGCTGAAGCCTGTGGGCTTCCCCCTTCCCTGAGCCGGCGCCGGCACAGCCAAAGGCCCAGGTGCATCGGAGACGCCACGTATGAGCCCGCTTACCGGGACTCTCCTCCCCGAAATCTGGAACGTGTCCTGGTTGGGACCGTTCCGCTCGAGGAGGGTCTTGACGGCCACGGCGAGGGACGCCTTCCTGTCCGAGTTCACCGCCTGGCCGCACTCTCTGCATCTGAACAGGGAATAGTTCCCACCGTCGTGTCCTCTTCCCACTGCACCGCAGCGGGTACACCACTTGGACGTGTGGTACGCATCGACCCTGTTCAGCGTGATGCTGTTGTCGAAGCATCGGCCTTCGAGGACCCTTCTGAAGAGGTGCAGGGGGATGGTCATGACCTTCCTGTTGAATCGTCTGCCCTTCGGCTTGAACCTGGAGAGCCTCTCGACGGAGACGTCGGCGTCGTATCTCTTGGCGAGTATGACCACCTCTCTCACCATCTGGCCGATGTTCGTTCTCACATAGTCCCTCTGCCTGTGCCTCATCCTCTTCAGCTTCTTCAGGGCATTGAGCGACTGGAGCATGGCCCTGCGTTCCGCGAAGTGCACCTTCCTGGGCCACATCTGCTGCCCGAGGTACCCCTGCTTCAAGACGTCGCCTTCGGGGGTCAGGATTGTGTAGGCGAAGTCCTTGGCGTTGATGTCGATGCCTAGGACGTTTCGCCTCGGAATCAACTCTTTCTCCTTCTTCGAGAGATACGCGACGATCTCAAGGCTTGGAGTCAGACCGTAGGTCTTGCAGGTCCACCCGCTCCCGAGGAGGCCGGAGAGCCTGTCCCAGTCCCTGTTCTTCCTTATTGGGGCGGCGACCCTGCGTCCCGGATACAAGCCGAGCTCCACGAAGGAGAACCTCCTGGTCCTGAACGCCTTGCAGTTGCGAGGGACGTTGAACTTCACGGTCGTCCCTTTGACCTTCACGCATGTCTTCTGCTTCCCCCAGGCGCTTCTTGCCATGTCGCAGACGACCTGGATGTTGAAACCGGCGTTGGCCTTCAGACCGGGGGCCATGGCGGTCTGGAACTCGGAGGCGTTCTTGTAGCCCTGACGCAACGGAAGGATCCTGTTGACCTCCGTGGTCGCCCTGTTCAGGAAGTCAGAGAGGGCCCTCTTCTTGGAAGCTGTCGCCTCTGTCTGGAGGAGGATCGCCCTGTTCACGTCCTTTCTGACCTGCGATCTAGAAGGTCCGAGAGCGCTTAAGCCCCCCGGCCGCGATCCCTCCCGCCCCTGAAGGGGGTGGGCTTCCTTGCTTCACTTTGGTGAGGCTCGAGGGAACCTATGGGGTGGTGCTCCGGGCGGTCAGGAGAGGCTCGGTCACCCCCCGCGAGGCGGAGGAGCACCTCGGCAGGTTGGTGTCGTCCGGGTGGAGGTGCGACGCCGAGCTCTACGCCGCCCTGCTCAGGGCGCTCAGGAAGGTCGGCCCGGGGAAGGGCGCGTAGCCGAAGCCGACGGGCGCCTCACGCGGATGCGCGGGGACGGCCCCGGGTCGCATGGAGGTCAGGCCGCAGCGGAGACCGCCCAGCTCGGTATCCCCCTCATCCTCGGCAGCTTGAGCGGGATGGCCCCCAACATGCACCCCGACTTCTCCACGAAGGCCAGCATCTTCTCGTGGGACGCCTGCAGGGTGTAGGCCTCGCCGAGGCTCGACGCGTCCTTCCAGGGCCTCGGGGGGTAGACGACGGTGGTCTCCGCGCGCCTGAACCTCAGGTCCTCGATGATCTCCGCCAGGACGTCCCTGTTGGAGACCAGGCTGCTGAGGATGATGAACGACGACTGGACGTCCGGGGACGCGAGCTGGGCGACGAGCCCGCGGAAGTCGGACACCAGCGCCTGGCGCTTCCCGCTGGCCCTCCCCAGGAGCTCGGCGAACCTCCGGCGCCCGGCGGCCACCAGCTCCCTCCTCTCCTTGCTCAGGGACGACACGTCGAGGAGGGAATAGAGGTCGTCGTAGGTTATCTTGCTCTCCGCCATCACCAGGTTCAGGGTGTTGATAACCACCTCCCACCCCTTCCCCTCGATGTTGGTGAGCCTCGTCCCCCGCTCGTAGGCGGTCACCGAGATCGGGGTGACCCTCACCGCCGACGAGACCACGAGGTCCAGGAGCTGGGTGGCCAGCTCGTCGTGGGTGATGTGCCCCGGGGCCTCGACGAAGTAGATGACGTGGACGGCGCCTCCCCCCTCGCTGTAGTAGCGTTTGATCATCAGGGAGGAGGACCTGGCCGTGGCCTTCCAGTCCACCCTGCGGAGGTTGTCCCCGGGGAGGTACTCCCTGGTCTCGGCGTACTCGAGCCCGGGGCCGAGCGTCTCCTTCTCCACCTCCCCCTCGGTCCCCGACCCGACCCGGGTGAGGTACTCCAGGGCCGCGATGGCGGCGGCAATGAGCCTCGGGTAGACCCGCATCTTCGCCTCGAGCGGGACGGCGACCCTGGAGGTGAAGAGGCCGTACCTGCTCCTCGCCTGGGCGGGGATGGAGCCCAGCGAGTAGGCGCCTGAGAGGTCTGAGGAGAGGGCGAAGCCGAAGGGCCATGAGCCTGCCGGGTAGGAGGCCCGCTCGGGGCGGAGCCAGGGGACGGAGCTGAGGTCGAGCGTGATAGCCCGGGGGGCGGACAGGACCGCCTTGTAGTCCCTGCTGTTCCCCCTGAGCATCCTGGCGTCGACGCTCGCGGGCTCGAGCCTGAAGCCCCCCTTCCTCCGGGGGACGACGTAGCCGTCCAGGGCGTCGTAGACGAAGAAGGCGGAGAGGGCGGCGGTGGCGGCGAGCAGGTAGGGGTCGATGAAGAGCAGCCCCGTCCCGAGCAGCAGCGCCAGGACGGCGGCGTACCTCCCCCCGCGCTCTGTCAGCCTCATTCCTTGGGGACCGGGACGCTGTCGAGGGCGTCGGCGACCACCTTCTCGGAGGTGACACCCTCGCTCTCGGCGTCAGGGGTGAGGATGGCCCTGTGGGTCATGACGTCTGGGACCACGAACTTGACGTCGTCGGGGAGGACGAAGTCCCTCCCCTCGAGCACCGCCCTCGCCCTGCCGAGCTTGTAGAGCCAGATGGTGGCCCTGGGGCTGGGGCCGGTGCGGACGCTGGGGTTCGAGCGGAGGGCGTTGACCAGGGCCACGACGTACTCCCTCACCCTGTCGGAGACGGTCACCGAGCGGGTCCTCTCGGAGAGCTTCGAGATCTGGTCCAGCTTCACGGCCGCCTTCACCGCGGCGCTGTCGAGGGCGTCGATGCTGGAGAGTATCTCGCTCTCTTCCTCTGGCGAAGGGTAGCCCATGCTGATCCTCATGGCGAAACGGTCGATCTGCACCTCGGTCAGAGGGTAGGTCCCCGCCGCGCCGGACGGGAGCTGTGTCGCCACCGCGATGAACGGCTTCGGGAGCGGGATGGTCGTCCCCTCGATGGTCACCTGCCCCTCCTGCATGGCCTCGAGCATGGCGGCCTGGGTCCGCGGGGTGGCCCTGTTCAGCTCGTCGAGCATCACCACGTCAGCGAAGATGGGGCCCTGCCTCACCTCGAACGCCCCGGTCTTCTGGTTGTAGATGTTGGAGCCGAGGATGTCGGACGGGAGGAGGTCGGGGGTGAGCTGGATCCTCTTGAAGGAGCCGCCGATCGTGGCCGAGAAGGTCTTGGCCATGGTGGTCTTGCCTACCCCAGGGGGGCCCTCGAGGAGGACGTGACCCTCGGCCATGAGCGCCATGAGCAGCTTCACCACGACGTCCCTCTTCCCGACAACGACGGACTCCACGCTGTCGGTGATCTTCTTGGCCGCGGCCGAGTCGGCTAGCGTCCGTCCATCTCCTCCTTTAGCCTTCGGAGCCTCTCTTCGCTCCACTCTGGGTGCTCCCGGACGAGCGCCTTTAACTCCTCCTCCTCGGCCCTTGGCCCGGCCCTGGACCTGTAGGCCAGGATGCCCGCGACGCCGACGATCACCAGCGAATACTTGAACTCCCAGAGGGAGAGGGCCGCGTAGACCGAGAGCTCGAAGTTCCTCGCTACGGTCGCCGGGCTGACGGCGAAGTGGGAGGTGTCGAGGAGCATCGTCCCGGCGGCCATGTCCTTGAGCATGCTGTAGTTGCCGTCCCTGTGTATCATCGAGTTGATGAAGACGGAATCGTCCGAGACGAGGTACACCGTCCCCTTGCCGTCTGGGATCTCGGCCGCCACGGGGAAGGGGCCGTGGGGGGCGCCGGCGATGGAGGCCCCCGGCTGGGTGGGGTAGAGGTACGAGAAGTCGCTGGAGTAGGCGAGGACCTTCGCGCCAGGGTCGGACACCGCGAGGGTCGTGGCGTAGTCGAAGGCGATGCTGGTCACGTTGTTGAGCGAAGGCGAGACTGTGGGGGCGACTACGAGGAAGGAGTTCCTGAAGTTGAACAGCGGGTCGGTGAGGACGCCTCCCGTGAACCTCGAGGAGAGGCCCATCCCGGCCAGCAGGGTGTTGGCTATGGCGGCCTGGCCGTCTGCCACGATCAGGGTCCCGCCGCTGGTGACGAAGGAGGAGATGCGGGCCGACTCGGCCGAGGTGTATGGGCTGGAGGGGCCGTCCTCCAGCAGGACATAGCCGGTCCCGTCCGGCGGGAGGGAGGAGACGTTGCCCAGGACGACGGCGTGTTCCGTCGAGGCGAGGGTGCTCAGGCCGTTCCAGGAGGTGTTGGAGGGGGCGAAGTCCCCGGGGGTGCCGAGGATGCTGACCGAAGCGGCGAAGTAGACCGCGACCGAGACGAAGAGGAGGGCGGCCACCACCCCGACCGCGACCGCTGTCCTAACCCTCAAGGTCCCTCCTCAGCGCATCCAGCTCTGCCTTCGCCTTTGCCTCGTCCCCCGGCCCCCCTCCTCCCGCGTAGAGGTGCGCCTCCAGCAGCGAAGAGATAGTCGCGAAGTGTCCGGCTCCCTTCAGCGACCCCCGGACGGCGGCGAGGTACTCGCGGACCGTCGCCTGGGGCTGGAGGGGCACCCCGGTAGCCTTCTCGGCCAGCTCGACCGCGCCGTGGTAGACCGCCGGGACCCCCGTGAGTGTCCGCCTCGCCGGTGCTGCGGGCGTCGGTTCGGCCTCCGCGAGGGGCGCCATGGTCTGCGCCTGAGGGGGGGCGCGCCTCCTCCGGACCACCAGCAGCAGCATCCCGAGGCTGGAAGCGGGGAAGATGAGCACCAGGGGGTTGATCACGAATATGCTGACCGACACAGGGGCCGACGATATCCAGGACTGCGAGGGATAGACCCCCAGGTCGTAGCTCCAGGCCCCGTTGGGGGTGGTCAGGGGAGGGGTGACTGTGAAGGCGAAGGCGCCGGAGGAGGAGGTGCTCGTGTCCACCCCGGGGCTCGGGCTGGTGTTGAGCACCTGGGCCCCGGCCAGGGCTGAGCCGTTGACGGCGGCCGACCCGGACACCGTCACAGGGAGGCCGGCGATGGCGAACGCGGGGGCGCTGGAGGCGACGGTGGCGCTCTCCTTGACCAGGGACACATCGAGGGTGAGAATGACCGGCCCCACGGACCCGTTGCTCGAGGTGACGAACTTGATGGGGTAGGTCCCGCCGCCGAGGGCTGACGACGGGGTGAGAGAGAGTGAGAAGGAGCCGTCGGAAGAGGTGACGGTGGCAACGGCCTCTGGGAGGCTCAGAGGCGACGCGGCGAAGCCGGAGACGGAGACCGTGTATCCCGCGAGTCCCCGGCCTTCTGCCGAGAGGGTGCCGTTCACGTCCATGGGCTGGCCTGCGTAGGCTCGGTCCGGGACACGGATGGAGGCCGCCGGAGTGACGAAGGTGATGCGCACGGGCACAGGGGCGGAGGTGGACGGGGCGTAGACCAGCGAGTCGGGCCCCGACGGGACGAAGGAAGCGAACATGGTGGCGTTCTCCTTGTAGTAGAGGGGCGTCGGGAGCTCGGCGGAGTAACCCCCGGCGGAGTCGGTGGTGGCGTTCCCTATGGCCGAGTCCCCGAGATAGACCGTCACGGCCCGGTGGGCCAGAGGCCCCGAAGAAGAGGAGAGGGTCCCGCTGACCGTGACGTTCGACCCCACCGCGATGGACGCCTGGGCCACAGAAAGGGTGACCGAGGTCTGGTCGAGCTTGGTGAGGCCGGTGAGCACGACGAGCAGCCTGGAAGCCTGGGCCGAGTCGCTGGAGTACAGGGTCTCTAGAGGGTTGAGCTTCTGGAGGAGGAGGGAGGACGGGATGCCTGTGAGGGACGCGAGCTGGGGCTCGGCGGCGAAGAGCTGGGTGAGCGTCTGGTTGGCGCCCCTCAGGCCGGAGACGGCAGCCGTGAGGTTCTCCCGGGCGAGCTCGACCCTGCCCGTCCCCAGATAGGTCGACGCGTTGACGAGCTCGGAGCGGATGACGACGAACTGGCCGGCGGTGGAGTTCACGAGGGAATTGAAGCTGTCCACGGCCGACAGTATGTCGGAGGGGATGTGGATGAAGGGCGCCACGGCCAGGAGGTGCCTGGCGGCGGAGAAGTTCCCCCCGCTCATGGCAGCGACGATGGAGCCGTAGAAGAGGTAGAGCCCCTGGCCGTAGACCGGGTCGGTGGGGGCAGTGTTCGGGTCGACCTGTCGGGGGAACTGGATCGCCAGCGCCGCGGGGGCTGAGACAAGCACCAGGGCGACCAGGAACAGGGCGATGAGCTTCTTCAAATCGCTAGTATCGCCAGCACCCTGAGGGCGACTATGTAGGCGAAGACGATGAAGAGGACCACCCCGACGAAGTCGAAGGTGAGCCGCCGCGGGCGGAAGACGGTGGAGGCGACGAAGTAGCAGATCGTGAACATCGAGACGTACACGTCCAGGGTGTACCCCCCGATCATCGACAGCCCGGCGGTGGAGAGGAGCAGGAGCGAGGCGAGTGTCATCAGGTAGAGGTTCTGCCTTTCCAAACAGCCACCTTCGCAGGCGACGCGTATTTTAGGATGAGCGGCGCCTTCCGTTCCTGCAGCGGCCGAGCGCCAACGCCCTGGGTCGCAGCAGAACAAAGGCCATGACAGCCCGCTTGGCCCCGGTGCGGCCACGGCTTCCCAGAAGGGCCAGCCTGGGCCGAGATCCTGCCTTCGACCAGGGCGGGTCTGGCCTTGACTTCGGCCATGTCCTGGACTGTCGGGAACCACTTCTCCAGGTCTATCTTTGCGCCCACCGCCTCGAGCCTGGCGTCCAAGACCTTCTCGAGGCTCCCGACTTCATCCTTGACAATCGCCCTGACACGCGACCCCAGGATCGGAATGAGCATGCGCTCCACCCGCCCGGGTGTCTGCTCCGCCGCACCCGCCATATGCAGCTGTCAACGCTGCGTCCAGTACATGACGCCAGAGCGTCAGACGCCCGGTGAGTCTTTGGGCCATAGGTCAGAATCGCCCCCCTGTCAACGGCCGGCCCAAGATGCCCGAGTCGAGACGGCTGGAGTCAAAGTTGCGGGTCAGGATAAGCGGCCTGCCCTCATCCAGAGTACCAATCATGAATCCAAAAGCAGGGTTCCACAAGGCGTAAATCCAGCCCAGGGGCGCTTATATGACGAGGTATACTGAAAGGATATGGGGACCACGTCTTCTTTCATTCCGATGACCCCGCCAGCGAACTTTGACTCGGGCGTTCTATTTCTTGGGAGCCATCGTTATACGAGGATGTGCGTGAGGAGGTTCAGGTAGAGCATGGAACTCGTCTCTCTCAGATACATGCCTACGAACCTCAAGACAGTCCTCCTGAAAGAACTCGGCTTAGACGTAGACGAACATGGATATGTCACTAGGGATGGCCGGGTTGTTCATGACAGATATGTTGACCAGCCCGTAAGCGCTGAGAACATGATGATTCTTCCTGGAAGCACCGTCGTGCTCGACGACAATCCTCTGAGCATAGCGCTCTACATCCAGGAATACGGCGACGTTTAGCGAATGCCGAAAGACCCGATAGAATCTGCCTCGAAAGGTCTAGGAGAAGCCGCCCTTGAATGGACGGAAGAGAAGGTAAAGAACGCAGTTAAACAGTTTCGCAACAGAAAGCTGGCGTTCATAAAAGACGCCGCCAACATAGACCTAATCAAGAGCGAGAAAGACTCGTCAGAATACGCGCTCCTAAGCCAGTTCATCCCAAGAGGTGGCGCAATCGAAATCCAGGTCCAAATGGGCCTCGCGCTGCGCGAGATGCGGGGAAATGGCTACAGAGTGACTGACCTAGTGAAGAAGCTGTTGGCGAAGTATGGCCCCGAGGGTCTGCACATTGCAGAGTTGACCGAAATTGGGATAATCACTCAGTTACTAGCACGACTCACGAAGCTCTACCCTAACCAAGAAGAGACCTCAAAGAGGTTGAGTTACTTCCTCGAGCACGTGGATGAGTTGGTAATCTTCGTGAGAGCAGATGACTTCCCGAGCACGATTGCCAAGCAGATTATGCTGAGAATAGAGGCATATACGTCGCACCTGATCATAGCATTGGGGAGCGGCTACGCCACAGGAGTCTTGCGGAAGGCAATGCAAAAGGTTAGGAAGGACGACAGGAAGTATTTTGTCGAAGAGACTTCAGAACAATCACAGCTCATCGCCTATGTCTACACTCCTGAGCTAAGGGCAAGAATCTCACAGTGGCCCGACTTCCTCTAGAATGCCACATGAGTTCATGGGCCGGCCGTTGACAGGGGGGCGATTCTGACCTATGGCCCAAAGACTCGCCAGAGCCAGAGCGTCAGACGCCATCTCGGCCGGCGCGGAAAGTGCAAGCGCTTGCTCCCCCGGGGAGCCAGCCGAGGCTACAGGACCTTGAACGTAGCTGTCGAGTCCTTCCCCTCGAGGGTCTCGGAGACGAGAGTCACGGCCTTGTTCAGGACGGTGGCTGCCACCGAAGCCGCGATGCTCGCCTGGATGCTCCCCAGGCTGCTCAGATACTTCGCCGCCTCCGTTTTCACCTTGATACCCTTCATTTCCACCACCAGCCTGTCCCCTGCGACCACGGCCTTGGCCGAGGAGCAGAGCTCCGTGACCTCCGTGAGGACGTACTGGATGGCGTCCTCGAGCCCAGACGCCTCGGAGAACTCCGACGCCCTGACCAGCTCGGACCCGGGTGGGACCACAAGAAGCACCGGGACCCCGTCCGCCTCGGACACCAGCCTCCTCGGGGCCTTCATGAGCGAGTCCGCCGAGGGGACGCGAGGGTTGGACGCCAGCGGGACGTAGGCGACGGACTCCCCCTCCCTGGGGGGGAGGTAGACGGCCTTCTCGCGGACGTCGAACTCCTCGAGGAGGGCCTCCACGTTCATGACGGACGCGTGGACGACGCCCCGCACCGCGCCGCTGGGGACCGGGGACTCGGGGAGGGTGATGGTCGCACCGCCGAGTATCACGCAGGCCACCCCCAGGGCGGCGAAGGGGGCGCTGAAGAGGAAGTAGTAGGAGACGAAGGCGACGACGGCCCCGAAGGCGGCGATGCCGGCGCCGAAGGAGAAGTACCTTGCCAAGCCTCTACCCCGCCCTCGCGGTGAGCCTGATGTACGACTCCTTCCGGACCGCGGCCACCAGCGCCAGGCCGACTCCGAGGATGGAGAGCGAGACCACTATGGGGTCGAGGCGTATCCCCCATGGGGTGTAGTTGAGGAGGAGCCCCACCAGCGGGACCAGGGCCAGGCTCAGGCCGATGGAGAGGGCGAGGCGCTCGAGGCTGTCGAGGTCCTCCTTCTTTGGGTAGAGGGCCTCGATGAGGGTGAAGCCCGGGAAGTAGAGGATGGCTATCGCCCCGAAGACATAGCGGACGTAGACGAAGGGAGGGTACTGGGGGATCAGGTAGATGGAGGCGACGGTGACGGCGAGGTAGGCCATGGCCGTCCAGAACCAGGCGGAGTAGGAGCGGCCCAGGTACTCGAAGGTCGAGGACGGGGGCGAGGGGTCGGTGAGCGTGGCCTTCTTCTCCTCCAGGAGGGAGTAGAGCGCCCTCGAAGCCTCCACCGGGGTCGCGCCGGTCCCCTGTGAAGCCCTGGTGAGGGCGTCCTTCACCGACATCTCGGCGGCGAGGGCGGAGCCCAGCACCTCCTTCGCGCGCTTCTGCCGGGGGCTCTCCTGGGAGCTCATGCCGACGGCCCTGTCACGTTGAGGTAGAGCCAGTCGGAGGTGTAGAAGCGGAAGGAGGTCGTGTTCGTCTCGTAGATCCAGAGCTCGAAGACGAGGCGGACGTTGGTCCCGTTGTGGTCCAGGCTGAGGGTTATGGGCTCGGTCACGTTCCGGTTGTTGAGCAGGACCATGCCGTAGGACGTCATGACCGGGGCGGCCAGGGGGACGCTCTGGTTGGCGTTGGCGCTGGTGCCGAGCTTCGTGAGGACCTGGTAGTAGGAGACCTGCCCTTCGTGGTTCCCGACGTAGAGGTTGAGCGAGAAGTTCTGGCCGGTGAGGACGCTGGAGGGGTAGTCGGCTATCTTCTGGGTCGGGCCCAGGATCCCAAGCTCCGAGAAGGGCTCGACGTTCCTGTTGGCGAAGTAGTAGCCGGAGACGTTGAAGACGGCGATGAGGACGATGACCCCCACGGCCGCCACCTTCAGGTCGTCGTCGATCATTGCTTCTTCACCCTCCAGTCCCTGTGGGTCCTGTACCAGTAGCGCCAGAAGAGGCGTGGGACGTAGAGGTAGGCGAGGGCCGCGAGGGCGGCCAGGACCGCGGTCTCCACCGCCAGCGAAGCCTGGGCGTCGAAGGTCGAGGCCCTGCCCGCGGCGGCCACGGCCGGGGCGGAGCTGATGACCTGCTGCGCCAGGGTGGAGGCCTGGGAGTAGAGGGACTGGGCCTTCGCCGGGCTGGTGGCGTTCAGGGCGTCGGCCTGCTGCATGAGGGAGACGGCGGAGTTGAGCTTGGCCACCAGGGCGGTGACGTTCCCCCCGCTCTGCTCGGCGCTCAGGACGGCGGCGTAGGCCTGGCTGACCTGGGACTGCGCCTGGCTCGACGTCTGAGCGTGAACAACAGGGACCAAAGAAAGCACCGAGATGAGCAGGATCATCACCAACAGCCTGGATAACACACGGGCGCCGGGCTGCGAAGAGCGCGCCCCCTTCCGGGTCTCCACGACAACCACGCCACAAATTCACGCATAAAACCGTGCTTGTCCGCCTTCGTGGCACCCACGTGAGGGATTGCTTAAGTGCTGAAAATTGAATCGCGCCAGCGTCAGGCGTATGAAAACAAAGGACTCACCGCTCAATCGCTTGATCCCCATAGCTATCGCGACGGCCGTCACATTGGCCCTCTACTACCAGCAGGCTCTGCTCCTGCTGCTGAAGGTGGGACAAGTGTTCAGTGGGGTTTTCGACACAAGCGTCCCAGCCTTTCCACTCGCCGGCATGCTCTTCGTCCTGATGTTCATCGGCCTCAAGAAACATGAGTTCTGGGAGCGACTGGCGGCCAGGGAGGCAGACTCATTCATCAGCATAGCAGCAGCGGCGATGGCTGTCACCCCCCTAGTCGCGGCAATCTTAATCGGTCCAGCTACAGATTCCTATGCCTTCGCGGGGATAGCACTAGTCACCTGTTGGGTAGGGATTGTCATAGCCATCAGGCCGTCCCTCTTTTCATTCCTCTTCCCATATCTCGGCCTGTACCTCGCAGCCGTGGGAACTGTGGGGGTGCTGACGACATCGTTCGGGGACCCTCTCGCCATCGTAGTGGCTGCTGTCAGCGAGGGGATAACGACGATGTTCCATATTCCTGTGCAGTGGTCGTCGGTGAATATTTCGTTCGTCTCTGCCGGAGGGTCCCCGGTGAACCTGTTCATCTCGCAGGAGTGCTCCGGGATAGCTTCCATGTCCATCTTCCTGCTGTTGATGGGCTTGATGCACCTGGACATGAAGCCGGAACTCTGGGTGAGCGCGGCCTTCGCCGTGGGAGGCTCAGCGCTCTTCCTAGTGCTGAACTCGCTGCGGGTGGTCATACTCATAGTGGCGGGCATAGATTACGGCCAGGCGCTGCTCTGGAATCTCCACGGGTGGGTGGGGTACGCGTTCTACATTGTGGGCTACCTTGCGCTCGTCGTAGCCTACTTCAGGGTGAAGTCGGATTGTGGCATGCCGACCAGGGCTGGTCGCATGGGTGGACAGCGAGGACCTGGCTTGACCGGTTCCAGTTAACACTCGGCGCGCGTCACTTCGCCGAATGCCATGATTCAGCAAGCCCCCAAGCCGAGCGAAGAGGCGACACACATGTTTGAAGGGTCAACGGCCGCCATGCCCCGCCTCGACCGATGGCAGAGGGCGTCGTCCTCTGCGAGTTGGCTGCTCTAGAGGAGGATGGAATTCTGATAGACAAGGGCACTAGCAGAAGACTGCCCCTGGAACACCTGGGTCGTCACCCTCGTTTCCGTGTTAGGGACCAGTGGCACGCTGAAGTAGGCCCGAAAGACTGCAAGAGAGGAAACGGCGGCGACTCCCTCCCCGGCGACCACGGCTCCGTTAGTCGAGTTGTAGCTGATGATGTAATAGTAATTGATTACAGCGCTGGATGTGGAGTTGATCTGGAGGTAGGCGCTGGGCGGGACCGTCCCCGGCGTATAGAGCGAAGGCTGGGTCCAGTATGCTTGGAGCGAAAAGTGCGTCTGGCTCCCTGTCGCGGCGCCGAACGCGCTGAAACCCACGAAGACAGCCATGGCTATCGTCGCCGCTACCGCCAGAAGGCGTCGTGACTTCCTGAGCTGTCCTGCTAGGTTTTTCACTGGCCATCCTCCTCCGCTGACTTCACGCTCTGTTTCCGTGTCACCAGGTAATAGATCGCGGGCAGGGCACCCAACAGTGGGAGGACCCCGGCAGGGAACAGAGGAACGGCCGATGGGGATGCGCCCTCAACTGCCGCCACCGCCTCTGTCCACGCGCCGCTGCTGGACGAGCTGAAGGTCATGGTGTACGAACCGCCTCCATTCCCCAGCTGGTAGCCTGCGCCGGTGTAGACCGCGTTGGCATTCGCTGCAACGAGAGAGGTTGACCCCGATGCCGAGATCGCCCCCGCGGCCGAGGCAGCAGCACCGAAGACGAAGTCGTTCCCATAAGCTAGGGAGCTTATCGACAGGGACAGGGCGGTCCCACTCCCCCCTGTAATGCTGCATGTTCCGTCAAAGGCGGTCGACGCAGTAGAGTCATACCCACTGATACCAAAGGCGACCATCCCTCCCACTGAATTTCCATGTGCACCCGACTCCGTCTCTGTGATAGTCGCGCTAGAAAGCGTGCTGGAAGCCTCACCTGCATAGATTGCCAGGACCGGGGCAGCGGCAGTGTATGAGCATACGCTCGAGAATGTCACGCCCGAAAGAGTGGGAGTGGCGGGTGTGTCGCCGGGTGCATCGCCGGTCACAATCACCACTATGAGGTCTGGAGAGTTAGAGGTGCTCAGACTACCGGTCATGGTAATCGGATGAGTGCTTCCACCGCTCGCCGACCCATACGTGGCGATGCACGCGGACCCTCCGCAATCCAGTTGGGGCGTTGCGGCATAGACAGTCGGAACGATTGCCATCGTCGACGCCAGGAGTGTGGCCAGTAGAAGGGAGCCCATGGCAAGGCCGGATATCCTGGCGGTCCCTCGTCTCTGCTTCATCTTCTGAGCCTGATCCTCCTCTTGCTGACCACCCCCCACACCGACTCGGTGGTCCCGTTCCCTTCGAAGAAGTCGTCCAGGATCGCGTTGACTATCTCGCTCCTGTCGACGTGGAGCGACTCGAGGTTCCTGGCGTGCGCGTCCAGTGCGTCCACCGTCTGGTCGTCGAAGGAGACCCCTGCGCGGACCTTCCTCGATGGCATCAGGAGCCGCCCCAGCCGTACCCGGCTACAGTGCGCGTCTGGGACTCCCCGCCCCATGGGGCGAAGGCGGCCGACCCTCCCGGCTGGGTCGGGCCTTCCCGACCCGCGTCAAAGCAGGCAGCTACCATACATGTGCACATCGTGCACACTGTGCACACTTGGAGGCTCGTGTCAACAACGAGTGATGAAGTAATCAACCGGAATCGTCTTCTGAGAGGCCGTTTTGTGTAAGATATTTAACTGTTGGACAATTCAACTCGAAATCGTAATATGCATAACCAAACAGGGAATCTTTTCCTCTAAGAACGGGCAGCCTGGGCCCTCGCAGGCAGGGACGGGCGACGTCGGATGGGTACCAGAAATCGGCTCCAGCTCGGAGCGGGCGTCCCCCCTGTCGGAGGCCCCGAGGTCGGGTCGGCCGCGCAGACGCTAGGCCCGGAAGGCCTTCGGGTCGACGCGCTCGACCCACCCGAACCTTTCGAAGTCCCTGTCGGCCGAGACTATGTCCTTGATCCCGTACCTCCTCATGACCACGGCGTGGGCGCAGTCGTAGGGGCTGGCGCCGGTCTCGCCTGCGACGTCAGCAGCCTCCAGCGAGTCGGAGGCCTCCAGCGGATGCACCTCCAGCCCAAGCGAGAACATCGCCTTCACCTCGTCGCGGACCCGGCGCCCCAGGCCGAACTTCCTCATCGCGTTGGCCACCTCGAGGGGGACCAGGGCAGAGATCGACCCCTTGGTTTCGCCGGACGCCACGCTCTTCAGGACCTCGGCGCAGGGGCGCCCATAGACCCTGTCCATGGCCTTGGCGTAGAAGAAGACGTTGCTGTCAAGAAAAACGCGACGCAAGCTACCTGCCCTCTGCCTTCTCTTCGAGCTCTTCGATGGGGACGCCCCTCCGAGAGCTTCGGGAGCCGACCAGCACGCTCAGGGGGTCGGCGACCTTCGGGAACCGGCGGATGCGGATCTCCGCCTTGGAAACGGCCTCTATGGTGAGCAGCTCGCCGGCTTCGACGCCGGTTTCATCCCTGACGTCCTTGGGGATGGTGACCTGATACTTGGCAGTGACCTTCGACTTCGGCATCGTGCCGAAACCCCCTCTTCTCTATTTAACCCATACGGTATACCGTATTACGGTTATCCGCCTCCGGCCTCACTCGAGCGGCGCGCCTCTCCTGGGCTGCCGTCCATGGCAGGGCTCCGCTCGGCCGACGGACGCCAGCCAGAAGCCGGGCGGTGGCCGCGCACGGACGAAGAGTTAACTGGGGCCGGCTCGCTGAAAGGGGCCGTGTGGGACATCCTCTACGCCGTCGACGCCTCCTCCAGCATGGCCGACGCCCACAAGCCCCCCCGCGGGACGAGCTTCGTCAAGATCGGCCTGGTCGCTAGCACCATAGCCGGCCTCCTCGACGGCGGCCAGCTCCCCTTCGGGAGCAGGCTGGGGGTGATGACGTTCCAGGCCCCCACGAAGGCGGGTGGGATGTTCCTCAGGGGCGGGGAGGAGATGATGAAAGTAGCGATCCCCGTCGGCCCCATAGAGTCCATGGCCAAGGCCCAGACGCAGGCGGCCCTCTCGGCCATCAAGGTCGGGGGCGCCACCCCCACGGGGATGGCCATCGAGGAGGGGCTCCGCCAGCTGTACGCCGCCGACGACGGGCCCCTCAGGAGGATCAAGAAGCTGGTGATGATAACCGACGAGAAGTCCAACGTCGGCCCCAAGCCCGAGAAGGTGGTCAGCGACGAGGTCGCCCTGAAGGCGATAATCGACGTCATAGCCATCGGGAGCAAGGTCAACAGGGGGACCCTGGAGAAGGTCGCGGCGAAGACCGGGGGGAAGTTCATGATAGTGGAGAGCGCCGAGGAGCTCCTCCAGGCCATGAAGCCGAGGATCGACGTGAAAGGCCTCGGCGTGGACGCCGGGCTCCTGGCCGACGTGGCCAGGTCCGAGCTCGAGCTGGAGAAGGGGCGGCGCCTCGGGACCACATCCATGGAGTACCGCCAGGCCCTCGAAAAGGCGAGGGAGGTGCGCGCCAGGGCGAACAAGCGGCTGATAGAGGTGATGATGCTGAGGGCCCAGGCCGACTCGGACGTGAAGGTCCTGGCGTCCGAGCTCCAGAGGGGGATGCCCATGGCCGACTACGCCCGCAGGGTGTGGCCCCGGGCCTCGGAGCTGGACCAGGCCGAGAAGGTGGAGAAGGAGCTGAAGGCGGCCATGGAGAAGCTCGCCGCCTAGGCGCGGGCCGGGCACAGCCGGCGGACGCGTCCTGTGGCTTCTTTCCTCAGGGGCGCGCCTCCTATCGCCCAAATTTTGGGCCGCGGAAGAGCCGCCGACCTAATCCGTTAGGTCTGAAATTTATTTGCACGGTAATTTATCTACGCACGAACTCGGGTGGCAGTCGCATAGTTGGTTAGGACAGGTCCGATCAGCGTCGACGCCTGGATGATGCTGGTCATATTCGGCTTCACCGGCTTCATATTCCTGGGCCTGGGCATCCAATCCGCCCTGCTGGTCTACGGGACGGGGGCCGTGCTCATAGTGGTCACCATCGCCTTCGCGCTCCGCAACGCGAGGACCCTCCGCGGGAGGGACGGGAACACGGACAGCGAGAAGACGCGCGACACCCTCCACCGCCTCTTCTTCCTCCTCTACGTGCAGTACGCCTACTACTGGGGGACCTTCGCCGCAGGGATGTTCACCAACTACTACTACGCGGTCCCACAGAGCCTGCAAGCGACGGCTCCATCCATAGTGACCGAGGTGCTCATGGCGCCGGACCTCTTCACCCACGTCCTGATGGCCATACTCAGCACCAGCATGAGCATCCCGGTGATCTACCTGTCGAGGGGGATCAAGCTGAAGGACGTCACACGGCTCCACATCGGGGCCATCTGTGTCAGGACCATCGGCTTCTTCATGGGCCCGCTCTACATCTACTACATGACCTCCTCGATATCCATCGCATTCTCCGGGAGCCTCGCCTCGCTCACGATGGTGTCGGTCTTCGGCGTGGCAGTGTTCCTGACGCTGCTGAGCAGGATCTTCATCGTCAGGGAGGACGTCCGCCTGAAGTCCTTGGCAATCAGCCAGCCGGCCGTCTCGATGCCTCTGAGGAGCAGTGACAGCTGAGTTGGAGCCCGCCCGGTCCGCGGCGCTGCTGCAGGGGGAGGAGATTGGCAGCCTGGGGCTCCGAGGGCTCAAGCTGACCCTGAGGCTGAGCTACGCCAACTTCGTCATGTACTTCATGCTGCTGGTCACCGGGATGTTCGTCAACATATTCATCACGTCGGGGGTGAACACCGTCGGGATAAGCGACCCCTCGAACCTGGTCCACATGCTCTTCGCGGCCGGGAACTTCGCGCTGACGTTCGTCATCATGATGGTGGGCCTGGTCTACGGGATGAAGAAGGTCGCGCTGTACAGCTTCGGGGCCATAGCATCCCTGGTCTCGGCCACGGCAGGGGGGGCGCTCTTCCTCATCACCGGCGGCTCCAGGGTCTCCGGGTCGGTCACGCTGGCCGCGGGGTGGGAGATGTCCCTGCTGTTCATGCTCGCCATATTCCTCTCGTACTATGCCACTCTGAAGATAATGCGGGCGGTCCGGCTCATCGAGGCCCTGGACCCGGGGAGCGCGAAGAGATGACATCCCAGGGATACACCAACACGACAGCCGACGTCCTCCCTGCGCTGGTCGTCCGCCAGACCCGGCGGCTGCTCACCCTGATGTACGCCCAGGCGTTCTTCCTGGCGGTCACCTACCTCGTGGGGGTGTGGCTGGCCATCGTGATGGCCTCCAGCATCGGCGTCACACAGCCCGAGGTGGTGGTGCACGTCATCCTGGCTTCCACCCTCGCGAGCCTGACGGCCAGCCTCGGGTTCATGGCCGTGCTGCAGCATCAGAAGGACATAGCCTTCCTCAACATAGCCTTCTTCCTGGTCATTGTGGGGGCCGGGGTGGCTGGGTTCATGCTGCTCGGGGACACCTCCAGCGGAGCCCAGGTGACGATGACCAACCTGACGATGGTCTCCGTGGCGGCTTTCGGGATGCCCATCACAGGATACTCCATGGACAAGGAGGCGAGGATCGTCAGGGCCAACGGCGTGGACAGCGGCGAAGGCTCCCCGGCGGCGGGCCTGGCGATGCTCGGGCTCATCGCCCTTGCCATCACAGCTGCGGCGGGGGTCTCCACCAGGGTCATCGCCCTGGCGTCGTCGCTGGCCTCCCTCTACGCCACGGCGGTGGCCATCCACTTCGGGCTCGCGGCTGTCACCATCTCCATGGTCCTCGGCGTGCTGGTCCTCTCGATGTTCGAGGCCGCGGGCCCCCAGTCCCAGCGCGTCCCGCGCCAGAGGGCGCTCTTCGCGATCCTCGGGCTGGCCGCGGTCTGCATGGCCGGGGGCGCCGGCGTGATAGCCGCGGGGCTGGTCCCCGGGGCCGGAGCCACCACGACATACCTCGTGATGATGGGTGAGGCGGTCGCCTTCGTCTACGGGTTCCTCGTGCTCGCGATAACCACGCCCTTCAAGGGGCGGGCCAGGCGGTCCGCGTCGGAGGGGTCGCCTTGACCATCTTCTCCGTCCTCCTCTTCCTCTTCCTCTTCACCACCGCCTTCTTCTCGTTCCTGGTGGCGTTCTACCAGGCCTGGCGTGGGAGCAGGACCGTCCGGCCGAGCGGAACCCCCCAGACCTACGCCCGCAGGGAGCCCAGCCCCCCGGACCAGAGCTAGGCGAGCAGCCGCGGCGAAGGACTAGTCAGGATTAGGACTCCAAATCCTTCAAACACTTAAAGGGCGAAATAGGCCGCATGGAGGGAAGTTGTCAGCGCCCAAGGAACTTAGCGTCTTCGGTGAGGACTACGGCACGTCTGAGTTGAAGTTCGGCCCCGCGACCCTGGGGAACGTCCCCGACGTGATAGAGAACCGGGGCTACTTCCCCGACACCAGGAGCACCATGGTCAGGATGACCGGGGGGCCAGACAAGAAGCTGCTTGTGGTCGGGCCCGACGTCTCCAACTTCGTGGAGGCGAAGAGGGACATAGCAGAGCGGATGGTCTACCCCATGCGCAGCGGGGTCATCGACAGGGACGACGACAGGTCCTGGTCCGTGGTGAAGGAGCTGACCAGATACTCGCTTCTCA
>JAFLZE010000209.1 GCA_029785685.1 Nitrososphaerota archaeon | reverse complement strand
GCTGAGGAAGTACGGGATGCCTCCGCACTCTGGGTTCGGCATCGGGGTCGAGAGGTCGACAAGATGGATCGCGGGACTGAAGCACATCAGATCTGCGAGCCTCTTCCCAAGAACACTTTCACGCATCTCCCCCTGAGTCAGGCTTATCTACCTGAAACCGTTCGCGGGTAAAGTTGGCAGGAACGAAAGTGGAGAAGAAGGAGGAACCAGAAGAAGCGGTAAAAGAAACGACTGGGGCGGATAAAGAGCTCGAGCTCGACACCCTCCCGGGCGTTGGGCCCGCAACGAAGCAGAAGCTGAAGGACGCGGGCATCGAGACGATCCTCGACCTCGCCACATCAGGGCCGATGGACATCGCAGACGCCGTGGACATCGACGTTTCGAAGGCGGTAGAGCTGAACAACAAGGCCAGGAAGAAGCTGGTAGAGTTGAACCGCCTCGAGCCCGACTTCATCAACGCGGCCGACCTTCTCGTGAAGAGGAAGGCCATCGACCGGATCTCCACCGGTTCGAAGAACCTAGACGACCTGCTCGGAGGCGGGATCGAGACCTGGGCCATGACCGAGTTCTACGGCGAATTCGGCAGCGGGAAGAGCCAGGTCTGCCACACGCTGAGCGTGATGGTGCAGGCGCCGAAGGGGGAGGGCGGGTTGGACGCAGGTTGCATCTATGTGGACACCGAAGGGACCTTCAGGCCCGAAAGGATAGCGGAGATAGCCGAGGCAAGGGACATGGACACTGAGAAGGTGCTCTCCCGCATCACCGTCGCCAGGGCTTACAACAGCGCCCACCAGGAGCTCATCGTCAAAGACCTGGGGCGGATCATCGAGCCCAACAAGGTGAAACTGGTAATACTCGACAGCGCGGTCGCCCATTACAGGGCCGAGTTCCTCGGAAGGGGAACATTGTCTGAGAGGCAGCAGCGCCTGAACCGGTTCATGCACCAGCTGCTTAGGACGGCAGAGATCTACAACATAGCGGTGGTGGTCACGAACCAAGTTCAGGCCGCGCCCGACTCCTTCTTCGGCGACCCCACGAGGCCGACAGGCGGCCACGTGGTCGCGCACACGAGCACCTACAGAATCTATCTGAGGAAGGCAGCCAAGAACCGCATTGCGAGGATGGTCGACAGCCCGTACCACCCTGAGCGGGACGCGGTCTTCTTTCTTGACGACAAGGGCGTCGACGACCCTTCGGAAGAGAGTATCAGAAAGAAGTAGAATCCAACCACTTTTATATCCTGAATCGAGCGCCTTCAGGAGACTCGCTTGAAGCATTCCAAGCTGCTGGCTGTTTCTGTCCTCGCCCTCTTGCTCCTGTCTTCGGTCCCGGCGCAGCTTGCGCACGCGCAGTCTCCCTACACTGAGAAGCTGAACGTCTACGTCGCCGGTTCCGACGCCCTCTGGTACTTTACGTTCACCGGGCTGAACGGCTCCAGCCACCTCTCGGCCCTGGAGTCAACCCCAGGGTTGAGCTGGTACAACATCACCGCAGTTTCAACGGCGGGATGGCAGCCCGACTTCCAGGTCTTCGGCCCACGGGGGTACGACCTCCTTCCGGTGCCGTACCTGCCGTCGCAGGGGCTGTTCCTTACCGTCGGAGCCTCCACGTTCGCTGACGCCGCTGCCGCGGCTGCGGCCGTCGACCCATACCTGTTGACCAACTTCGTCTCGATGTCCAACGGGACGGGGGTCTTTTCGTTCTACAGCCCCGTGTCGTTCTCGACGGTCATCCCGGCGACGCTACTGAGGTTCCTCCCGACCGCCGAGCACGGGTTCGCGAGCGCGATCAGCTCTTCAGGGCTTGTCTCCACGCCGTCTCCCTTCGTAGTGCTCGAAGGCAGCAACACGGGGAGCGGGTTCACGCACAGCCTTGTGGTTGGGTCGATCGCTTATTCAGCCCTGAGCAGTTCCGGCGCGCCGACAGTCCTCAGCTACTTCGGAGGCTCTGCAACGTCCCTCACAGCCTCGAACAGCAGCTCCTCATCCGTTGTCAAAATAACCACGCTTGATGGCGTCATCATGTCTTCCGACCTGGCGACAGTGACCAGCAATTCCGCGACGTTCTCCGGGTCATACCGGCTGACGCTCGCGCCGGGGAAGAGCATCAGCGGCGTCAACGCCACGGTTGTTGAGCAGTCCGCACCCCTCCTCGCGACCAGGGCCGTAGACGTCGGGGTCCTCAGGGCGGGCACCGACATCGCGGTAACCTTGACGTTCACAAACCTCTCGCCCACCGACGTCATATCCAACATCACATACGCCGACAGCTGGTGGAACGGCACAGGCAGCTTTACGTTCCTGGGCGGGAACGACAACGTCTCTTCGATATCGCTCGTCGCCGGAGCGAGCACGACCCCCGTCTACAGGCTCCAGTACACCGGGTCTGCCACCGGGCCCCTGACCATCCCCGCGTCCGTGGTCCGGTACCAGTACCAGACTGACGGGAAGACGATGAACGCGACCGCCTTACTCAATCCGATCACACTCTCTCAGGGGATAGACGAGCCGGTCGTCTATGCGACACTGGCCCCCTCCGGGAGTCTCGGCAAGCCAGTGGGAGCCTCGCAGACGATGGAAGTCAACGTGTTCAACGTAGGGACCCTCCCCGCGTCTTCGGTAGTAGTTGCGGGGACCCCGATATCGGGGCTCGCCGCCAAGACCGGCAGCACTTCCGGCGGGAGTGCGACTGTATCAGTGGTCCAGTCCGCCACCGGACTGTCCAACGTCAACATAACGAGGTCTTACGCGGTGACCTATCAGGACCCGAACGGGACCAA
>JAFLZE010000208.1 GCA_029785685.1 Nitrososphaerota archaeon | reverse complement strand
AGTTGAGTCCCGGCCAGCTGATGTTCGTCGGGTAGTAGTTCCCCATGAACTGAGGAATGGCGCCTCCAAAGTTGAGGGCGAGATTGATCCCGTCCACCGTGTTGAGCGAGTTCAGGCTGTAGGCATAGGGGAAGGCCTGGCCGTCGGTGAGGTGGAGGTAGTTCGTCCCCAGCCAAGGGAAGTTGAGAGCCCAACCGCGGCCGAGGCTGGCCCCGGTGTAGTTGTCATAGAGGTACGGTGAACCGTCGGACCTGAATGCGTAAGGCTCGGAGTAGACGAGCGTGGGGGCGAAGTCGAGGCCCCTACCTGGGAGGCTGAGGGTGCCTACCTCGACGGACACCAGGCCGTTCCCCGGGGAGACGTAGTCTGAGAACTCGCTGAAGTATGACTCGTAGGGGGAGAGCCCCGGCCTGGACCAGGGATCGGGAGAGGCGGCTGCGGTGGGGACGATCGTTGGATACAAAGAGAGGCGCAGGTCATAGGGAGACGAGCTTCCAGACAACCACGCAGACGCGACCATGTTTCCTACCAACTCGGGGTCTATGGAGAAAGACCCCTGGCTTACGTCCTCCGTGACCGAGATTGGAGCGGGGTTGCTCCATGTGGCGCCGCCATCAAGGCTGTTGAGCTCGTAGACCGAAGAGGCGGACTCCGTCGTGTATTCTATGGAGAGCCCGGACGCATTGTTCGAGGCTATCGAGGACATCTCCACAGAAGAACCGAGCGAAGGTATGTCGCTGCACGAAGAGTCCCAGGGACACGCCTGGAAGACGACGGAGCCGTTGTTTGGGGCGGCTATGTAGGTGACGTTACCTGAGCCCACCGTCGAGCCGTATGTGAGCCATGACGGAGCCGCCTCGCTCATGGTGTTGAAGCCCTTGGTGGCTGGGTTCCAATAGTACACGACCAAGTCGTATGGAGATGCCGATGTCGGGGCCCCACTGGCAGCTTCGACACCGGCGACGATTGAAACCCTGCCATTGCTCAGCAGATTGATTGAGGACGAATGCGCGGAAGTCTCGGCGAAGGCGGCCCTGGTAGTCCAGGAGCCTGAGGAGTACTCCCACACTTCAAGCGTGTTAGACGGCGAAGAGCACCCCATGCTGGATGTCGTGGAGCGGATTGTTAGCCAGACGTTCCCCGAATGGTCGATGGCTGCCGACTCGACTTCCGGATAATTGCAGACTGTAGTGATTGTGCTTTGTGGTATCGACCACGACACCGTCCCGTTCGGGTCGAGCGTTCCATGCCTGTAGTAGACCGTCTGGTAGTAGTTGTTGCACGCCGAGTAGAAGTACCAGAAGTGGTTTAGGCGGTCTGTGGCGAACGTAACACAGTTGTTGTTGACTGAGTAGCCGGCGAGCGGAATGTTCTGGACGGGCGACCAACCGATACCGTCGCTGGAGTAGACATAGCTGATCTCGCTCGGTGTCGCGCCGGCGTCGACCCAGAACGCCCACCAGAGGCCGTCGCGGTAGAACACTTTTCCACTCTGGAATGGGTATCTCAGAGGCCACGCCGTCGACGTCGATGCGAACGTCACCGGGTCGATGCGGAATGTGGAACCGACGTTATAGGAGAGCGCGTCGTGTGCCGCGTTGAAGACCGGCCCCAACCCGCTGCTGTCAGACCAATCGAAACCCAGCGAGACCGAGGACTGATTGTCAGCCGACCCCCTCGTAAAGTAGGCTCGGTCGTGCGAAACTGAAGTCGGAGCCTTGGTGAACTGCAGCTGCAGCACGCCTGTTGAAGCGGCGCCCCAGTCTTCAGTCCCGGAGATCACCAGCCTCACCCCCGCGGGGTGGCAGGACTGGTCGTAGACCGAGAAGGCGAGCGTCACGTCTGCTAGGATGAGCGGGCCTGCGGTGACCCTTGTCTCCTCCACGGCAGCGGTGCTGTTCCCCACAAGCGTGGTGTAGGAGGCGCCGACGGCCGCGATGGGGACGGTGAAGGAGTAGGAGTTCCCGCGGCTGTCGTAGACCGAGAAGGTGCCGTTGGGGGCGAGGTGGAAGGTCTGGACGATGTCGGAGCCCTGAGGTACGCCCATGAAGAGCAGGGACGGGATTGAGAGGCTGGCGTTCCAGCTCGATAGGGGCTCCAGGGGTTCGGTGGCCTTGGACGAGGCAGGACACACCAGGGTCTGGTTCCAGGTGTTGGAGGCGGTGACGGTGCCTGGGAGCAGGGAGTGACCGGACGGCTGGCTGGGGAGCGCCGCAGCCACGGGGGCGAGGGGGACCAGGAACAAGAAGTTCGGTAGGAGGAGGAAGGGCACTAGCAGGATCGATGCTTGCCTTTTCGTGGTTTGGACGCTGAAGGGTTATGCGTTCTCGCTATTTAACCGCTGATGGGGCGTTTGAGCACAAGGTCACGATGAGCGTCAAACTGTCTGCCAAAGCGCCTAGACATCACCTCGGATTCGAACCTTCGCACCAGGGGCCACTTCGCGATACATGAGTCAAGTCGAGACTCGGTTCTCCCCTTTTCCATTCTCCGACGTTCTGAGCCTGGTTTAGCCCTGGTCACAGACGATTGTTTCGGTGAGCAGAAATACTGGTCCCGAAGAATTCCGCAGTTGGGGGACGCTCCGAGGCCATGGCGTTAGGCATCTGAAAGCGTCCTATGAAAACGTGCCAAGTAGAGTTTCGCCCGCGGTCCGCCATCCAATTCTAACCGATAACACGGTCGTGCATTGAAATTCCTCTAAAAGAGGCATAAGACATATATATGTGACAGAGAGGGTGTGACATGTAAGTATTTCGTTAGTGATAGATTTGTTCGCAGACAAAGACTTCTCGAG
>JAFLZE010000207.1 GCA_029785685.1 Nitrososphaerota archaeon | reverse complement strand
GGGGTCTCCTGCGGCTCGGTCCACGACGCGGCCCTCGGGGTCCTCCGCAAGCACGGCGTGGACAGGTACCTGAACCACAGCGTGGGGCATGGCGTCGGGATCGACATACACGAGCTCCCGGGGATCTTCCACGGCAGCGCCGTGAAGCTGGGGAGGAACGATGTCATCACAGACGAGCCTGGGGTCTACTTCGTCGGGAAGTACGGGATCAGGATAGAGGACACGCTCAGGGTCGACAGGAAGCCTGAGATCTACACCAGGTTCACCAAAGACCTGGTCACCTGCGGCTAGGTCGCAGGATCCCAGCAGCCCGGGACCCTACCTCGAAGACGTCAACCCGCACGGCGGGTCCGAACTCCCTCAGGGCTGAGGCGACGCCCGGCGCTGCGTCTTCGTCGGCGACGCAGTGGACCGAGTAGCCGATCATGTTCTGGCTGGCGTACTTCGCCCCGGCCCCCTTCGCGGCGCTCACGAGCTTCTTCACCTCTTGGGACTCGAGGCCGAGGCCCCTCGAGAACCGCTCCCCCTCCGTGGCCAGCGTGTCGAGGGTCGGGTCGGCCAGGAACGCCTGCAGCGCCGTGTGGCCGAGGGAGTTTATCCTCTCGCTCACCGGCTTGGAGTAGAGGGCGTCCTTCTTGTCGAAAGGCGCGATGTACGCTGTAACTATCTTTGTCCCCTGGGGGACATCCACGGCGACGAAGCGGGACGCCCCCGGCTCCCCCGGAACGGTGATGGCCCCCGCCCCCGCGGAGTCGTAGACCACCGAGACCGTCCCCAGCCCCGTCTGCTCCATCACCTCGGCCCTGTAGGCGCAGAGGGCGAGCTCCCGCTTCGGCTTCTCGATCCCTGCCGCGGCAGCCACGGCGTAGACCGCAGACGTCGCGGCGGCCGCGCTCGCCCCGAACCCGGCCCCGATGGGAGTGTCCACCACCTGTTCGAGGTTGACCGACGCCTCGCTCCGCCCTTCGCCGGCGAGGAGTAGAGACACCGCCCGCTTCGTGGTGCGAGCGTCGTAGCCGGCGTCCATGTTCACGACGGTTGAGACCCCTGGCTTCCCCCCTGCAAGCTCGGCCCTGGAAGTCGTCCCCCTGGACAGGACATACCCTCCCCCGGTCGCGCCCGAGGCTCCGTCCGAAGGGGCGTAGCTTATCTCGAAGAAGTTCGTTATCGCCGAGGGGGCGAAGGCGGCCGCCGCCCTAGGACCGCTTGGTTGCATTGAGCCGATTCGTCCCCGCGAGCCGCCCGGAGAGAGGGGCAATCACAGCGAGGATCGCCGCCACGATGAAGATCATTGTCTTTATCGGGGTGATATCAGTAACCGATCCCCCCCACGGTGCGAAGAAGAACACCGCCCCGACCGCGAGGAAGAGCACGGCATAGATGACCGAGATCGGAGCGACCTTCCTCGCCTCGGACCCCGACCAGGACGGATAGTCCCTGATCACCGTCGACCTTCCTGCGATGGGGCGGACCGCCCTCATCAGGAGGGGGACTACGATGACCACGGCGGGAATCGACGTCGTGTCCCAGAAAGCGGTCAGTCCCACCGTGAAAAGTATCTTGCCGGTCAGGCCGGAGAGGGGCGCGAAGATGTAGGGCCCGATGGCCGCTATCAGGCCGGCGGCCATGAAGTTCCCCAGGGTCAGGGTCGCGACCGTCGCGGTGATGAACATCGGCCATGACCTGTACCTCTTGACGATGTACCCGAAGAGGAGGGTGGCGACGAAGTTGGCCGGCACCCCGGTGGCCAGATTTGTCGTCATAAATCATCCGTCCACCGGGGCCGGAGGGCGATTTTTCAGAGCCAGCACCCACTAAAAGAGGAGGCGGCCAGGATGGGGCTGTTTGGGATTGTTTTCGCCCCAGAAGCGAGATTACGGCCCCGGCAGCCATCCGACGCCCTATTCGGGCCTTTCGCAGCGGGCGACCCGAGCCCATGGCAAGGTAGTAATAACGCAGGGCCCCGGCCGCAAGGGTTGACGGTATTCTCCCAGAGACGCAAGAAGCTCCTCTCGCTCGCCAAGGGGAAGCAGGTGGCAGCGTACACCGCGCCCAACCTGTTCTATCTCACCGACTTCTTCGGCGGGGGCGCGGCCGTGGTCCGGCCGGACAAGACGGTTGTCGTGACGTCCCCCCTGGAGGCTGACAGGGCGGGGGAGGTCGCCAAGGAGGCAGAGGTCGTGGTCGTGAGGAAGTGGAAGGACGTCGGCAAGGAGATCGAGAAGCAGCTCGGCGGAGGGAGGGCCGTTGTCGACAGGGAGGGGCTGAAGTCGAAGAAGTTGGAGCCGAACCCCGGGCTCTTCCTGGAGGCGAGGAGGTTCAAGGACAAGCTGGAGCTGGAGCGGATACGGAAGGCCTGCGCCAAGACCGACAAGACATACGAGGCCCTCGAGCGCGCCCTAAAGCCCGGGAGGACGGAGTGGGAGCTCGCGGCCGAGGTGATGAAGGCGGCCCTCGAGGAGGGGCTCACGCCCTCCAACTCTGACTCCTCCCTCGGCCCGATCATAATCGCGTCGGGTCCCCACGGCGCCTACGGCCACTCGGAGCTCTCTGGGAGGAGGGTGAAGAGCGGCGACTTCGTCGTGGCCGACCTCTTCTTCAGGTACGAGGGATACAACTCGGACGAGACCAGGACCTTCGCCGTCGGGACCGTCACGTCAGAGATGAAGAAGCGCTACGCGGCCGTGAAGGACGCCCAGCAGGCCGCCATAGACGCGGTCACCGATGGGGTCTCCTGCGGCTCGGTCCACGACGCGGCCCTCGGGGTCCTCCGCAAGCACGGCGTGGACAGGTACCTGAACCA
>JAFLZE010000206.1 GCA_029785685.1 Nitrososphaerota archaeon | reverse complement strand
AAGTGTGGGACTGTTTCGTAGGGCGCCTGGGAAACGAAGTCGTTGAGGGGGATGACGGCCTGGTGGATCCCTCCGCTATGATGTCAGCCATGTACTTCGCGCCCCTGAAGGACTGGCCCACAGTAGAGCGGAGCGGGCAGGCCTTCGTGAAGGGGTGAGTGTTGGACGTAAGGTGCAGGGCTGGGGGAATCGGAGTCTATCTCCACCGGCACCAGACCCTCGATGTCGCTGGTATCGATACTTCTCCTCTGGCTTTGAAAGTAGCCAGAGCCAAAGGCCTCCGGAAGACGCGTCTGCTCGTTTTTGAGGACACCGACTTCCCATGGAGGTCTTTTGATTCCGTTGTCATGTATGGGAACAGTTTCGGGCTGTTCGGAAGGAGGGCTAAGGCAGCGCCTCCTGAAGAGGCTGCACAGGATGACTACGGCCGAAGCGACAATTGTCTGCTCGAGTGTCGACCCCTACAAGTCAGACGACCCAGTCCACGTCAGGTATCAGAAACGTAACAGGGCAAGAGGAAGGATGCCGGGGCAAGCCAGGATCAGGGCAAGGTATCGCATTCGTGCGGGGAAGTGGTTCGACTACCCCCTCGTGCCCCCCAAAGGGATGGGAGAGCCATCTGAGGGGACTGCGTGGCGGGTCGACCAGCTGTTCGTGCCTAGGCGAGACCCTGTATGTGGCCGTCATGTGTAAAGAGCCGGGGAGCCGGGTTGTCGTGTCTAAACGCTCTACCCAGTTTAGGCCAAGATGTGTGATTCGGGTTCAAGAAGATGCCTAGGATGCGCGCCGTCATTCAGTCGGTGGTACGAATACCCAAAAGATTCAGAGGGCCGTGAAATCCCTTCGGATGAGCGACACCTGCCTAACTAAACGCCTTGAGACTTCCTTTCGGGGAGGCGGGTGGATGACAAACCCGGAGGAATGCACTACATCCTCGCCAGGGCGGGAAGGCGCGTTTCACCTATTACCAATCAGGCGCCGACCGATATTGAGGGCGCGACCGTCGACTACGCTGGACTGCCGGGAAGTTTACGGCAAGGACCTTCCTCAAAACGTGTGGTCGCGCTCGACCGACGCCGCGCAAGAGATGAGAAGTGGTGTTCTCTGTCTTGGTCGGCTACAGCCCGGCGGAGGAACACTTTGGGCTATCCGGCAAAGGCGGAAGAGAGGCTCGCGTGGCTCGGCGCGCGTGGACGTGACTAGGACTTCGAGGGAGAAACCGACGTTCCGAAAAAGCTGCTCTTGGTTCTTCTTCCTCGTTTAGCGCATGAGGACATGAATCAGTTGTCAGTTGGCGCATTAGAAGCACGACGACGCCCCTCGTCGGTCAGTTGGTAGACGAATGGCTTCGATGTGTTGTTCCGGGTCACTAGGCCCGCGTCAAACAGCTCCTTCATTATGCGGGCAGTGTGCTCTCGAGACTTGCGCATCGCGTCTGTAAGTGTCCTGGTGTTCTTGGGACCGTCGCGAAGGAGCCGAAGCGCGGCTAACTGTGTTTCGTCTGGTGCCTGTAGTGCCGCGTGAACCTCGGGAAGCGCCTGTGATGTCTGTGACGCCTGTGACTTGGATTGTTGTGTGATGTGAGGGACGTCGGGTTCGGGCTTCGGGTTCTCTGGAGTCGATGCGGCACGGGGGACGACTTGTGGTAGCGGAGAAAGAGTTGCTGAAGACGCGGCGGCTGACATCGCCCTGGCCTGGATCACCTCCATTCTCGTCATGACGTCAAGTATTCGCTCGTCTTGCTTCTTGAGGCGCTGTTCCAGTGAGGACCAAAGGTCTTGGCCGATTTCAGTAGCGGTGTTTATCCTCTGCGACACCTGTCTATATCGGAAGAGCAAGGCGAAGGCCAAGGCCACGAAGAAGAAGGAGGCGGTCAAGAGCCCGTAGGTCACATAGTCGACCATGTGTGATGGTCGTGATGGATGGTTGTGATATAAGTATGACGTTTATTGGTAAGACGGCGTCCCAAGCATGGGCGACAGGAAAGCAGAATGGCAGGCACTGGGAAAGACGGCGGCGATTCCTTAACGTTTGGGACGCCGAGCCTCTTCGCATCGAACCGTTTGTGGATCTAATCGTTTCATTCGTGAAGACGGCGCGAGGTGGGGTTCGCTGCCGGTGTTGTTTGTCTGGTCTGCGCGCTTCGATGCCGAATGGCCACAGATCCCGGACGTGCGGCACGCGGGCGTCGGTCGCGGGTGGAAACCGCGTGTGTGACTCGACGCGGGTTCATGTCACAATGCTTCTTACCAAGGCATGCAACACACCGGCCAGTTTCTCGCTCTCTTCGTCGGAGAGCTCTCTGAACCCGGTCCCAGCGACGTCCAACAGCCGACGGACATCCTCTGGCCTAACCACCCCGGTCCAAATCCCGACTAGCAGAGTGATTATGGACCCCCTAATGTTCTCTCGGGCTTGCTGGACTGTGCGAAAGTATGATCCAATGGTCAAGGGTTTATCCCGCGCCCCGCGTGTCCGGCTCTTAGTCGCTAATGTGGCCGCGTCTCTGTATTTCATCTCGCCCGAGACAACCTTGACATAGAGTTGCAGGCTCTCAAATTGTCTGTGGGTCAGCGTAGACTGATCGACTAGTGACCGTGGTAGGCTCATGGCGCCTTCTGTCCGCTAATTATGTATTAAAGCTTCCAGGTTGCGTGTGTATAATATTAGCTACTATTACGGAGAGAATCAGATATATTTATGGTGTGGTGTGATGAACACAAAATAATTACAAATTACAAAGAACGGCCATGGAATGCTACCTTATCTACTTCAGTTGGTAGACGAGTGGGCGAGCGGGAAATGGGCAGGAGACGGAAGAAGACCCTTCG
>JAFLZE010000205.1 GCA_029785685.1 Nitrososphaerota archaeon | reverse complement strand
GGACTCTGGGCTATTAGAGAGCCCGGGGGATTTAACACCCGATGATTAGAGCCCAGATATAGGGGCCCTGGGTGGGACCTGAGTCCAGATATATGGGTTCAAATCCTTCACAAACCATTCCCGGGCACCGCATAACTGTCTGCAGCTGCGGATTAGGGCGGACGCGCGCAAGTTAAGCCTCCTTGAAACTAACCTAGCCGACATAAGTTTCTGAGCATGTAATCAAGGAAGTTTGGTTCTCGCCCTCTTGGGTCGTCGTCTCCCTATCAGTCTCATGCCGCATACCACCACGGTGACGAGAGAGGCGCTCGAGAGGGCGCACAAGGAGGAGAAGGACGCGTACGTCAGCAGGAGGATGCTCCTCGTCCTGAAGGTGAAGTACGACGGCCTCGGTCAGAACCAAGCCGCCAGGGAGTTTCACGCCCAGAGCTCCTGGGTTGTGGTATGAGTCAGGAGTTTCGAGGAGGGGGCATCGAGGGCTTGAGGACGAGGGAGAGGAGCGGGAGGCCGCCGGAGGTCGAGAAGAGTCTGATAGCCAAGATCGGTAGGGAGGTCACTACGAATAGGAGCGGCTGGACAGTGAAGGAGGTCAGGGAGCTCGTTCGAAGGAAGGCGGGGGTGACGTACAGCGAGAGGCACGTCCTCAGGCTCGTACGCAAGTGGGGAGCGAGGGCAGTAGTCCCAGAGAAGAGGCTGGCTCACACGGCCTCCCTCGAGGAGAGGCTTCGTTTCAAAAAAGGACTGCCAGGCTCCTCAGGAACATCCCTGAAGGCTTCACCATGGTGACAGAGGACGAGCCCATCCTCGTCCAAGACATCAAGACGAAGAAAGTCTGGGCAGGCCCGGGAATCCGGCCTGTCCGCGTCGTGTTGGGCTCTCACTTCAAGACCGTCGTCTTCGGCGTCATCAACATCGACGGGAGACAGTTCTTCAGACAATACGGGGCGTTCGACGGCCCGTCATTCCTTGATTTCCTGAAGAAGGTCCACAGAAGGTTTGGCAAGCAATACCTCTTCCTGGACAAGGCGAACCAGCACAAGAGGACGAAGGCCGTGACCGACTACATGGGACAGAACAGGAAGACGCTCAGGGTGAGGTGGATTCCGACGGCGTCTCCCGAGTTCGACATGATGGAGGGTGCTGGAGGCAGGGGGAGAAGGACCTCTCGGCACTCCCAGTCTTCCTCACGAACCTCCAGGCCCTGAAGAGATTCCTTGCGAGATACTACAGGACAAGGAGGTTCCACCTAGACATGCGAAGCTTCCTCCTGGCGAAGAGGTGCTGCTCATGGAGTTATGTCGGCCAGGTTAGCTTTCGCGTGCGACCTCATCAAGAGGCTTAGTGGTCGTATCCAAGATTGGGTAGTGATGAACGATGGCAGAAGTAATAAAAAATGTCATCGAGAGGAGCAATAGCGTACTAACGGCCCCGATAGCAGCTATTCCAACCGGCAGGATGAAGGCAAGCAATGCGATTCCCCATCGGAGAGCCGTATTACCTAAGCCCGTGGACTTGCCACGCATGCTCGTCGGGAACAGTTCAGTCGGCCACATGACCGTCAGGGGCGAGCCTCCGATCCAATTGCAGACGCCGAATAGAAAGAAGAGAGGGAGCAGGAAGAAACTCTTGTACATGATGGCCAACGCTATCAAGATACCCAAGAATCCGTTCGTGGTCTGCGATAGATACCACGTGTGTCTCCTGCTTATTCTATCGATGACCGCCACGCTCACGAACACTCCAAGGATGTCGCCAACCCATACAAAGGCGCTGAATGCCACGGCCGTGTTTAGGCCGAGCAAGGCCCCATACCTAAAGACGTATGGGGTCCCCACCGACGCAACTGCCCCGCCGAGCGCCTGTACAAAGTTGATTATCAAGACGACGGACAGAATCGCCCCAAAACCTCTGAGGAGCTTTGCGAAACCTTTCTTGCTCACCTTGGGAGAAGTCAGTGCGGACTCAACTCCAAACTTCTTGTAAGATCTCTTTGCGTCCTCCACTTGCCCACGGCTTTCTAACCAGCGCGGCGATTCTGGCAACCTCGAACGCAACCCAATGGTGACCAATGCCGGAATCGCTGAAAGTCCCAGCATCCATCGCCAAGCCTCTGATCCAAAAAGACTCAGCAGCAAGACTGCCAAGAGAATCGACGACAGGGCGCCGAACGCCCACGTAAGCATCGGAAGCGACCCCAAGATGCGCCCCCGCGTGTGTTTCGGTGACACCTCAGCCAGATAGGGCAAGGAAGCGGTGATGTCGATTCCTACCCCAACCCCCATAAAGAATCTGATGGTAAGTAATTCCACGTAATTTGTCGACAGGGCCGCGAAGATTGCCAAGATGACGAAAAGAATCAAGTCAACAGTGAAGACAGTTAACCGACCAATCCGGTCAACCACGTCACCTAGGAGCAGTGACGCGAAGCCCGCTCCAATGAATGCGGATGAGACGAGAAACCCGGCTGCTGCCGGAGACAAATGAAAGACCGGCACAAGTACGATTGAAGCGACTGTGATTACTATCATGTCATATCCATCGACAAACTCCCCCAAGGCTGCCGCGATTCCAGCATAAAGAACAAAACCACTTGCGCGTTTCTCGTCCAACTCGGATCTGGGAGTACCCGTTCGGCCGCCCGAACCTTGGCTCAAACTGATGCTACGTGGTGACATCAATGATTAGGATTATTTAAATGTGTAAGTGTAGGGGCTCTGTAGAAACCCTCTCTTCAGGAATCCGGTCCGAATGAGATTCTCTTCGTGATAGGCTCTAGATTCCTTCAGACGGGTGGTTTTGCCATCGTCCCCCGGACCTCCGTCTTGGTCGAAGATGAAGAGTCCGAA
>JAFLZE010000204.1 GCA_029785685.1 Nitrososphaerota archaeon | reverse complement strand
GCGGGGGCGCGGAAGCATTTATTAGGGTCATCCTAACATTGTTAAGTGAGCCCTAATGACTCGCCTGACCAGGAGGGAGCGGGAATGCCTGATATCGGTGTACGAGTTGTCGGCCGACGGGTGGCCTGCCAGGGTCAGGGATATCTCCGACCAGATGAAGGTCAAGCCGCCTACCGCGGTCGGGTTCCTTGAGAGGCTCTCCGCCGTCCTGATGGTGGAGAGGGGGGCCGCCGGATACAGGCTGAGCGCAAAGGGGAGGGAGATGATCGACGGGATAATGAGGTCTCACAGGATATTCGAGACCTTCCTGACGGGCATAGGGGTGGCGCTTCAGGAGGCCTGCCGGATAGCCTCCGAGGTCGATATGCACATCGAGCCGCCCACGATAAACGCGCTCTGCGCCCACATAGGCCATCCATCGGAGTGCCCCCACGGCAGGAAGATACCGGGCGGCGACGACCTGGACACGGAGCGCCGATAGTCCGAAGGTGGCGTGGTTGGATCTGTTCGCTCTCGCGCTGGGGAACGTGGTCGAAGCGCTCGTGGTGGCGTTCATGCTGGGCCTGGCGCATGGCATCACGCCCGACGAGCATACGTGGCCCATAACGTTCAGCTACTCCGTCGGGAGCTACAGCAGCAGGGGAGGGCTGAAGAGCGGGCTGCTCTTCTCCGCGGGGTTCACCATCCAGCGGGCGATGATGTCCGAAGTGGCCTATCTGGGCCTGGCCCTGATCTTCACCCGCTGGTACGTCGAACCGCTGGTCTACATAATTGTGGGGACGGTGATGTTCTTCTCCGGGCAGTACATACTTCAGAAGGGGACCTACCTCCATTCGCACTCGCTGGAGCACCTGCTGCACAGGAAGGTGATAGGCGAGGAGGCGGAAGAACGGGAACACGCCGTCCCCGAGCTGCAGGACGAGCCCAGGGCGGTGCCGACCAGGATGACTTTGGTGCATGGGCTGATAGCAGGCTTCGGGTTCGGCGCCTACGCCACCATAGTCTACTTCACGCTGGCCCCCGCCATGCCATCCGCCTATTTCGGCTTCCTCCCCGGGATGGTCTTCGGCCTGGGCACCATGGTCATGCAGCTGCTCTTCGGCTTCTCGTTCGGGAAATGGATACAAAGGAAGAAGCTGGGGATAAAGGAGATAGCGTACATCGGGAGGAAGACGGCGGGAAGGACGCTCTACTTCGGAGGCATGGTGTTCGCCCTGGTGGGCGTGCTGATCTTCATGTTCCCGGCGGTGGACAACTTCTACCTGACCACCCCCATCTACGTGCACAACCTGCATCAGTTGGGGGCGGGCTTCCTGCTGGTCGTGTTTACGGTGGGCATCATAGGCGGCGTGTCATATCTGAAGAGCACAAGAGAGGTCCTCAGGCGGGTGGCGGGGCCCAAGACCGAGGAGGCGCAAACGCTATGATACGAAGCCCCAGGGGGGACTGCCGGTGCTGTGCACATTCGGACCCCCGACCTATCGCTAGCCCGCCTGGGACCCAGACTCGTGGAGACCGGGCCGGATACGAGGCGATTGAGCTGATCTGTTCGATTGCTCCACCGGGCTGAGCTACTGGGGCTCGCCCGAAGCATGAATTGGTGTGCATAATAACTCTTTACTCCGGGAAGCCCCAATCTCAGGGATGAAAACAGCTTTATACGCACCACATCCGTCGCCCAAGTCGTGCGGGGGTCGCCCAGCTAGGTCAAAGGCGTAGGCCTGAGGCGCCTATCCCGTAGGGGTTCGTGGGTTCGAATCCCACCCCCCGCATCTCAGTTTCACTTGGCCGCCGAATGGCCTGGACTTCGCGACTGACCCGTGCTTCGACGAATGTCTAGGCGCCGACATACGACTCATAGCAGAACCACTAACGCGCTGATCACGAATGCGGTTTCGAAGCTCCCAGCTACATCTCTTGTTGCATCCATCTGATGTTCTGGTGTGAAAAAACGAACTACCGGACGCGATTCACGAGGAACCGACCTCACCAATCTCTGATACCGGGGGCCACTATGTCTCAGCCAGGCGAAGGCAGGAGGTTCATCATGTACCTGTTGATGCAATCCACGTCGTTGTCCACCCTTTCGATGGCCATCTCCCTGAACTTGAGGAAGATGTTCTCCAGCGACTCCTTTTCGAGCTGGCTGGCCAGCGAAGGGTTGGATAGGAGGGAGGCCCAGCCTATGTTGCTCTGTTTCATGAAATCTATGCATCGCATTATGCCGCTCACGTAGTCCAGCCTGTCCTTCGGCTCGGCCCTCTGCAGGTCATCCTTCAGAGCCAAGATGGAATCCCTTATCTGAAGTATGTTCTTGTTCCAGCTGCTCATGCTGTCGCCGTTCACCTATTGGTCACTTATAAGACGTGCGCACGAGCGACTTCTATGGGCCCGCCGGCGCCGCTCAACCGTCGAGCCTTCCCACGAATCTGGACGCGGCCCTGCTCCATGCCGTCTGCTCTTCTCCCTTTGGCTCGTCCGAGCGCCTGTAGTCGCTCTTTCTGAAGAACTCCTCTATGCTGGCGCCCAGCTCCTCCAGCCTCGCGATTTGCAAGTCGACCAAGACGGATATCCGCCTCGCATACGCGGGCTCGCAGAACCGGTCCAGCATGAGGAAGAAGTGCCTCATGCAGAGGCCGGAGGACTTCTCGTATATCGACCTGCCCTTCTCTTCGCTCACCGCCTCGAGTAGCTCCGATATGCAGTCGTGAGCCGTCTGCTCCTCATGTTCGCAGAAGACGCAGGCGCCGGTGGGTGCCACGGCATCGACCGTCTTCCTCATCCTCCCTCTTGCCATGCGCCTGTTGACATAGTGCGGGGCCCGCCGCCGGAGGCTCCCCGCCAACCGCTTGAGCCCCGGAAGCTGGTTCCTGATTATCCATCCATAGATGGCCGACTTCTGCCACACCGGGCCTGCGCTGGCCATCATCGCCGTGTGCCGGATGCAGAACCCC
>JAFLZE010000203.1 GCA_029785685.1 Nitrososphaerota archaeon | reverse complement strand
ATCCCAAGTATGAGGAAGACGTTGATGACGTAGAACCACGCGCCAAGGACCCATGAAGGTATCGCGAAGTCGAGGATCAACAGGAAGAAGACGATGAACGCTACCGATCCGGCCGTGCTGCTGTCGAGGGCAGACTTCTTGGCTTCCCACTCTCTTTCTTCTTCGCGCCGGGCCGTTTCCTGATTCAGCCGGTAAAACAGGACCTCCCGCGGGTCGTCATACTTCTCAGGACCGAGTACGTCGTACAGCCTGCGCTTCTCGGGATTGGAGAGTACGAAGTAGGCCTCTGAGATCTCCTTGAACCTTGCCTCCGCTTCAGGAGAACTGTTCCGGTCGGGGTGGTACTGGGGTGCCAGCTTCCTGTAAGCTGCCTTGATATCTTCAGCCGAAGCTCTCCTACTAACGCCAAGGACGCCATAGAAGTCCCTCTCGATCATCCTATGATGTACACGACAGTCACCACATGCGTCCGTATGCATATAACGACCCCCGTTACGTATACCGACGTGTTATATCATGAACCTACGCAAGGTCGTCCTGTGACAGCGCAAGCCAAGGTCAAGATCTACGTGTCCGGCGGGAGGCACAGCATCAACCTCCCCGGCGAGTTCGTCAGGGACAGCGCCTTCCCGTTCAAGCCCTTGGAGGAGCTGGTCGCCAGGATAGACGGCAAGCGGGTAGTGATAGAAAAGCAATAAGCTCGTTGCGTCTCGAAAGGGCATCTAGTCGTAGCGTTGAGCTTTCAGGACAGCCATCCTCACCCTTCTCCGTCCCCAAGATTGGTCTTGGGCAAACCAACTCGTTCAATAATGCTGTAGAGTGTGATGACAATATGGATGAAAGCAACAGGAGCCGTGTTGACTTCCTAATCGAACTAACCCGGAAGATACGTGGAGCCTATGACGATCTGCCTCAGTCCCTTCAAGCGTCTCCCTTGTGTGCTGGATTCATACAGAGACCAACCCAGATACTTGCCCTATCGATTCCATCTCTGAACATTTCCAAGCTCTGGGTGCTTCACTTGAAGAAGGCTCCAGATTTGACCGTCTGGGCGTACGGTCCCTTGGCACCGTGTGAAGCCCTGCAAGTGTTAGAGGGTGCAAGAAGGGATGTGCTGCTCCAGGAAGAGGTGCCTGAAGGTTCGGTAGTGAGGGCCCTTCCCCCTGCCCCACCAACAGTATCTGCTGCCATGGAGAGGTCAATGCTCGAATTCCTGGAACTCCTTCAGAGCCAAATCCTCACGCCTCCTGGAGGAGGCGGACTCGGGTCGTCTAATTACGCCCCCGTCTATCAAGAGATTACGCTCTATGGCGATTATCTCGAGTCTACCCCGGACGGTCTGTTAGGTGATTGGGTCGATCAAGCCGTGAGATTCCAACAGATGATGGAACAAACTCCTGGATGGAATAAGAGACCAACACTAGTTGAAGCCTACTCTGAGATACACGCCAGAGATCTCGGTCGGGATTGGTCGGGGGTCTTCTTCTATCCACCTATCAGGGTTGGCCCAAAGCCTGACAGCAGCCTCATCGAACAGTTGGCACAGAGGTCGAACAAGTTCCAGCCCGGACCATTAGAGTTGATTGGCGAGGTGGGCCCCTTATCCGCCTTCGTGACCCACTACGGTCTCTTCGGAATCCAGACGCGTGACCCCGAAGTCGCCTGTAGGTACCTGAATCTCATCTTTGGGGCTCTGCATCTCGACGGGGTTCCCTCCTTCGTAGTGAGACCCTCTGAATTGGGCACATTCAAGCTGGATTCCGATGCGAAGTCATTCCTTGAAACAGCGATTCCTGGAACATATCGTTCGGTCGGCAACAAGGATTTGACCCTCAACAGGTCTAACCAGCCAACTGCGGTTGAGGCCGACCGCATTAAGGGGGCACTGGAAAAGGCCGAGAAATACTCCAAAGACGACAAGCTACCGCGTTACCTCCCGCTTCTAACTGACTCGTATGGGAGGTTGACGAGCAAAGAGTGGGACTACGCGTTCTACTCCGCCTGGATGATCATAGAGATGGAAGTGGTCACAAGTTGGGACGAATTGGTCGCTTCGGGGTCCATCTCCCAAGCCGAATACGATTCTCTCTTGGCTGCGAGTGGTTCTGATTCCGAAGTCAAGGACCTCCCCAGAAACATTGCGAAAGTGTCAGGAGGCCCAGTTAAACGTCTTTTGACAGCTCTTCGACTCGTTGGCAGAGTAGACCAGAAAGACTACACCACATACAATCGACTCCGAGAACGCAGGAATGAAATCCTGCATCCGGACGTTCCGGCCACCGAGACCGACGCGCGCAAATGCTACGAAGTTGCCGAAGTCATTGTAAGAAAACGAGTGACCGAACTTACATAAGGTCCTGTCTTGGTCTTGTGGCCGCATCCATATCATTCATGTGATCGAGAGGTTCAGGTGCACCGGTTGTCGCGAAGCGGATTGTGGTCAGAAGGAGGCACTGCTTAATAATAAAGAAGGGTGTGTCGTTGGCAGTGTGCGGGCAACGCAGGGCAGCCTCTGCCTGTCGCGACAACGCCGTGCAATGATGACCCAGCCCTCTCTCAGAGCAGGTTGAGCGCCATCTGCAGGGTCTCCTTGCAGGTCTTCGCCGCCTGGGGATCGCCCTCCACCAGCATCGGCGGGGTGGTCTGTCCGGTGAAATCCTTCAGCTCGTTCACCGGTATGACCTTGGCCCATATCCTCCCGTTGGTGAAGTTCATGACGAACAGTATCATGGGGACGGCGTATTTCGTCGCCATCCTCAGCTCCGCGAGCACCTTCCTCCTGGGTATGTGCCTCTGCCTCGTCCCGTCTTCTCTCAGTGTGAGGGCCTATCATGAACGACCTATTGCTGTTTCTTGTCACCATTATCCCCCTACTCGGGTACATAGCGAAGGACATCGGGGCTCGCTTGGAGGAGGGAACCGCCCACGAGACCCGAAGGAGGGTGGCCACGGTATCCGCCAT
>JAFLZE010000202.1 GCA_029785685.1 Nitrososphaerota archaeon | reverse complement strand
TGCGACACGGAGCTAGAAGTGGTCCTCCACACCTTCAAAGTCGGACCGAGGGAAGAGCCGGTCTGCGAAGAGTGCCACGTTAAAACAGCCAACAGGCTGAAGACGAAGGCGGAAGAAGAGAAAGGAGACTCAGGCTGATGCGCAGGCGCGCTTCAGCTCGCGGATAAGCGTCGAACATTCGGTGAACCTCTCCTCGTCGTCCTCCTTCCTGTAGCAGTCGAGCGCACTTTCGTAGTCTCCAAGTGCGTTCATCGCCTTGATTTGGGGTGTGACGCTTGGCTCTGACAGGATGAGCCTCCCGGCGGTCTCGTACCATCCGGCCGCATCCCCGTACTGTTCGAGCTGGTAGAAGCAACTGGCGATTGACTCGCAGGCGTCCACCTTGTGGGGGGAAGTGGAGAACTTCTCGAACTGTTCTTTCAAGACGTAGACAGCCGCGTTCCCGCTCCGCATCTTTTCCACGCTGAACCTCTCGGAAAAGTCCTGCAACGATCCTGACCATCGCGGGGCTGGCGCTATCTGTTCCCTGGTCTGGTTTTGTTGAGCCGAAAGTCGAGGTTGGGTCAGTCTGCCTTCAGGACGGCATCCCCGGCTTCCCTCAGCTTCCGCCTCCTCAACGCTTCCTTGAACCGCCTCTTCTCGGCCGCCGTGGTGAGGATCAGCGGAGGGATAGGGGTCGGCTTCCCCTTGTCGTCGAGCGCGACGTATGTCAGATAGCAAGACCCCGTGTGGGTCCCCTTGCGGTCCCTCGGGTCAAGAGCCTCGATGCGGACCCCTATCTCCATGGAGGTATGTCCCACGAAGTTGACCGCCGCCTTCATGGTGAGTAGGTCGCCTACGTAGACCGGAGCATAGAAGTTCATCCTGTCGATCGAGGCGGTGACCACGTTCTCGCCCGCGTGCCTCCATGCCACGATGGCCGCAACCTCGTCCATGTACTTCATGATCGAGCCTCCGAACACGTTGCCCAGCACGTTGGCGTCTGTGGGCATCATCAGCCTCGCCGTGGTCAACTCCGACTCGGAAGGCTTCTTCCCTTTGAGCTTGGCCAAGAGCGGGCGCCGCCACCGGGGCGGAACTTGATAAATGTGAACCGAAAGAGAAGGGCCGATGATCGTCAGGCAGCTGAAGGTGGGACCGATGGAGAACTTCGTCTATCTGTTGAGAGATGAGACAAGCCGCGAGGCACTCGTGGTAGACTCCGGGTGGGAGACCGGACCGATATTGGATGCAATCGAAACGGCGAACGCCCGACCGAAGTATGTCGTGGCCACCCACGAGCACTTCGACCATGTCTCCACGATAGATGAGCTCGCGGCCAAAGTCGGCGCAGAGGTGGTCGCCTACAAGGGCTCCCCCGTCAGGTGCGACATCGCGGTGGTGGACGGGGACGAACTGGAGCTGGGCGAATCTGCCGTCAGAGTGATCCACACCCCAGGCCACACGAACGACAGCGTCTGCCTCTTTGATGGGAGCGGGGTGTTCACGGGGGACACCCTGTTCGTGGGCACCATAGGCAAGTTCGAGCAAGCCGACGCGGCAGAGATCTACCAAAGCCTACAGTCTATAGCGGAGCTCCCAGGTGACACCGTCATTTACCCTGGGCACGACTACGGAGAAGTCCCCACTAGGACGCTCGAGGAAGAGAAGAGATCGAACCCCTACTTGGGTTTCAAGGACTTCGCTTCTTTCCTTTCTGCCTTTTCGTGAGGATGTCTCTAAGGAGGTCGACCGAGATATTCCCTCCGCTAATGACGAGAGCCAACTTTCCGCCTGGCTCTCCTTTCAGCGGGCCCTTCATGACGGCGAGAGGAGACGCACCAGCCGGCTCCGCAAGAACCCTCGCGAGGGTCAGGAGTTCGTATATCGCGTCTTCGAGAGCGCTGTCGTCGACGAGGCCGATCTTGTCCACGTACTTCTTTGCGGCTTCGAAGGTCAGTTCCCCAGGGATGGCCGCTTGCATCCCGTCGGCGATGGTCGGACGGGGCTCTACCCTCTGCCTCCTGCCGCTCTTCATCGATTCGTACATTGAAGGTATGGCGGTGGTCTCGGCCCCGTAGACGCGGATGTTAGGAGAGGTCTCTTTCAGGGCTATCCCGATTCCGGATATCAGCCCGCCGCCCCCTATTGCCACAGCCGCGGCCTCGATACCAGGGAGCTGACGGAGCATCTCCAAGCCGCAGGTCCCCTGGCCGGCGATGACGTCCCTGTCGTTGAACGCGTGGACGAAGGTCAGGCCAAGCTTTTTCGCTGTAGCGACCGCTTTCTCATAGGCCTGGTCATAGCCTGACCCGCCTTTGTGGACCTCTGCCCCCTGTTCTTCGATGGCCATGAGCTTCTGTGGGTTCACCGTTTCTGGGACGCAGATAGTGGCACTGATGCCGAAGAGCTTCGAAGCATAAGCGATAGCCAGGCCGTGATTCCCAGAAGACGCCGTCACGACCCCCTTCTTCAGGTCGGACTCGGGGAGAGACAGGAGTTTGTTCATGGCACCTCTCATCTTGAAGACGTGGATCGGGAGCGAAGTCTCGAGTTTGAGGTATACCTCCCTCCCGAGCAGCTCCGAGATGCCTTTGGTATACTCGAGCGGCGTCTGAGGGATGTACTTTCTAATCCTGGCTTCCGCCCTCTCGATTTCGCTCAATGACGGCAGCCCAGCCAAGCTCAACCGAACCACTTCTCCAAGGTCTCGGACTGGGCAGGTTTTGTCGCCTGCACCCTCGAAATGGCCGCCTCGACCCTATCCCTTGAAAACGAGTGCTCGCCGACCAGGAAGGAGATTACACCCTGCTTGTCGAGGGTCTTCCACTCGGGCTTTACCCCTTTGTTCGCAGGGGCTTCGAGGTATAACCTTCTGATTCCGGGGTAGCTCACTTCGGAAAGCGGTCCGGCGAGCTCCTTGATCTCTTCTAGCCTGCCATACTTCTTGAGGTACTTCAGGGCCGTCGCGGGGCCCACCCCTTCGAACCC
>JAFLZE010000201.1 GCA_029785685.1 Nitrososphaerota archaeon | reverse complement strand
GGAAGATGTTCCAGTCCGGCCAGGCTCCGCCCAGGGAGTCCATGCGCCCCGAGGTGGCGAAGGTCATCCTGGAGAGCAAGATCCCCTTCGTGGAATGAAATCTCATGGCCAGCTTCATTCCGCCCCTGTCATCATCGTCCGCCGCTGGCACGGGGCATAGATACCGGAGGGGCCCTTTATCGCGCAATGGAACCAAGGAAGTATCATGTGTTCCTGGAACGACAGGGCCGGGAGGGGTACGTGGCGCTGGTCGCCGAGCTCCCTGGTTGTCTGAGCGAGGGCAGGACGGAAGACGACGCCCTGAAGAAGGTCAAGGACGCGATACAGCTCTACATGGAGGACGTGGAAGCCGGAGCCAGTTCCAAGAAGGCCCGCCTTGTCCAGGTCACCTTCTAGTTGTAGACCCGTTCCAGAATCCTCGGCGTATCCTAGAGGAAAGTTCTCAAAGCGCAGAGCAGTGCCGGGTTCGTCCCAACCAGGCATTCACTCAGTCATATCCTGTTGCGTGGACCGGATGGGAGGAGAGTCACGCTCCCAAAGCACGACCCCGTCGGAAAGGGTCTTCTCATGGAGATCCTGGCCGAAGCTGGTCTAGACAGGGAGCGGTTTCTAGGGCTGCTCTAGTGTCACTCTCACCAACGCCGTCTCGGCTCAGGCACCGCGTGGAGGGGCCGTGAAGCCTTGGCGGGAGATGTAGCAGGCATCTGGTCGGACTCTGGGCGTCTTCGTTCCTCTTCGACAGGCTCCTGGACAGGCTCACGAACTTCAGCCGCCTCTACAAGCAGGGCCTCCATGGCGACCTCAGGACCTGCGACCCGCCGATCACCGTCCCCGCCTGGATGGTGATGATGACCGGGAAGAAGCCGGGGAAGCTCGGCATCTACGGCTTCCGCCACCGCAAGCCGGGGGCATACAGCGACGGCTACATCGTGAACTCGACCCACGTGCACGCCGACACTGTCTGGGACGCGTTAGCGAAGAACGGCCTGAAGTCGATCGTCCTCGGGGTCCCGCCAGGCTACCCGCCCAGGCCCCATCGAGGGGGTCGCGGTCGAGCTACTGCATAAGCCAGCACAGAAGGAGGTGGGTGGTGCCATGGAGCGCGAGATGCACGAGCCCAGCACGGCCGGATGTTTCGGTTCCATGATTGAACGTTAAAAGGCTTGGGATTCCGTTATTCGCGTCAATAGCAAGTTGAGGCGCTTTCAGACGCTGGCCAAGGCACTCGCCGCTTTGATTGTAATTGTCCTTCTAACGGGCCCGCCATTCATGGTGGCTCCTTCAGCACAGGGCGGGTCTCGCTCGTCGGACGCGTCAGCACTAGCTTACAAGCCCCCGTTTGAAATCAAATTGGGGAATGTCAGTACCAGTTTCCGTACTGTCGTGTACATACCTGTCTATCTGATCAACGGGTCTTCCTTCAGCAACCTCTCCCAAGTGTATTCCTATGACGGTTCAGTCCTAATGTTCGAAGGGGTGACAGACGACGTCGCTTCGCAAGCGGTGAGCTTTGAGCAAAGACAACTTGCGACTGACGTGGTCCAGATCAACGGTTCTGGAGATTTCGTCGCTCCCGACTACAACACGACACTGTTTTACCTGGAGTTCCAGCCCCTGGTCCAGGCTCAGACAATCACCCAGGTTGTCGTAGACTCATCTCAAATCGGTTCTTCAATTGACCAGATACAGAGCGCATCCACGGTGTTGCTGGCTTCAGGGTGGGAAAGCCTTGGCCCCTCGAATGTTAGCCCCGAAGCGACATACAATGCTTCAGAACAATTCGTATCGGGAACAATCCCAGCGATAGGCTTCAGCCCTGTCAATATGAGCATCATCTACGCCGCGTCCGGAAGGGGGGGACCAAGTAGCAGCCCGGGGGCAGTTTCCGACGTGAACGGCTACGGAGGGGTTTTCAGATCCACCGACGGGGGGAAGGATTGGGCGACGGAGGACGTCGGGTTGGGTTCCACTGAAGTAAACTCGATTGTGGTCTCCCCCACCAACCCCGATGTCTTGGTGGTCGCGACGGGAGGGGTCACCAAAAGTATAGGAGGTGGAATCTACAAGTCCGTCAATGGTGGAACGACATGGCAGGAAACGTATACCGTGGGAGGCAACCTTCTTGCCTATGTTTCCGGGGCTCTTTACGCGGCGGCATATAATGCCGTTCTTGTGTCGCACGACTTCGGAACGACCTGGACAGTGGTAAGCCGCTTCTCAGGTTTTGTAACCACCCTCGATGTGCAGGCCGCCGGGTCCACTATTTTCGTCGGTCTGTACCAACCTGGGTCGGTACAGATACTTCGATCTGCTGACGGAGGGAAGAGTTACGTCGTGGTTGGCAGCTTCCCCGGCTATCAGACGGTAAGCCAGGTCCTGACCGACCCGTCGAACCAGTCGCAGATGTGGGCGTTGGTTCACCATGGGTATACGTCCTTCCCGAGCCTATTCAAGTCCGATGACGACGGTGTAACCTGGAACCCTGTCAACGACAGCGCAGTCGGCATTGAAGTCGCCGTATTTTCCAAGGCGGGGGTCACCGCAGGGATTTCAGAGGCTCCCCAATACATTACCTACGACCCGCTCAACGGCGACGTCATGTACGTCGTCGGTCCGGGGTACGTGGACAGGTCAAACGATTCTGGGGCGATGTTCTCACCTTTGGTTTCGTCGGGACCGTATGCCGGGATGGTCGGTCATGACAACAGGGTGTTGACCATCGACCCAGCTAATGGCAGCATCATGTACCTCGGCAGCGACCAAGGCTTGGCTGTAACCTACAACGCCGGGTATACGTGGACTCCGCTCAACAACAGGTCCGCGAGTCTCATCTACAGCGTGTCCTCGACCGGGAGCAGGATATTCACGACGGTGCAGGACTGGGGGCCCGAGGTTTCCAACGACTTCGGAAAGACATGGGTAAGCGCACTCCAAGGCCTGAGTGAGGAGGGGTCGACGGAGGTGGACCCCTACAATGACTCGGTCGTAATCGTCGCGCAGGGCTTCGGTGGCT
>JAFLZE010000200.1 GCA_029785685.1 Nitrososphaerota archaeon | reverse complement strand
GCGGCAAGGGAAGGCGTCGACATGATATTCACCTTCGTCTATGGCGGCGAGGTTGACGACAAGTTCGTGGACGACTGCCGCAGCGCCGCCGAGGAGCTGATGGCCCGGGGGGTCCAGTTCACGCAGGAGCCGGAGGAGAATCCCTGGGCCGTGTCGGCCATCTTCGCGGACCCCGACGGCAACCACTTCCAGATGAACCAGTACAATCAGAGGGGGGCCTGACCGGCATGCCCACCCCGAAGAAGTCGAAGGGATTCACGGACGAAGAGAGGGCCGCTATGAGGGAGCGCGTGAAGGAGCTGAAGGGAGGCAAGGCCGGCGGCGAGAGCGAGGTCCTCGCCAAGATAGCCGCGATGTCGGAGCCAGACAGGGCCCTGGCGAAGCGGGTCCACGGGCTCGTCAGGGCCAGCGCACCCTCGCTCACGCCCAAGACCTGGTATGGGATGCCCGCCTACGCCGACGGGGAAGGGAGCGTGGTGTGCCACTTCCAGCCGGCCGAGAAGTTCAAGACGAGGTACGCGTCGCTGGGCTTCAGCGACAAGGCGCACCTAGACGAGGGCAACGTGTGGCCGAACTCCTTCGCCCTGAAGGGGCTGACGGCGGCCGACGAGGCGAAGATCAGCGCGCTTTTGAAGAAAGCCGTGGGCTGAGGGTGAATCCGAACCCGCGTCCATCCCAGAAGGCGGAGGCGCCCTCGCGGGGGATAGATGAGACCATCAGGGGTCGGGCGGACGGCATGAAGAGATGCTGGCTCGAGAATCGGACCCTGAAGCTCGTCTTCGCCACGGCGATGTAGTGTGGGAAGCTAAACCTGCACTTCGAAGCTGTAGGATGCCCGAGGCGGCTCCTCCTAGACCCTGAGCGAACGGACGTCTGAGAACAGGAGCAGGCCGAAGGCGAAGACGGCGGTGCCGACCGCGGCTAAGATGAAGTCGGCGTTGAGCCCATAGGCTGCGATGATCAGGCCGCCCGCCAGCTGCCCCGCGGGGCTCGCTGCGAAGCTGCCGACCTCGTCGATGCTCAGATACCTCCCCAGCATCTCGCGGGGGACGTAGCTCTGGACCCCGGTGAAGAAGGCGGTGTTGCCGAACCCCCCGAAGGCCGTCCCCACAAAGAGGAAGGCCGCGGCCGTCACGGTCCCGGGGAAGAAGACCAGACCGAGCATGGCCAGCCCGGTGACCCCCCAGGGGGCCGAGAACCAGACCCCGAAGCGCCGCTCCGGGTGGAGCCTGCCTACCAGGAGGGAGCCCAGGCCGAAGCCCGCGCCACCCGCTGCGCCCAGGATCCCGAAGACGAAGGCTGACTGGTGCAGGACCTCTGTCACGTAAATCACGAGGTATGTGAAGAAGAGGCTCAGGAAGAAGTTCGCACCGAAGGACGACAGCGTCAGCTTCAGGAGGCCCCGCTCCCCGTTGACGTAGGCGAAACCGCCCCTCAGCTGTTCCATGAACGGGGGTCTCTTCGCCTCGTCGGCCGCCCGCGGCGCGGCCTGGGACGAGAGCGAGACGGCGACGAAGACTATCATGAGGGCGGAGACGATGTAGCTGGCGCCGTTGAGGGCCAGGGTGGCGGCTACCCCGACCAGGGCGATGAGGATGCCCCCCAGGGGGCTCCCTGCGATGGAGGTGACCTCCTGTGCCGCGGTGAACAGGCCGTTGGCCGCCCCCAGCTGCTCCTTCGCCACGGCCTGGGGCAAGAAAGAGTTGATGGAGGGACGGAACAGGGACTGGCCCATCCCAAGGAGGAACACCGCGACGAGGACGACATAGAGGCTGAACCCGTAGATGGCAAGGGTGGCCGCGAAGGCTATCATCGTGGCGGCACGGAAGGCGTCTGCGACTACCATGAGCCTGAGCTTGCTGTAGCGGTCTGCCAGGGTCCCGGTGAAGATGCCGAAGATGACCCTCGGGACCACCCCGGCTACCCCGACCAGCCCCACGTCGAGGGCAGAGTTCGTGACGGTGTAGACGAGCCAGTTTATGGCGAGGAGGCCGGCTGCAGACCCGATGGACGACGCCATGGAGCCGACCCACAGCCCGCTGAAGACCCTCTGGCGGAAGAGGGAGGGGCGCTTCCCGGCGCCCTCTGCGGCAGGTTCGCTATCTATGGTCTCGTCCCCTCAGACTGCGGGGCATCGGAGCGTGAGGCCGGTCGGAGGGGGCAGATGAACCTCGCTGACAGGCTGGGTGGGTTCAGCAGGTACCGCCATCAAAGGGTGGGCAGCCTGTAGCGCGCACAAATCTCGGCCGCCGCCTCCTTGGGCATCAGGCCCGCGGTGTCGATGTCGAGGCTCCGGGCTCCTGGAACTTTCGCGTCGAGGTCGTAACGAGCGAACATGTCGTCGAGTCCTGACTTCGAGGTCAGCTTACCCAGCTCGCGTCTGTCTTTGGCGTCTACCCGGCTCAGGAGCTCCGCCCGGTCGCAGCGGAGCCGGACAAAGCACACCCTGCCGCCGTACGACTCGACGGTCTTCGTTACGCCATCCACGAACTTGTCGTCAACCTCGCCGCCATAGACGAAGGTGAATATCATGTCGACGCCTTCCCTTGCCGCTGCCTCGATGGCCTCCTTCCGAGACAGGTCCACCAGCCTCCAGAATGCAGGAGTCCCGAATTCGAACAGCGATCTGGCGAAGTCCACAGAGATGTGGTTGTGGAACAGCTTGAACCCTGTCAGCCTGGAGAGCTCCTTTGCGACGGTTAGCTTTCCAACTGCGGGAGGGCCGTAGATGAAGACGAGTCTCGTGGGGTGCATGTGCCCCCGGGGCCTTGCATAAAGATTGGTCGCCGTCCTCTCAGGTGAGCCGACCTGCGACCCGTCGCTATCTTGGAATCCCCGGTTCTGACGCTAGTATGAGGAGCAGAATCCATGCCCCTTCCGGGATTATTTCTCTACTACGGGGACGCTTACCAGCTCTTCTCTCGAGGCCTCTTCGAGAGACTGGTTCTTGGACTCCTTCAGCCCGAGGGTCAGTAGGGCGCCCACGACGCTCACCACCGCGAGCATCTCAAGGATGCC
>JAFLZE010000001.1:2281-164171 GCA_029785685.1 Nitrososphaerota archaeon | reverse complement strand
TGTATCTGCTGACTCAGCAGTCTCACGAAACGCTATTCTATCGGCCTGACGAAATGGAGACGATGGCATTCAGGAGGGTCCTCGCAGGCGGCCTTGCGCTGGTCGGGGGCGCACTTATGCTCGCCAGCGGCTACTCGTCCAGGGGCTTCCTCTACACTGCTCTCGGTTACGCCGAGCCGAGAATATCAGACCTCCTAGTCGGGGTCTATGCCAGCGCGGCTGTGCTCTCGATAACCCTCGTGGAAGGGGTCATAGCCCTGGGCGGGCTGACGGTGATGATCGGCGGCCTGGCCATCGTTCTCCGCTTCGTGACCGTAGGCAGGATTTTGGTCTGGCTAGGCGGAGGGGCGGGGTTCCTGGGCCTGATCATAGGCTTCGGCTATTCGGCGTACAGGCTGGGGGGCTTCGGCCCTGTCCTGGGATACCTTCCCTACTGGATTGGGCTGGCGATGGCCATTACCGGGAGGACACTTGCCAAAGGCGCGTGAGCCTGCCCAGCAGGTCCTACCTGAGTCAGGAGCCATGCTGCCTGTCTCTTCTCCTTTCGTAGACGGACACGGCCAGCTGCAGCCAACAGGCTAGTGGTAGATGGAGCTGCTTCCTGACTGGCGAGGAGGGAGGGTGGGGAGGGCCTTCGATTTCAGCTCACCCAGGTCAACCCGAAAGCCAGCCAGCTTCTCGAGGACTTCGAGCAGCCTCGCGACCGACCTCGCATGAGGGCTCGGTTCGCCATGGTCGACCGACAGTTTGTACCCCCTGATTCCATGGTCTTTCGCCATGGCTACCACCATCGAAGCGAAGAAGGGAGCAGGCTCCTCTGCGAGAATCTTCACCCCGCTCTTTCGCAGCTTGGCTACACCGACAGCATCGGTCGCGAAGCCGAGCGCCTGCGGGTCCGCCTCGGGGGGGAGGGGGTTCTCGGTCCACCTGGCCCCCACCGAATAAAGTTCCTCGGCGCCCATCTGCTCCGCCTTCCCAAGGAGGAACTCGGTGAACTCATATTGCTCGTCCATGGGGCTGGTGTCTCCAGCGAAGAGGATGGTGTCGCGTCTCCCCCTGCTCAGATACAAACCACACTCGGGCAGGCTCGATATCCCATCGTCCCGAAGGAGAACCTCAGGAGGGAATGCGGAGGCCCTGACTGTCCCTATTCTCTCGAACTCCATCTTCCTCAGCATGTAGTCTGCAAGCTCGCGCGCCTGGGAGTAGAGCGCGCGATACTGGGGCATCGACGTCGAGACCGCCACGATCATCGCCGGAGACCTCAAACTGCTTACGCGCGACCCGACATAGTCGATCCACATGTGCTAATGTCGCTGGAGCCTGACTTCCTATTTAACCCTCATAACTCAGCTCAGCCAAAAGCCGGGTGGACTTTAATAAACGACGAGGAGAAACCCGCATAAAGGCTCTTGAGTGCCTACTGGAAGACGCTTTCTCACAACGGAGTCAATTTTCCTGACCCGTATGTCCCCGAAGGCATTACCATTTCTGTGGGCGGCAGAGAGGTGTCGCTTTCGCCTTTGGCCGAAGAGATGGCATACAACTTTGCAAAGAAGAAGGACACCCCCTACTTCCAGGACCTTGTCTTCAGGTCCAACTTCATGTCTGATTTCGCAAAGCAGCTCCCTGACTGGTGCGAGGGAGCCAAGTTCGAGGCTGTAGACTTCTCGAAGTTCTATCGGAGGATTGACTCGGAGAAGGCGGCCAAGGAAGGGATGTCCAAGGAGGAGAAGAGGGCGCTGGCTGCCTCGAGAAAAGAGCGGCGAGAAGCCTTGAAGGCAAAGTACGGCCGGGCAGTCTTGGACGGCAAGGAGGTGGACATGGCGAACTGGATGGTCGAGCCACCGGGGCTCTTCATGGGCAGGGGTCAGCACCCCCTGCGAGGCAGGTGGAAGCCCAGGACACAGCCTTCTGATGTGGTGCTCAATCTCGGCGAGGGGTCACAGGTCCCGCCTGGTGAGTGGAAGGACGTGGTACACGACCACAACTCCATGTGGATGGCCAAGTGGATTGACAAGCTGACTGACAAGGAGAAGTACGTGTGGTTGCACGAGAGCTCGCCGCTGCAGCAGTCCAGGAGCAAGGCAAAGTATGACAACGCCAAGAAGGTAGGCACCCACCTCGGAAAGATCAGAGCCAGGATACTTCGAGGCCTCGAGTCGAAGGATGAGAGGGTGCGGCAGGTTGCGACAGTCTGCTATCTGATCGACGCACTTGGGATGAGGGTAGGGGACGAGAAGGACGAAGACGAGGCGGACACTGTAGGCGCCAGCACCCTGAGAGTGGAGCACGTGGGCCTAAGGGGAAACATCGCAGAGTTCAAGTTCTTGGGAAAGGATTCGGTCGCCTGGAACAAATCGGAGGCCCTCCCTCAGCCAGCCGTCGATAACCTTCATGAGTTCATGGACGGCAAGAAGCCTGGGGACGAGATATTCCACGACGTTAGCTCGAGCATGGTCAACCAGTTTCTCTCCTCCACGGTCCCCGGGGTCACGGCGAAGGTGTTCAGGACCTACCACGCTACTGCGAAAGCAAGGGAGTACCTTGGTTCGGAAGACATGAAAGACGCCGACGACCTGGACAAGCTTTACCACGCAAAGGAAGCGAACCTCCAGGCGGCGATATTCTGCAACCACCAGAGGACGCCTCCGAAGACCTGGGACGAGGCTCACAGGAAGAAGAAACAGAAGCTCGAAGATGCCATCGCCAAGAACGATGTCAAGCGCATCCCCAGGCTGAAGAGGGAGCTCGAGTTCTACGAAAGGACCAAGAGCTACAACCTCAATACATCGATGAAGAACTACATCGACCCGCGGATTTACAAGGCCTGGTGTGACTACGTGGGTCTCGACTGGGCCAAGGTCTACAGCAAGTCTCTCCAGAACAAATTCGCCTGGGTCCTCCAGACCTCCTCCACGTGGGTTCCAGGCGGCGCGAACGCCAAGCCGCTACCTCGGGCCACTACGTCGGGCGAGCACTCTCCATAGCTCATCTTGCGGGGCGCTCTTCAGTTCCCGCGTGGAGCCGTCCCTTCCAACCACAGACCTCCTGTCCTTGACAAATGAGCCGATTCTGGTGACCTTGCACACTCCGCGCAACGCCCCCTCCACCTCAGCCTCGGCTCCCGGCTCCACCGCCAGAAGAAGCGAGCCTGAGCCGATGAGCCGCAGGGGGTCGATAGACAGGGCGTCGCATATTTCTCTGGTCTCAGGCGCCACCGGGACTGCAGCCTCTTCGAGCATGAAGCCGAGACCAGAGGCCAGGGACATCTCGAAGACCGCTCCCAGGACACCTCCCTCGGTGCAGTCGTGCATCGCATGAACCCTTCCGGTCCCGAAAGAGGCGACTGCCTCCTTCGTTATGTCGACCTGTTCGACGAACCGCCGTGCCCTTCTGAGCGTGGAGGCGCTTACTCTCGTGTGGAACCTGTACTCCCGTGCCAGTTCCGCGGTCCCTTCCAAGCCCGCGGTCTTCGTCATCATTATGGCATCGCCCTCTTGGGCATCCCCCGAGGTGACAAACCTGTCCACCAGGCTGAATACCGTAGCCATGATGATTGGATGGTCGATGCCAGGGGCGACCTCAGTATGCCCTCCAAGTATGGTGACGCCAATCTTCATGGCCGCGCCGTGGACCTGCAGGGCGATCCGCTTGAGATCTGAAGCTGACGCCCCCCGTGGGAGAAGAATCACGACCTCCGCGAACTGCGGTCTGTTCCCGCTGGTCGCCACGTCGTTGGCGCTCACGCCCACGGCGTAGGCGCCCACGTTCTCCGAAACGCCAGTTATCGGGTCCGCCGAAGCAACCATGAACTTGCCTCCGACCCTGACCGCCGCAAAGTCCAGTCCAGCCCGGGGCCGGGCCACCAGCTGGTCCGAATCTGCTCCGGTCAGCTTCAGCACCGTGCCGTTCAATATCTCGATTGGGATCTTCCCGAGCGGGAGCCTCTTCACGGCTCGAGGGCCAGAGCGCCGACCCAAGTCCTTTCCGGTAGCTCTCGGGCAGAGGCATCGCACCCTCCGAGAGGCTGATCAGGCTTAGCAGGGACCGTCGACGGCCCAACGAGGCTTCTCAGAGCGCTGAGAACAGGATTCCCACGACATAGAGCAGGAGGCCAGCTATGGCTCCTACGGCCGCTGATTCGAAGCCGGATCTCGGCCTGAAGTTCCTGGGTACGAACGCCCTAGAACCAAGGGCGAACAGTGCGACAAGCGACAGAATCATCGATGTTCCGAGCGCGTCCGTCCTAGGAATCTGGAAGAGATATGGGGAAACCGAAAGAAGGGAAAACAAGAAAAACGCCAAGCCTGCGGCGAGCGCATGGCCGTAGGGGTCTACGTTGACGTCTTCTGCGTTCACGCGCAGTTCTCTTCGGAGCATCTCTCGAAGCCAGAGCTCTTTGTCTTTCTTCAGCCTCCTCATTATCACTTCGACCTCGCGCTCGCCATAGCCGTCCCTCTTTAGCAGGTCCACCATCTCCTGCGTCTCCTCTTCGGGCTCTGTCTCGATCTCCATCCTCTCCCTCGCCAGGTCAATCTTCAGGGAGTCCACCTCCGTCCTCCTGGAAAGGTAGTTGCTGAAGAACATCGAAAGAGCGCCCGCAGCCGCGAAGGCGATGCCCGCCACAGCGATCGTCCCGAACAGCAAGCCGGCTCCATTCAGGGCGGATGTCATCGCCACCCCCTCAATCGCCCCATCGCTCCCTCCCAGGACTATCCTGTCTAGGACGTTACGTGCTGGAATGTGAGGGTGCTTCTCTACTGATTGGGTGGGCAGTTTTGCTCGCCGGCAGCGCACGACCGTTCTTATTTAGAAGTTGATGCAACGCTAGGGCAGGCGTTCCTTTTGGCACTTGGATTTCGCCTGACACAACAGCCTCGCCGTCATGCATAGGCTCATTCTTAAAAGCCGAGACGTGCCATGGCTGCCGACATGACACTGGACGAGAAAATCCGCTACGGGATGATCGCCCTGACTGGCGCAAGCATTGTTTTTGCGTCGCTGGGCCTCAAGGTCGGGCCGCTCGAGATAATCGGCGGCTTCGGTGTCAGCTAGGCTCTCCTAGCTGACCCCTGCCTTTATCTGGACCATCAACTGTTCGAACTTCGACAGCAGACTCTCCCCGCTGTGCCCCCATTGCTTCGTCGCAGGCTCGTACAGCTGATAGGCTATGGTGAAACGGGCAGCCTCCGATTGGTCGATGGGGTAGATGCTGGTCCTGCCCTTTACTTCATGTGTGACGTTCCCGATGAACTGAAGCGCCTCGACTACGTTGTCGACAGGGAATGCGAATTCTGCGAAGTAGTTGCCGCCACCAGCCTCCCCCCAGAGGAATGGCAGTCTATTGATCCTACGCCGGAGCGTCATCGCCTCGAGTTCACTAAGACTCCTGACGAAGAGATCCACAGCGAAGTACCTGTGTTTGCGGTGCAAGGCCTTCTCGAGGGTGTAGTCGTATCGCGTCCCCATCCAGTTGACTGTGTACCCTGATATCAGCTTCCTGGCGATGACGTGCGATGAATAGTGCCAGGCCAGCTTCTTGTAGTTGACATTCAGCTTATCAGCCATCTCCTTGAGTGACTTGTTGGCGTCCATCTGTAGTTCTTTCACTATCAGGAGGTCTATGCCGTCGAACCTGCTTTTCTCCGAAGGGATGCTGGCGGCGGCTTGGAAGTCATCGGGGCCGCTCCCCTGCCAGTCGAAGTCCCACCTTCCGGTGTCGAAGTCGTAATACTCCGCCTTCATCGGGACAGTGCGGAACCAGTCGAACTCGTAGACTTCGAGGCGGGTGAACATGCCCTTCCCCTCCAGTTCTTTGAAAACGGCGCGGACTTCGCGGACGTGTTCTTCAGGGATGCTGAAGTTGATCACGTGCTCTCCGCCTACCAAGGTCTTCGCGAAACCGACGACGTAGCAGAGCTCGTGCATGGCTGCAAAGATCGCCTGGGCGTACCCTCTGTACGGCTCCGCCACATCAGCCACGACCATCATCCTCCGGAGCCCAAGCCTCTCGTGGTCGACGGCCGCCTGGACCGCTATGCCGCGGTTGACAATCTTCTCTTTGTATCTGTATCGCACAGACTCTTTGAACTGCCCCAGCCTCCTAGCAATCTCCGGGACGTCTGGCCCAAGGTCAGAGAGGAGTTTTACCAACTGCACCGTCCTTAAGTTGGTGCTGTCGACTTCCTGTTCTATTCCTGTCATGTTGCCCTCCAGGGTACCAGGCGGCGACGCTTCTCGACTGGATTTAAGCGGTGTAGATTCCAAATCTGTAGTCTCGATACCTCGCTCCCGCTTGGCCCCCTGGCCTGTCGCACGGGGCCCCGAAGCAAAGGCGGCCTCTATTAAGAATATATATGGGAGGCTAGCAAGTCACTCATGCGTTATCTAAAAGATAGAAAGATATGGGAGCATGCCCCAGGTCGTAGGCTGGCGGAAGCGGTCATCAGGATCAGAAACGAGAAGGGGCCCTCGCCAGGCGCAGCCAGGCTGTTAGCGACTGCGGCGTGAACGTCCTAGCGGGCTTCACCGCGCCAGGGCGGTCTAACGCAGCGACTCTGAGCTTCTTTGCTGACATTACGGATGCCGAAGAAGGCCTGTCAGGTCCGAAGAAGTCGCCGCAGTCCATGGACCTCATCGAGTTCGTAGATGCCATCGCAGCGGAGGATGGGTCTATGGTGGACAAACAACACTTTCCCGCGCAATGGGCCGGCCGAAATGGCATATTGATGAGGGCCGATCGCTGAACGAGACGCTAAACAGGCTGTGGACGGTCTTCGAGACCGGAGCGGCGACCATAATAGATCAGATGGCCGAAGCGATGAGGAGGCACTCGGCCAAGGAGGTCGCAGAAGACTTCGGAGCCAAGTTCATGGTCGACCAGCTCGACGAGCTAATCAGGACCCGTGTTGCCCTTGGCTACGCTGGCATCTCGATATAGCGAGGCAAGACTCCGGGCTTCCTCATGGTGGTGAACGCGAAGAGGCTATTCGAATGCGAGCCGAACACGAAGCAGGACCTCCACCGAAGGAGCGCATTCTTCAGGGCGCACCTTCGGGGATTCATGTCTGGGACCTTCGGCAGGATCTTTGAGGTGAGCGAGATCCAGTGCCTAACTGGAGGGGACGAGGTCTGTTCGTTCAGGGTGGCGCTTTTGGAGACAGCAGCCCCCCGTCTTCTCGCGAGGCCCTCCGAACGCGCCCTCTGAGTAGCGCGCCAAACTTTAAACCGTCTGCGGAGCCCGCCCACCCCCGTTGTCTCTGAAGGACAGGCGCAGAGAGTACGAGTGGCCGCCCACCAGGATTGACCACGTCCGTCTCGTCACCGACAAGAAGAACTATGCCTCAGGGGACACTGTGAAGGTCAACGTAACCTACAGGATCGTGGGGGGGCTGAGGGAGGCTTTCCACCCGGACGTCTGGACGGTTGCCTGGGAGGACTTCGACAAGAGGATGCCTCTCACCATGAGGCTCACCTTAGGTGCCAGGAGAGGGATACGCCCTAGGAAGCTCGAGGAGATCAAGAAGGAGGTACGGAGGGCAAGCTTCTACTGGAGCCGTGACCCAGACCTGCCATACCGCATCTGGGTGATGATCATGCCTGAAGACGGTGGCCCCCCTAAGATACCCAGAAATGTGGAGGATGCGAGGTCCAAGATGCTCGACGTTGAGAAGGAGTTCGGATTCCCTGCATCGTCGCTTGGGCCCGGATACCACGGGCTCATCGCCGAGGCAAAAGCACGATGGGGCAGGAGGAGTTTCATAGAGAAGGGTGACGTCGAGTCGGCATCGAAGCCGGTGGTGATAGAGGTCGAGTAATCGAGAGTGGCAGGCGGAGGTAGACTGGAGCGGGGACAACGTCTTCCTCGGCTCCGACGCCTCTGGCCACACCGTGGTATTCGACGCAGTGCAAGCCACGCCGAAAGGCATCGGTCCGATGAACGCGCTGCTCGCCTCTCTCGGCGCCTGCACAGGGATGGACATAGTGGCCATCCTCAAGAAACGGAAGCAGGATTTGACCTCGCTCAAGATTCGCATTTCGGGGGAACGGCCTGAGCACGGCCTCCCAAGACCTTGGACATCCGTGCATATCAGATACATCCTGTCTGGCGTGAACCTCGAGAAAAACTACGTCGAGGAGGCCATCAGGGACAGCACCGAAAAATTCTGCAGCGTGGGGGCTACGATCCAGCCCACCGCGAAGATCACACACTCCTACGAAATAGTCCCCTAGACCTTCAGGACTATCTTTCCGAAGTGCCTGCTCGACTCCATCCTGGCCTGGGCTGCACTCGCCTCGGCAAGGGGAAACACCGAGTCCACCACCGTCTTCAGCCTCCCGGCCTTGAGTAGGTCAACCACCTCCAACAGCTCCCCCATCCCTGCCATGAAACTCCCGTAGATGGTCAGTTCCCTATTGTAGACGAACCTGAGGTCCGTGGTCACCTCCGCTCCCGTGGTCGCCCCACAGGTGACCAGTCGCCCCCCCTTCGCGAGCGCCTTCACGCTCCCCTGCCACGTCGACTTCCCGACGTGCTCAATCACAACGTCAACCCCTCTCTTGTCTGTAAGGCGCCTGGTCTCAGCTAGGACGTCCTGGGAGTAGTGGTCTATCACCTCGTCAGCGCCGAGGATGCGCGCCTTCTCCGCCTTCTCCCGGTCCCCGGCCGTCGCGATGACCTTAGCGCCGAAGAGCTTTGCTACCTGGACGGCCGCCGAACCCACGCCAGAGTTTGCGCCGAGGATGAGGACGACGTCCCCTGGGGTCACCCTCGCCTTGGTTACTAACATGTGATATGCGGTTTCGAACACCAGCGGGAATGAAGCGGCCTCTTCGAACGACATCTGTTCCGGCTTCCTGATCAGGTGGGTCCTCCTGACTCTCACCAATTCCGCGTATCCTCCGTCCACGCCGTATCCGATTATGGTGTAGTCTTTGCACTGGTCATCCCTCCCCGAAAGGCATCTGTCGCAGCGCCCGCATCCGATCCCGGGGTTGACTATGACCTCATCCCCGGCCGCGAACTCCTTCTCTTCGGCAGGGACCCGCTCCACGACCCCTGATATGTCGCTCCCAGATATGTGCGGCAGCGGGATGACGACGTTTGGCAGCCCATTCCTTGCCCATATGTCCAGATGGTTCAGCGCGCACGCCTTCACCCTCACCAGCGCTTCATCCGCGTTCGGGGCTGGGTCTGGGGCGTCCTCGTACCTCAGCACCTCCGGGCCGCCATGGCTGTGGAACCTGACTGCCTTCAACGCCTCGGCCACCCTTCGGGCTTATTTCCACTTTGTCAGAACACTTTCGGCGAACCCTCTATCTTTCGTTCCACTGAGCGCACGACTAAGGTTATAAGAGAAATTAGGGGAATCTTGCAACGCTCATGACGCTCCCGCGCTCGGTCTTCAGAGACGAAGCCATCCTCCTCCAGGAATACCTCCCGCACCAGATACCTCACCGTGAGGCACAGCTGAAGAAGCTCGAGCTCTACTTCCAGGGTGTCGCGCAGAACGCCTCCAAGGCCAGCCAGACCGTCATGATAACTGGGCCAGTGGGGGCAGGCAAGACCATGCTGGCTAAGAAACTACTGCTAGAGTCGCTCCCGAGGAAGGCAGCGCTCCATGGGAACCTGGTGAAGGCCGTTCACGTCAACTGCAGGATAGACAGGACCCTACAGGCCATAATGGTGAAGGCGCTGAAGTCGCTGGGACAGAACTATCCCACCCGAGGCTACAGCTTCGAAGAGCTCCTCGCCGCGTTGGTCGAGGAGCTGAGGAGCAACAGGATACACCTCGTCATAGCCTTCGATGAGGTTGACTCGCTCGTGCTGTCTGATCCTGCGTCGCTCTACACCATAACCAGGCTTAGAGAGATGTCACCAGGGGCCCAGGTCCTCTCATCGCTGCTCATATCGAAGACGACGGACTACCTCAAGAAGGTGGACCTGAGTACGTTGAGCTCCCTTCAATGGAACGAGATAGCCCTCGACAGCTACCCATCAGAGCAGCTCGCCGACATCCTGAACTCGCGCAGCGAGGCGTTCAGTGACGGCTCCATTGACGATGATATCATCCAACTGGCCGCAGACATAGCGGGGACATACGGGGATGCCCGCTACGCGCTGGATCTGGTCTGGCGCTCGGGAAAGTTGGCCGACGACTCAGGGTCACCCCGCGTGCTGCCTGAGCACGTGAGGTCTGCCAAGGCTTCGCTCCCGCCACAACTGAGAAAGGAGGAGTTGTCCTATCTGACCACCCACCAGAAGCTGCTGCTCATGGCCATCTCTTCGCTGCTGAAGAATGGGGGTTCGACCTATGTCACTATAGGGGAGGTGGAGAAGAGCTATTCTGCGCTCTGCGAGGCCCGGAATGTGACCGCGTACCACCATACTCAGGTGTGGAGCGACGTCAACGAGCTGTCGAGGAAAGGAATCATCGAGGCGCAGCTCTCAGGGAAAGGGGTGAGGGGGAGGACGACCATGATTGGGTTGTCTCTGGTCTCGGCCAAGGAGCTGATGGGAGAGCTCGAGAAGGGGATGCTCGCAGACGTTCGAGCTTGAGACGCTCCTGTCTTCCTACGGCAGGACCAAGGTGCTCACGATAATGCTCGAGGCGGGGGAACTGAACATCTCGGAGATAACCCGGAGGTCAGGGCTATCACACGGCTCAGCCTCCCGCCACCTCGAATTCCTCACTAGGTCCGGGATACTCACAGAGAAGCGCTTCAACAGGATAAGGATATTCAGAGTCGACGCAGCCAGCCCCCTGGCTGGCGCCCTCTCCAGATTCTACGCCGACTGGAAGGACGTCGGCGGGTCAGCCGAGTCGCTCCCGTTCAGCTAGCGCCCGGGCTGTCTCGTCGCTTCCTTGGCCAGCAATGCGTCGTAGCTCTCATCCAACTCGAGGCTCCTGACCAGTCCCTCCCTGAAACCCCTGTCGGCGCAGAGCAACAGGACAAAGGGCATGTCCTGGACCAGAAACCCTCTCTGGCTCGTCCCCAGCCGCTTCCCCGCGAGCAGGGCTATTCCCTTCAACTTCTTCGAGTCGTTCCATATCCGGAGCTGCAGGGGCCAAGGTACCGAGTCGAGGGTATACCGCAGCCCTCCATCACCCAGGGCCTTCCAGAACTCCGATGCCAGCATTGGGTCGAGATACCTCAGGAGCCTCCAGTCTTTCCCGTGCAGCATCCTCCCCATGACCACATCGGCCCTTGAAAGGACCTCGAGCGCCGCCGCCTTCCGCTCTTCGTGGACCCTGGACCTAGTCACGGCCGTAAACAGGTCGCGCAGCTTCTCCCTGGGCTGGCCCGGATACGCCCGGAGGGCTCTGAGAGCGGCGCTCTCGCTTACTGCGTCAAAGAACGCATTAACCGACTCCGAAGCCGTCAGCTCTTCGTCCTTCTGTGCCGGCATCCCAGACTGCAGGAAGTTCATCGCGGCCCTGAGGTCGCCGTTCGCCGCCCTCGCTATCTTGGCCATCTCAACGTCTCCCACCCGGAGCCCCTCTTCACTTGAGACCGCCCGCAGCCTCTCCAGGACAGCCTGGTCGTCTGGCCTCCTGAACTCTATCTTCGTGGCGGCACTCCCAAGCTTCCTCACCTCGTCTGAGTCGGGGTCGTTGGCTGCCATGAAAACAGGCGCCTCGCTCATCTTGACCGCATCCTTGATGAAGTCGATCGCCCCATAGTCAGACCTCCCAGAGAGGCCGTCCACCTCGTCAAGGAACACCGCTGTATGTCCGCCGAACAGGTTGGAGCTCGCCATCGCCTCGCCGATCTTCTTGGCTAGCTTGTCCTTCGTGCGGGCGTCGCTGGCGTTCAGCTCTACCAGCTGGAACCCGAGCTTCTCTGCTACAAGGTGGACACTCGTGGTCTTCCCCGTCCCCGGAGGGCCGACCAGCAGCGCGGCTTTCCCTCCAGGCTTCCACTTCTTGAGCCAAAGCATGAGCTTGGCCCTTGCTTCATCATTGCCTACCATCTCCTCTAGGCGTCTGGGCCTGTGTTTCTCAGACCACGTATCAGAGCGCACCCCCGATGAAGACTATCAACCCGACGGTCATCCCGGCCAGGGCGATGTCCTTCACGCGCAGCGCGCTGGACGGGCTGTGGCTGTAGACTATAGATGCCGCCAGGTAGACGAACATGGCGTCCGGGACGACCACTCCGACGGTGTACACTTCATTTGCCAAGCCGGTAAGGAGCGGCAACCAGCTGGCGATGACCGCCAGGAGAAAGAAGAGGGCGCCCACCCGGGATGCCGGCACCAGCCCCTGTTTCCTTGCCACGGAATTCACGTTCCTCTTGGCGTCCCCTTCGACGTCGGCCATGGCCTTCACCACTTCCCTCCCTGCCCCCGAGAAGAAGGCTGTGAAAGCCATCATGAGGAGGAGCGAATCGAGTAGCGACCCTCGCGCGACCGCTCCGCCGTAGACGAACGGAATCGCCAGAGACGAAGCCACAATCAGGTTCCCCCACAAGCCCGCCTTCTTCCCTCGGCTGTTGTATAGCCATGAGAGGAACGCGTAGGCGGCGGCTACAAGCACCGCGAGGAAATCGAGAGACAAGACCGCACAGGCCAATCCAGCGGCTAGGGTGACCGCCGAAATCCTGCTCGCTTCGCGTAACGACACGCTCCCGCTTGGTATGGGTCTATCGCTCCTGTTGATTCTGTCTACTTCGATGTCGTAAACGTCGTTGACCACCATGGAATAGGCGCAGATGAAGAAGCCAGTCAGGAACCCGAGGGCAAGCTGAGCCGGGAGGATCGACGCAGGTTTGGAGACGAACGCGCCGACTATCACCGCAAAGCCGATCATGGCACAGTTAACAGGCCTGATGAGCTTGATTGCTCCAGCGGGTTTCATCGCATCAGAACCTGGCCTTGCTGACCTTGTAGTAGATCACCTCGCCACGCCTTTCAATCACAGCAATGATTGCCTCCTTCCCCATCTTTGCCATCTCCTTCACCGACTTCTGGAGCTCTGACATGTCCTTCTCGATGCCCTCGTCCAGGGCGAACACCACGTACTTTGCGGGCTTTTTGGGGTAGTCTCCGCGCTCGTACACCCGGAGGTCCGTCCCGAACCCGAAACCCTCCCTCACAACATACCCCCTGCTCCTCAAATCCCTGTAGATGATGAATTTCGTCCAGGAGTCGCCAGCTCTGCTCTGGGAGAGCTCTGCGAGCCTGTCGAAACTCACCTTCTTCCCTGACTCGGTCGCCTCCAACTTTCCGGCGTAGAGGAGGTATAGCGCCTCGTAGTCGCGTAGCGACAGACGGCGTCCCTCTCGCGTGCCGTACCCAGACTCCTCGAGCTCCCCGAACCGCTCACTGTCGGTGATTTTCACCATTCCGCCCTCAAGGAGAGCGTTGTACGGCTTGGCTTCTCCTTCTGATTCCGCTTCTTGCATCCGGTGCCGGACGCTCCACCGACTCTATTTGAAGGTGATTGGGCCGCGGCTCCGGAAACCCTTTAGCGGGCTCCGATGAGTTCGTCATCATGGCAGACTTCTTTTCGCTCCGAACCGTGACGTGGGAGGATGGGCGCGTGAAGATGATAGACCAGACTGCCCTCCCTAACAGGCTGTCCTACGTGGTCTACACCGCCCCGGAGCAGGTAGCCGCTGCCATCAGAACGATGGTGGTCCGCGGCGCACCGGCGATTGGGGTTGCCGCAGCGATGGGGGTCGCACTGGCCGCACGAAGGTCCAAGGCTACGAATATCTCAGGGCTCGTCCGCGACCTGGAGACAAGCGCCTCGATGCTTCGTTCTACCAGGCCTACGGCGGTAAACCTCTTCTGGGGGATCGACAGGATTCTGGCGAAGGCCAGATCCTCGCCTTCGGTGAAGCGCGCGAAGGAAGAGGTTGAGTCAGAGGCGAAGCGCATGGAAGACGAGGACGTGGAGGTGAACAGGAAGTTAGGAAGGGCCGGCGCGGACCTCATAAAAGACGGGGATACAGTGCTCACACAGTGCAACGCCGGGTCGCTGGCGACCGTCGGCTATGGGACCGCCCTGGGGGTGGTCAGGGCTGCCGTGGAGCAGGGGAAGCTTGTCAAGGTCCTGGTCCCCGAGACCAGGCCTGCTCTTCAGGGGGCGAGGCTGACCGCCTTCGAATTGGCTCACGACGGCATACCGTGCACCCTGATTTCTGATACCGCCGTCGGTTACATGATGAGCCTGGGCAGGGTCGACAGGGTCGTGGTGGGGGCGGACCGGATAACCAAGGACGGATACGTCTTCAACAAGATCGGGACCTACCAGGAGGCCGTGTTGGCCCATACGCACGGGATACCATTCCACCCGGCCGCCCCCCGGTCTACCTTCGACCTGGGGCGGACCTACGACGAGGTGACAATAGAAGAGAGAGGGGCGGAGGAAGTGGTGCAGATCCGCGGCAGGAGGATAGCCCCAAAGGGGGTCCCTGTCTCGAACCCTGCCTTTGACATGACCCCGCCGGAGTTGGTAACCTCGATGATCACCGAGAGGGGTCTAGTGGCGCCGCCATTCGAAGAGAGCATCGCCGCTTTCATGGCTTAATTAGCTGGCGTCGGCCCGCCCCTGTGGGCCCGTAGCCTAGACTCCGCTGAGGGGAAGCACGTGGATAGGGATATCCATGGTTGCCCCAAACACGGATTAAGGCGTCAGCCTTCGGAGCTGAAGAGGCGTCAGCCTCGGAGACCATGGGTTCGAATCCCACCGGGCCCGCTCATGCAAGGGTCCCTTCGCAGCCTAAGTCGGGTCTGACTTCGAAAGGAGATCCAGCGACCTCTCATACGCCCTTATGATGTCAGTCCTCGTGATGATCCCGACCAACTTGCCCGACTCTATAGTAATCACCGGGAGGCGGCCAATCCCATTGTTGGTCATAGTCTCGAGGGTTGTGAGTGCGGTGTCGTCGATGTGCGCGGCGAGGACATTCTGGGTCATCACCTCCTTCAGTGGCGTGGTGTCCATCCTTTCACGCGGTATCCTCAGCAGGTCGCTCATCGTCACGATGCCCACCAGTTTCTCGCCTTCAACGATGGGGATTCCTCTGTATCCCTTCCCGACTACCACCTGGTACGCCGCGCCTACCGAGTCGCTGGGCGAGAGCGTGAACACGGATTGGTTCATGGCGTCAGAGACGAATATCTTGGTGAGCAACGGAACGTTATACTCGCCTCGGTGGGCGGGAGAGTCGGAGCGTTTGGAGACCTGGCTCCTGTAGATGGTGTACCTGGGGGTGGTGACGAAATAGGCCGCAACCACAGCGACCATGGATGGAGCCAAGAGGTTGAGGGACCCCGTCATCTCGCTCACCATGAGCATCACCGCTATGGGGACGCGTCCCACCCCGCCGAATAGCGCCATCATTCCCACTACGACCAGCGGTGCCGGGATCGGTATCCATCCGGGGAGGAGCGTGTTGACTGCCATCCAGAACGCGGCTCCCACGAACCCTCCTATCACCAGAGAGGGCGCAAACACCCCCGCACTGCCGCCAGATCCTACCGTGAACGCGGTGGCCACGATCTTCAAGAAGACGACCGCCACCAGGAATGCAAACAGCGGAATGGCCAGGTTTGTGAAGTTCTCCAGCGCCAGTCCGCTGACGCTGTTGCCGTTGATCAGGATTTGAAGGAATCCGTATCCCAGCCCCAGCACCTGTGGGAAGAAGATTCCGATTACCCCGGCGACCGCGGCGCCCACCACGGGCCTGAGATACTTCGTGAAGGGCATTCTTGCGAAGAGGCTCTTCACGGAGTAGAACGTAGTAGTGTGCAGCCTTCCTACGAGCCCGCATACGATGCCGAGGGCCGCGTAGATGAGTAGGTTCCTGGGTTCTGTGAATGAGTAGGAGAGCCCGCTTCCGAAGATGGGGGTGAACCCGGTGTAGGAGGCGAATATGATATACCCTATGGGGGACGCGATAAATGACGGGATTAGCGCCTCCACTTCAAAGTCTCCACCGCTGTAAAGTATCTCCCCAGACAGGATGGCACCGCCGAACGGTGACTTGAAGATGGCCCCAATTCCGGCTCCAATCCCGACCGCTACGGCGATGCGCCGATCTTTCACGGGTAGCTTCAGGATGTCTCCGATGAAGGAGCCGAAGCCCGCAGCGATCTGGGCGGTCGGACCTTCCCTTCCTCCGCTCCCCCCAGAACCTATCGTGAACGCCGACGCCAGTGCCTTGACCAGCGGGATTCTCCTGCGGATATTCCCGTCGTGTCGATGGAAGGCCGCTATGGCCTCGTCCGTCCCATGCCCTTCGGCCTCGGGGGCGAAGCGGTAGACAAGGAACCCCGCGACTAGCCCGCCTATCACCGTCGCCACCGGTATCAGCAGGTAGTCTGGGTGGACCGATATCGGGGCTGCTCCTTCGCCCGCGGGGTTGGGGGGGAAGAACCCTGTTATTCCGCCAAGGAGGTAGTTGTTCACTGCCTGGATGGCCAGGTAGAAGCCGACCGCACCAGCCCCGGCGACGACGCCTATCAGCAGGCCGACCGTTACCCACTTCGCGAGGTACCCTTGCTGAATGACGCGGTTTACCCGCGTTCTCAATGTCGGGCTGCTCAAAATATGAGAGCTAAACTGTCGAGTGGCGCCTCAAAAGGTTTCGCAGATGACGCGTAGCATGACCATAACAGGCGCCATGGCCCGCACGCTGGTGCCTCTACTCTTCCTGAAGCGGGACGTTCAGGGCGTTCGACATTATCCTACGTTCTGCGCTCCTCAGAATCTCGCTGAGCGTCGAGGGCTTCACGCCTACCATCTCGCTCAGACCAGTAAGGCTGATCCTCCTCGGGAACTCGAAGTATCCCTTCGCCACAGCCGTGGACATGATCTCCTTCTGCCTGTCTGTCAGTGTGGCCTTCCTTTCGAGCGGGGCGACGTCTTCAATCTTCGCCTCTACTCCTTCCTTCTCAAGGCTAGACAGCACCTGTCTGAAATCGCTGGTCTTCCTGACTATGAGCTTCCACGAGGCGGGTTGAGACTCAGAGTTCAACGGGCACTCGAGGCAGACTATGGCGGCGTCGTTCGACGCCCTGCATATCGCCGGCCGGGACAGGACTACCAAGAGCGGGACAGAGTCGCCTTCCATCTCGCCTTCTACCGCCTGCCTTACTCCCTCGGCCTTGCGAATCTCCGCCACAGCTGAGCGGACGCTCTTGGGATTTCCCTTTAGCTCTAGGAGGAGCGACATCCCTGTCCTGTTGAACGGCTTGCAGTCTACAACGCTGAGTTTGACCCCGTTGGCTTTCGCCACGTCCTGTAGCTTATTCTCCGTCCTCACCTGGATTGTTATTTGTCTCAGCATCGCTTAACAGGTTAGGGTATCGCACATATATTTAACCCGGAAAGACGATTTCCAGAAGTGGAAATCACTCCCTTATGAACGGCTCCCCTAACAAATTAGGCAGCGCATTCACCTATGTGGGAGGCGGTCCCCGCCCCATGCCCTTGCATCCGAGCTTGGGAACCCTCGTCCAAACCAATTCCCTGACTCATTGCGGCCGCCTCGTACACTGAAAGCACTTCAAAGAACACCCTGCGTGAGGTTAGCAGCCGGAGCCCGAAGCCTCTTTCTTCGCACGTCGCCTTCACTTCCTCTATGTTTATGTCATCGTTGACGAGGAAAACTACCCTCCCAGTCCGGCTCACCGCGCGGAAGGCTTCAGACAGAAAGGCCTTGGGGACTTCCAGCAGACGTCCTCCTTCGACCGCGATGTCACCAGTCTCATCCCCCTCAAGATAGGGGGGGTTGAAAGCCACCAGGTCGAAACAAGAGCTGCGAAGGCACGCCGCTCCGTCCGTGAGGACGAAGTCTGCCTCCCGCCTCCAGTCTGTCATGGAGGGTCTGACCAGGTCTGTTCCTACCACCGTCCTGAATCTTTTGGCCAGTTCAATGAGGTTCCCCCCGTTCCCCGCCCCTATCTCCAGGCAACTATCCCCCGAGTAGGCAGTCAACGCTGCCTTCAGGAGTGCAGAGTCTTCTGAAGCGAGATACGGCTCCCTGCTCATTCGGTCAGGTCGTCGCCCTTCAGGGACTTGTATTCGGCGGGGGTGAGCACCTGCGTTATGTTCTGGGTCGTATAGAAGTACGCCGGGGTCCCGTCAGGGGATGTAGCGAGGGTGTTGTCCGGGTTCTGGAGCCTGTATACTTTCACCATGGCCGGCTTTATCCCGAGCACCGTCCCATCGTCCAGGGCGTAGTAGCTGAACCTCTCTTGCAAGGGCTTGAATCCGACGAGTCTCCCCTTTGGTTGCGGCGAAGGTATCATGGGCTCCCTTCATTCGGGGCTGTTAAAAGGTGCATTGGCCACCAGCTTCTGGACTCCAGAGCTGTACTGGGCCGCCTTCTTGGGCTCCCAGGCTATCGTCTCGGGGACGCCGAGTTCCACCGCCGCCCTCCTCAGGACCGCCTTCCTGACACCGTCCCTCATCTTGAGGGACATCGGGATCGTCGCGGCATATCCGACTAGCTGTTCGAAGGGGAGCCTCGGTTCAACCCACCTGGAACAAGCTTTCATGTCTCTAATCCTCCCCCTACGGAAGTACTCCTCCACATCGGCCTCCATCATCGATGCGACGACGTCCGCCCCCCGACCGCCCATCGCGGCGTAGTACTTCGCATAGCCGCCGAACAACTCGTCTGCCAGTTGGCCCAGGAGAATCAGCCGCGCCCCTGCTTCTCTCGCGCTCTGAGAGACGATGGAGTACAGGCACCAGAGGCTCCGGTCCATGAGGGTAGCCTCGAAGGGGAGGTCGATTCCGGCGATTTCTCGCGCCACTGTCTCAGGGGTGAGACGGGTGACCACGAGCTCCACCCCCAAGGCGTCGGCTGCCCTGCGGGCGCGTGCCGAGTCCCCCGCGCCGTCTGCGTAGGCTGTGCACGCAATCACCTGGGCATCGGCCGCCGCACACGTCGCCACTACTGAGCTGTCCAGCCCTCCAGAGAATGCGACCGCCACCTTCTCCTCCCCCCCGACTGAACTTTCCACCGCGGCCCGGACGCGCCCCGCCAGCTCGTGGGCGGCTCTTTCCAGGCCGTCTAAGCTCAGCGACTCTTCACCTGCTCTTTGATCTTCCTGGCAACCGCCGCCCCTACCTTGTCGACCGCGGCGAGCCTCTCTGCAGGCGCCTCGTCTAGGTCCTCAATGGTCCTGAATCCAGCCGAGTACAGCGCGCGCGCCCTCACCCTTCCGATCCCACTGACCGTAGTGAGCTCCACCAGCTCCCTTCCGACGCCGCTCACCACCCTCCTCCGCAGGATGTCCGACTGCTTCACCATGTCAGGCAGTTTGAACAGCTTGCAAAGCTCCCCCAGCGCGTGGAGGAGCCAGTCTGCGTTGTCGACAGCCCTGTGCATGTCGCCCGGCTCTACCCCCAACCTGGTCAGGAGTTGCTCCTCTCTCCATTCGTCTATCCATCCATGGAGCGCCATGACGCTCCTCACGTCCTGGAGGGCCCTGTCATAGTCTGAGAACTCCCTCGTCGTGTGCTTGGCCAGCATCTCGAAAGCATGCTCTTCCATGAATGCCATGGCCTGCTCATAGTCCTTGCTTCTCAACGGGAACTTCGGCTCGAAGTCAGGCGCTGAGGCGACCAGATGCAATAAGCCGGCAGTGTAGTCCCTCCCGGGCTCAGTGCGCCTCACCGCGTCCCTGAATAGGACGGCGGTGGCCGGGTCTATGTAGAGGACGGACACCCTAGTCCCGAAATCCGTCGCATAGAATAGCCCGCCATGGGGCTCGAGCAGCCTTTCGGAGAGAAGGTAGCCGAGAGCCTTCTCGGTCAGCTTCGAGACCTCCGCCTGGCCGGCCTCCCTGGCCAGCAGAGTCTCCCTGAAGAGGCTGTCGAGGTCCCCTTTCGAGAGGCCCCTCCCTGTGGCTATGGTGGCCAGGGTATGCGACCGCATCGATGCCTCGTCCGACAGCCTGGACTTTATCGGCTCGGGCGGCTCCTTCGTGTAGTGCTCCAGGAAGCTTGCGGCAGTCTGCGAGGGGGGCGGGACCATCACCGTCTCCCCGTGGTCGTCGTACTGGGGTCTCCCGGCCCTGCCGGCCATCTGCCTGTACTCTAGGACCGAAATCTCCGAGTTTCCGCCTCTCTCTGCGTCGTAGCGGGTCATGTCGGCTATCACAACCCGCCGCGCTGGGAGGTTGACCCCCGCCGCGAGGGTCGGGGTCGCTGCGAGGAGTTTGATTGCCCTGGCTCTGTAGTAGTCTTCCACGATTCGCCTGTGCTCAGGCTCGAGTCCCGCGTGGTGGAACGCGCTCCCCTTCGCCACCACTTCAGCGAGGAGCCGGCTCAAGCTCGTCTCTTCACCTGACCCCAGTATCCGTCGTGATGCTTCGGACGCTGCCCTCTTCTCGTCCGGGGTCAGGCGTCTGTGGGTCAACTCCGCCGACCTGGTGGCAAGGCTCACCGCCCTCCTCCTGGTGCTGGCGAAGACCAGCGCCTGGCCACCTTCTTTCAAAGTGTCCATGGCGACGTCGATGGGAGAACCATAGGTGGACCTGGGGATCTGCACCTCTTCGCCATCGGTGAACACGACTCTTCCGTAGTCGTAGACGCCCTCTTTGAGGGGGACAGGCCTCCAGTCGAGTTCCACTGGGGTGGCGTGAAGCCATTCCGCGACCGATTTCACGTTGCTGACCGTTGCAGACAGGGCCAGGAGCTGCGCGTCCAGGCCGAGGTGGACTACCTTCGTAAGGATCATCTCCAGGGTGGGCCCCCGCCTGTCGTTCCCTGCTAGGTGCACCTCGTCGGCGACGAACAGCCCAACCGAATTGACCCAGGACACCCTGTGCCTCATCACAGAGTCGAACCGCTCGTTGGTGAGTACTATGACATCGGCTTTGCCGAGGGTCTCGCCGCTCGAGTCGTAGTCCCCGGTCGAGATGGCTGTGCGTATGCCGAACCTGGTCAGCTCGGAGAACTCGGCGTATTTCTCTGAAGCTAGCGCCCTCAGGGGGGCAAGGTACACCACCTTCTTTCTCTCCAGCTTCGCCCTGAAGTACGCAGACATCAGAGCGAGCAAGGTCTTCCCGGAGGCGGTGGGGGACGACACTACCAGGCTCTTTCCTTCGAGCAGCCCCGCTCGTATTGCCTGTTCCTGGGGCGGATAGAGCTCGGTGATGCCTTTGTCCTTCACGAACTGGATTAGTTCCTCTGGCGCCTTTATCTCGTCCACCTTCAGGAATGCCCACCTACCTTCTGGATGCCGGGCAGGTCAGGCTCAAGGCGCTCCGGCCCTTCCAGCGGTCGCCCAAGTCCCGCGCTCCCATTCTAGGCGCCCAACCTGCGGATGTAACCTGGCTTGGACTCGTATACCATGCCTTCCCTGAACATGGTCCTTATCATCTTCTCCGCGTCTTCGTCTGCGAATTTAGCTTTCACGAGCTCGTCCTTGAACAGCTTGCGCTCGACTGGTTTCTTCTCAGGGCCCTCCAGGGCCTTCAGGACCTCCAACGCGGACCTGAGGTTCTTGGTCTCCCCCGCTGGCTTGCCCAGCTGAATCCCGAAGTCAGTCTTCTTCGTCGCCGCGTCGGTGAGGATGTCCTCCACCATCCTGTTCATCAGGCCTATGGCGGCTAGCGCGTCTTCTTCGGTCACTTCGTCCCTGAGTAGCACCCTCGCCCGGGCGGTCGAGATTCTGATCAGCGCCTCCAGTGTCCTCAGCGTGGGGGGGATCGAGTCTTCCGTCCCGCTCGCCCTCCTAAGGTCGAGATAGAACTCCCTTATCCTATCCATGGCTGCCTTCGTAAGCGTCGGAGAGATCCTCTTGGCGAAGGTCAGGTACTTCTTGAGGAGGCTGAACTCGATTGGCGGAGGGGTCGTATATGATCGGCGGGCGTGAACCGACAGGATGTGATTGGCCAGCTTCTCGTCGTCCGCGGGGGTTGGTTGGTCCCTGAAGACGAAGATGATGTCGAATCTCGTCAGCAGCGGGATAGGGAGGGTCCCTATGTTTTCGATGAGGTTCTGGAACGGGTTGTACCGTCCCAGTACCGGATTGCAGGCCGCCAGGATGGCCGTCCTAGCGTTAAGCGTCGCGTAGATACCTCCCTTCGCGATGGTCACCGTCTGCTGCTCCATCATCTCATGGAGAGCTGTCCTGTCCTCAGGCTTCATTTTCTCGAACTCGTCTATGGCGGCTATGCCGAGGTCGGCCAGCACAACCACTCCTGCTTCGAGCATCAGCACGTTCTTCTCCCTGATCACAGCCGCCGAAAGTCCCGCGGCCGTGGTCCCCCTCCCTGAGGCGTAGAGTCCGCGCGGTGCCACCTGAGACGCAAACTTCAGCAACTCGGACTTGCCCGTGTTGTGGGAGACGAGTCCGTTTGCGATGAACCTATGGCCCTGGGGAACCTCAATGTCGTACACGTCTGCAGCGGGCCTCGGAATGACGGCCACGACTCTCTCGCTCATTTGCTTGTGAACCCTGCCGAAAATCTTGGCTTCTTTGGCAAGCCGTTCGAGTTTCGACGTCTTCTTCTTTGACACGAACCCAACGTGTTCTGCATACTTGACGAGGTCCTCTCCTCTTCTTATCAGGAGAGCATTTCCGACTATTCTAGAGTGGATTCCCCACCTGAGGAGCAGGACCTGGACGTCACGTAGGAGCTCTATGTCCTTGGCCTTGAGGCCAACCGCTCTTCGACCCCTCCCCTTCGAGAGCACCGTCCCATCGGCCTCGAAGAGCCATCTCAGGAAAGAGGCCACCGCTTTATTTCCGGATCTCAGGATGAGGTTCGGAACCCGCTTGACCCGCAGAAACGCCAAGTTCGCAGCTATGCATTCGCTGTTCAGGTATAGGTCGGTCATCCGCACGTTTCTGTCGGCCCTGCGGCGACGGGTCAACCTAGGAGTCACTGCGAACAGCCGTGTTATCATCCCCTCTAGCTTCGGGAGCAAGTCGATTTCGTCTTCGGATATGGTGGCCACCGCGCTGCACCGGTCCACGAACCCATCTCCAAGAAGGTAGCCTAGGTACCCTGCTAGATCCTCGTCAACATATGCCGGGAGCCTTCCCTTGAACTTCGGCCCGAGTCTCGGCTGGAACACTCTAAACCCAGTCGGAATATTGTCTGTGATGGTGCAGGGAATGTAGGTAGCGGCGGCTATTCTGTCTCCTACCTTCAGCTCGTCCAGGCGCTTCCATTTACTGAAAGGAGTGCCGTCATCGCTTCCGACCACGAGGAGGGGGTGGTTGAAAGTGCCCCTGATGCTCTTGCCGCTCTCCGTCACAATCTCCATGGTAGGTTGACCCTGGTAGTGATGGAATTTCTTCGCCCAGGCGCGCCTGCCTCCTCCCTCTCCCGTTAGAACCTGGAGTTCGATTGGCTGCAGGTGTGACGATCCAATCTCTCCAATCTTGGCAATCGCACCATTCCCGAGGGCCACTCTTTCGTCCGCGACCAGGCATCCGGGATCGCCTACGAATAGAGCGTTGATGTCCCCTCTCAGCTTGGTCCCGTCGGGGAGCTTCGTCGCGCTTCCTCCTGCGAGCAGAAGGAGAATCGCCTCCTTCTCCTGCAGGTGACCCATGATGACGGGGGCGATGGAGTTGACTAGGTTCTCGTAGGCGTCCGGTGCGGACGCAATCTTCCTGATCAGTTCCTCGTCCTCCTTCGTCACGAGCACCTGGTCTGGCTCCTTCCCCCTCACTTCGACGTGGTTACAGTCTACCTGCGATCTGAACAGCCTAGTTCTCACCTGGCCGAGAGTGTAGTCGGGTACTGCTCTCACCACGCCGGTGAGCACCACCCTGTCTCCTGGCCTCGCCATATTCACGATGTCGCCTTCGACGTTGACGTCGAAGAACTGCGGGAGCTGACCAGGGGGGAGTTCCTCAGGGAGCTCCTGGATCCTGAGCACCTGGAAGTCGATGAACTTGCAATGTTTCTTGTTGAGCTCAAAATTCCTCGCCTCCCCGCAAAGCTCGCACTTCGGAGGGCGCTTGAGGACCAGGTCGTCCTGCTCTTGGTAGGTGAGGTGGCCGCTCGGACAGACCCACGCGGCTTCTGTCATCATCGGCCTCAGCTCGGATGTTCTCACCACCATACCTGAGACCGCGAGCATGTGGTCGATGTAAGACGTGTCTACTCTCCTTAGTGGCACAAGGTCAGGGAGGCTCCGAAGACGGACTGTCAGCTCCCGCTTGACCCTGTCGGCGTAGAGGGCGTTCTCGCTCCTCATGGTCTCAAAGGCGGCTATCTTGAAAGAAGCAAGTGACGAGTCTGGCTCCATGAGGACCCTGTTCGCCAGGTCGTTGTTGTATCGCAGGAGGTCGCCGAAGTCGACTACCAGAGACTTCCCCTCCGTAGCTATGAGCTGTGAAATCTTGCTCCTGTACAATGGAGCCCCATCTCGGTCCACGACCGACTTCAGAAAGTCCTCGAACTGTTCAGAGAGCTTTCCACTGGTGAGTGTAGCCACCTAGCTCGAGCCTCCGAGCAGCCCGGACTTCCACTCTTTGGATAGTGACTGAGATATCACGAAGAACTCCTTCTCCTCAGGGGTGAGCTTGTCCGCCAGGGTCGAAGCGGGGGTCGACGAGCTGGAAAGCGAAAGGAGTTTGCTGAGCCTTATCCCGATAAGGTCGTAGCAGACCACCCGCAGTCTTTCGAGGTCCTCCCTCCTTGTCTTCCCCTCGGCCACTGCGGCCTTGAGCGTGCCCAGGCGCCTCTTCATCCTTATGTAGAAATCCGGAGCCAGCCCTGAAAGCTGCAGCGGTCCCATCATCTTCTCTTTGCTGAGGGCGTTGAAGATCTCGTTCTCGAAGGGGGCCTCCGATGACTCAGCCATGCCCTGTGCTGCCAGCTCGTCCAATACCCATCGGGGGAGTTCCACGGCCTCGCCCTCGGACAACTTCTCAATGTGGAAGTCGCCTACGTCGAGGTTTTCGATGGACGACCGCATCTTCGCCCTGGCTGTGCCGAGCAGGTATTCCCTCTCCCTACGCTCGAGCATCTGCCTTAGGGCGATTTGCTCTTCGGACAAGTCGGGCATCAAATGGCCTGCCTCGATAATAAACATTGGGCGCTTGTTCGATGCCTGACCAGACTTCGCTCATTCCACCCATGCGGGCTTCCAGACGCCAGCGCTCCTGGACGCACAGGTGGTTGTTTTGTCTGCAGACTGAGACATCAGACCGACTGGCGTCTCTAAAGAAGGCCGGGAGACGAGGCGACCCGGGTCAGGGCCTCTTTTCCTTGAACGGATAAATAAGAATGGGATGCTAGTCTTCACGTAATTGCGGAACTTGTGGACCACGCGGAGAAGGGATTAGATGCCCCTTTCGGAGATGATGTGGGTGGAGAAGTACAGGCCGGCCACCATGGCGGAGCTCGTCGACCAGGAGTCGGTCAAGCAAAGGCTCCAGGCGCTTCTCCAGAAGAAGGAACAACTCCCGCATCTGCTCTTTGCTGGCCCCCCTGGCTCAGGGAAGACCACCACCGCGGCGATAATCGCGAGGTACATACTCGGCGAACCCTGGCATGATTACACGCTCTCGCTCAACGCTAGCGACGAACGTGGGATAGATGTGGTTAGAGAAAGGATCAAGACCTTCGCCCGTTTCGCAGACAGGCGGGAGGGGGTCCCATACAGGCTGGTGATTCTCGACGAAAGCGACGAGATGACTTCAGATGGGCAGACTGCTCTCCGCCGCATAATGGAGGAGAACTCTGCGCACACCCGTTTCATACTGATCTGCAACTACTCGTCAGGCATAATCGAGCCCCTGCAGAGTAGGTGCGCAATCTTCAGGTTCCAGAGGTATGGCGAGGGGCCTGTAGTGGAGCACCTGAAGGCCATCGCGAAGAAGGAGAAGCTGGAACACTCGGGAGACTCTGTCTTTGGTGCGATTTACGAAGCCACCCAAGGCGATCTGCGGCAGGCGATCAACATGCTGCAGGCCGCGTCCGCCACCGGAGAGATTACCCTGGACTCAGTCAGGTCCGTGACCGGCGCCACCGTGAAGGGACGCGTGGCAGACATCATGAGCGCAGCCCTCGACGGGGACTTCGAAGCTGCGAGGTCGAAGATGGTCGAGCTCACCCGGGTCTACGGTGTCCCGGAGAGAGACTTCCTGAAGTACGCCAACGAATCCCTGGGGGGGATCAAGGTCCCGGACCTAGGCAAGGTCATATCCATACTCGCCGAGTACGACTTCCGCCTCGTGCAGGGGTCGCAACCTGAGCTCCAGCTTACGGCAATGCTCGCCCAGATCTCCTCGCTGAAGGAGAAGGCCAGCTAGAGTTGGACCTCGCTCTCCCCAGAGGAGTGGACGACATTGAGCCTGATAGATACGCGCTCCACTCGAGGGTAAGAGCGGCCTTCGAGGAAGTGTCGCGGCTCTACAACTTCCAGCTGATGGAACCAGCATCGCTGGAGCACCTCGGCGTACTCAGAGCCAAGAGCGGCGAAGCGGTCGACAAGGAGATCTACGCTTTCAAGGACAAGGGAGGAAGGGACGTCGGGCTCCGGTTCGATATGACAGTGGGGATCACCCGGTATGTCTGTTCCCGCAAGGGGTTGAGGCTGCCGGTCAAGCTCGCCGCCTCTGGCGGGATCTGGCGCTACGACGAGCCCCAGTACGGGCGGTACAGATGGTCCCATCAGTGGGACCTGGAGGTGTTCGGACCGCCGTCAGTAGAACTCGACGCCGAGGTGTTGGATGCCTGCTCAGCGATGCTTGGCCGGCTCGGGTTGTCGGAAGCTACGATAAAGGTCGGCGACAGACGGGTGGTGGACGGCTTCATCCGAGGGAAGCTCGGAATCACTGACGGGGCGCAGCTGGTCGACCTGATGAGAGCTCTCGACAAGGTCGAGAAGAAGACCATCGAGGAGTTGACGGACGAGTATGTGGGGAAAGGATTCGGTCCGGAGCGCGTACGCGAGTTGCTCGAATTCGGCAGCGTACGGGGGAGCCCTGACAAAGTTCTGTCGGAGGTCTCGGGGTTGGGCCAGGAAGCGACCAAGGACCTCCGGGCCCTGGCTGACATGCTCGATTCCAGGGGGGTGCGGAACGTGGAGTACAACATGAGTATAGTGCGAGGAATCGACTACTACACCGGAATAGTCTTCGAAGCCACGGACAACAGGAACCCGCGGCTCGGTTCCCTGTTCGGGGGTGGGCGGTATGATGCCCTTCCCCGGATGTTCGGACGGCCCGATCTCTCGGCCACCGGGGCGGCAGGCGGGATCGAACGAATGGCACTATCCATCGCCGCCCAGACCAGGCCCGCCGGGCTGTTAGTCTACGTGGCGGTTGCGGGTGGACGCTTCGGGGCTCAAGCCTCGAAGGCCCGGAAGGCCTTGATGGACTCGGGGATTCCATGCGAGACCTCGCTCCAGGACAGGCCGCTATCGAAGCAGCTTGAGGACGCGAGCCGGATGGGGGCTACATGGACCGTGATCATAGGCGAGAGGGAGGCCAGGGTAGGCACGGTCACCCTGCGGGATATGAAAGGGCGTGCCGAAGAGACCATGCCGCTGGAGGACGCGGTCAAGCGAATCTCCCGCGCCTGAAACGAGGCCGTAATCTTTAATCCAAGGGCTTCCGCTCACTCAGCAAGGCATGGAACGAGCGATAGTACTGGTGAACCTGAGTCCCGGTTCCGAAGAGCAGAACATCACTGCGCTGAGGGGCACGCCGGGCATAAAATCTGTCTATCAACTCTATGGGCTGTATGACCTGCTCATAATGGTGGAAGGTGCGGACGACCAGGCGGTGAAGTCCATCATCGCGGAGAACCTCAGGTCGAAGCCTGGCGTGGTCTCCACTATCACGATGAAGGTACTCTTGTGAGCCGCTAACCCTTAAACAGGTAGAGCCAGCGCAGTTCCGAGTTGGCTCCCAGGGTCCTCGTCACCGGTTCGGCTGGTCAGATAGGCGCAGAACTCGTCCCGCATCTCCGATCCCTCTATGGTAAAGACAACGTGGTTGCGGCGATTCACACGTCGCCTGGCGGCCCGTCGCTCAGGGACGGCCCTTTACTCACCCTCGACACCGGAAATCAGGCCGCCGTTGTCGCAGCCCTGAAGGAGTACAAGGTAGACACTGTCTATCACCTCGCAGCGCTACTGTCCGCGACGGGGGAGAAGAACCCCCAGCTCGCTTGGACGGTGAACATGGACGGGCTAAGGAACGTACTTGAAGCCTCAAGGACGAACGGTGTTTCGCAGGTGTTCTGGCCGAGCTCCATCGGCGCCTTCGGCCCAGACGCGCCCAGGGCTAACGCTCCTCAGAACGCCCCCCTGACCCCTACGACCATGTACGGCGTGACCAAGGTCGCCGGAGAGCTCCTCTGCAACTACTACCACGCGAAGTACGGACTTGACGTCCGCTGCCTCCGCTATCCAGGGCTAATCAGCAGCGTCACCCCTCCCGGAGGCGGGACCACGGACTACGCCGTGGAGATATTCTATGGAGCCATCAGGACCGGGTCGTACACCTGCTTCCTGCGGGAAGACACGGTCCTCCCCATGATGTACATGCCAGACGCTCTGAAGGCCACCGTCCAAGTGATGGAAGCACCCGCATCCAAGGTGCCTCGGCACCTTGGCTACAACCTGGCCGCATTCAGTTTCTCGGCCGGGATGCTAGCCTCAGAGCTAGCGAAGCTTGTCCCTGGGTTCAGGGTGACCTACGCTCCTGACTCACGCCAGAAGATAGCTGACTCCTGGCCCCAGTCCATAGACGACACAGAGGCAAGGCGAGACTGGGGTTGGGAACCAGACTACGACCTCCCCGGGATGGTGGCCGACATGCTCGCCAAGCTCACGACCCGGCTAAGGCCTGAGGGGAAAACCGTTTAACCACACGGTGGGCGCGGCTGTCAGCGATGAGGGACCCTACCGGCTTTCTCAGACAAGAGTACGGTGACCTAGTCAGCCAGGAGCTCGACTGGAAACTCCGCGTCCTCGGAGGACCCAGCACCCCTTGGTGCTCGGTCGACGGGAAGAAGGTTCTGATGTTCTGTTCGAATAACTACCTCGGGCTCAGCAACCACCCCAAGCTGAAGGAGGCAGCCATCGAGGCCGTCAGGACCCACGGCGCTGGCTCGGGTTCAGTCAGACCCATCGCGGGGAACATGGACATCCACATGGAGCTCGAGAAGAGACTCGCGAAGTTCAAAGACGCCGACGCGTCCCTCGTGTACCAGACAGGCTTCGCAGCGAACTCCGGGCTGATTCCCCAGTTGGCGGGAAAAGGGGACCTGATCATAAGCGACGAGTTGAACCATGGAAGCATAATCGACGGAGTAAGGCTGTCAGCCGCAGACCGCAAGGTCTACAAACACGCCGACACGGATGACCTCGCCCGGGTGCTCTCCGAGGCGGAGAGGTCGACGCCGGCGTACAGGCGGATCCTGATAATAACGGACGGCGTCTTCTCGATGGATGGCGACGTGGCGCCCCTCGACGAGGTCGCAGCCCTAGGTGCCGAGCACGGAGCCATGGTCTACGTCGATGACGCCCATGGCGAAGGCGTCCTCGGTAAAGGAGGAAGAGGGATAGTTTCCCACTTCGGCCTTTCAAGGGACAAGGTCCAGGTGGAGATGGGGACATTCTCCAAGGCGTTCGGGGTCGTAGGAGGACACGTATCAGGTTCCAAGGACCTGATCAACTTTGCCTACAACAAGTCCCGCACCTGGCTTCTGAGCGGGTCCCACCCTCCTGCGGTAGCCGCCGCATGCATGGCAGCCGTAGGCGTGCTGGAGAACGAGCCGCAGCACGTCCAGAAACTCTGGGACAACACCCGTTACTTCAAGAGGGGCATGAAGGACCTGGGCTTCGACATAGGCAAGAGCGAGACCCCCATAACCCCGGTGATGGTGGGAGAGAGCGGGAAGGCGAAGAAACTCAGCTCCAGGCTCTTCGAGATCGGGGTCTTTGCCCTGCCCATAGTCTACCCGATGGTCGCCCAGGGCAAGGCAAGGATTAGGACCATCATGAATGCCGCCCTGACGGACGAGGACCTCGACTTCGCCATAGGCGCCTTTGAGACCGCCGGGAAGGAGCTCGGCGTGGTCCAGGCTCAACACCATGCCTAAGCTGCGCACAGGTTAAGAGCCGGGGCTGACGACGGTCAAAGAGACCGGTTGACCTTCCGCTACCTCCCAGACGTGGCGCTAGCCGATGTTGCGTTCGAGGCTGAAGCCACGTCCCTCGGCGGGCTCTTCGAATCCTGCGCCCTCGCGGTCACCGACATCATGGTAGACCCGGCGACGCTCCGCGCCACGGTAGGCAGGGACATAGCCCTGGAGTCCGACGACGCCGACAGGCTTCTGTACGACTTCCTCACCGAGCTCATCATAGCCAAGGACGTCGACTCTCTTCTCTTCAGGGACTACAGCGTCGAGGTTGCGTCCGACGGCCGGTCGCTCCGGGCGAAGGCACGAGGGGAGTCGATCGACAGGGAGCGTCACTCTCTCAGGAATGACGTGAAAGCCGTGACCATGCACATGTTCGGTATACGCCACGAGGGGGACAGATGGAGGGCGACCATCGTCCTCGACATCTGAGGCCTCCAAACCCTTAAAGGCCCAACTCGCAACCAAGAGAAGAGGCAGGGGCTCTGGGTGGCACAGACAAGCTCGTTCAAGCAGTTGTCCGACTTCTCGTGGGAGATTCCGCAGGCCTACAAACCTGGGATGAACGTCCCTGCGAAGATCTACGCTACGCGCAAGCTCCTCGAAGCGATGGACTCCGGCGTGATTGAGCAGGTGACCAACGTCGCCTGCCTCCCGGGGATCGTCCGACAGGCCTACGCCATGGCAGACGCCCACTGGGGGTATGGGTTCCCGATAGGGGGGGTAGCAGCATTCGACCTCGAAAAAGGGGTTATTTCCCCGGGAGGGATTGGTTTCGACATTAACTGTGGAATGCGCTTGATAAGAACGAATCTTACATACTCAGAGGTCAAACCAAAGATAAAAGAGCTAGTAGACCTCATTTTCAAACTCGTCCCCGCAGGAGTGGGCGTAAAGGGGTTCCTGAGGGTAAGTGAGCCTCAGTTCGACGAGATCATGAAGTACGGTGTGAAATGGTGCGCCGAGAACGGCCAGGCATGGGAGGACGACCCAGCTCACGTCGAAGAGGGAGGGTACATCAAGGGGGCGGACCCATCCAAGGTCAGTCGCCAGGCTCGGACCAGGGGGATTGGCCAACTCGGGACGCTGGGCTCCGGCAACCACTATCTTGAGATTCAGGTGGTTGACCCGGCCAGGCACTTCGACCCTCAACTCGCCAGGCACTTCGGGATTGTCCAGGAGGACCAGGTGCTCGTCATGGTACATTGCGGGAGCCGAGGGTTCGGCCACCAGATAGGGAGCGACTATCTCCGCGTCTTCGACGGCGCGATGAAGAGATATGGCATCCAGGTCAAGGACAGAGAGCTCGCCTGCGCCCCGTTCACGTCGAAGGAGGGTAAGGACTACTACGGGGCTATGGTGTGCGCAGCTAACATGGCGTTCACCAACAGGCAGATCATAGTGCAGCGCGTCAGGGAGGCTTTCTCCAAGACCTTCCACAGAGAAGCCGAGGCTCTCGACATGCATCTCATCTACGACGTATGCCACAACGTAGCCAAGGTGGAGAGGCATGCCTACGACGGCACGAACGCAGATGTCTTGGTGCACAGGAAGGGGGCGACGCGCAGTTTCGGCCCGGGACACCCGGACATCCCCGCGCCTTACCGGGACATAGGGCAGCCCGTGATTATAGGAGGGTCAATGGAGACCGGTTCCTACCTGCTCGTCGGGACCCAGAAAGCCATGGCGGAGACTTTCGGTTCCACTGCCCATGGGTCAGGGAGGACCATGTCCCGGACAGCGGCGAAACGCGAGGTGCGTGGCGCCGAACTACAGCGTAAGATGCTGGATCGGGGAATCTACGTGAAGGCTGCCACCATGGACGGGCTTGCCGAGGAGGCCGGGATGGCCTACAAGGACATCTCCGAGGTGGTGGAGACCATGGACAAGGCAGGCATCTCAAAGAAGGTCGTAGCGCTGCGGCCAGTGGGCAACATCAAAGGGTGATCCAGGTCGATTCAACCACACCTGCCCAGCGACGCAGTCGGGTTACTCGTCTACTTGGTGGGCCTGGCCGTTCTCTGGGTCGTAGTGTCAGTCCCGGTATACTTTGCAGGCAAGCTAGTCAAGGGAGGCAACGCCACCTTCGGCGACGCCATGGGCGCCACATTGGGTGGGGTAGTGGTCTACTACGTCGTCTACTTCTTGGTCGCTTTCGCCCTTGGGGCTGTCATAGGCTCGCCCGCGGTGGCAATAGCCCTCCTCCTCGGCTTCCTAGGATGGCTGGCAGTCTTCAGGAACGCCTTCGACACGTCATGGCTCGGTGCCGTCGGAATAGCTGTCCTGGCGTGGCTCATACTGCTGGTCTTGGATGTGATTCTGGTAGGCATCTTCGGGGTCAGGTTCCCCGACTTCTATCCCTTCTGACTTCCTATCCGATGTAGCCGGGCCTCTGTTCGCGCGACGACTGCGGGGCCGCCTCTCGCGACTGATCTGCCATCGCCTGGAGCTGGCTAATCACCTTCTGTGTCTCTTCAGCCCTCTCCTTCAGCCTGGACGTATCCACCGGGATGTCTAGCACCTTCGACAGCAGCTCGAGGACAGCCTTGGACGCCGCGGCGTCGACGACGTAGCCCGACGTCTCCCCCAGGAGGCACGCCCCCTCCAGTCCCCTGAGCGCCCCCACGCCTATGAGCAGCCCATTCATCCCACTGATTCCGCCGTCTTTCATCAGCGTAACCCCGTTGGCAGACAGCACATCTGCCATCTCTCTGCAGGTTCCTGCACCATACACCCTTGGGGACTTCGTAAACGAGCCGGTTATGTAGGCTGCCAGCGTGTATATCCTCTTCACACCGCACTTCTTTGCGAATCTCACGACCTTGTCTGAAAGCTCGTATTCTCCCTCCGATGTCGTGGGCTGCGTGTCGGCCGTGAACACCATGATGCTCTTCCTGCCCTTCATGGATGCGAAAAACAGCTCCCCCTTGGGGGGCTCCACGGTCCCATCCTCCTTCACGCTCACCTGAGGTGGAAATGCGGTGCTGGTGTACTCGGCGACCTTCTTCAGCTTGAATGAGGTCACCAGGTGGTCCGCCGCGAGCTTCCCTACATAGCCGCTCCCGGGGAGCCCGCAGACGAGGACGGGCTGACGACCCTTGGGGACCGAGAGGATCTTCTCCTTGACCACCGTCGCAGCGCTCATAGCTCTTTCTTCCCCAGCTTCTCGCTCAGGTCGACAAGCTTCCCCTGGTCCATCACCTTGATGGATGTCTTCATCCGAAACCTCAACCCGAGCTGCCTGAATATGGATAGCAGTTCCCCTCCGCCGATCTTTTCCTTCAGCCGGCCTGTACGGATCATCCCCGCGAGTTCTCTGACCAGCCTATCAGTCTCCGCCGGATAGAATGAATATGCTGCCTCAAGGACTTCAGCCCCCCTGTCGTAGAGCACGGCCTCGACGACCTCCCTGTCGGTCTTCTCTTTCTTGGCAGTTGGTTCCGCCGCCTTCAGCCTCTTCCTCAACTCCTCCAGCTTCCGCTGCTCCAGGAGCTTCAGATCGGCGTCTTCAGCCATTGTCTTCAGGCCGCCGTCTCCCATCGCAATAAAACGCTTGCTGACTGACGGCGCTCGGCACGAAGTACCTGCCGCATAAGACATGTCCCTGGCGAAGGACGTCGCCGAAGGTGGCACACGAGGCTGAGACGGCTTTTCGAGATGCCATCCAGACGGTCTCTGGACACCGGCCGTGGATTAAGTTGAGCGAGCGCTACGGCTGGGTGATCTTGATGGATTGCGTTGGGCAGCTGGTCTCACAGGCCATGCAGAAGATGCAGTCCATCTCCCTCACCGGGTCGCACTTGTCGCTCCGGTACTGGTTCCATTCAGGGGTCCCTTGTTCGACGACCTTGTCCTTCCCGGTGCCTGCCTGACCGGGGTTGAGCAACCATTCGAACACGAAGACGGGGCAGACATCCATACAAACTCCGTCGGCGACGCACGACTCCCAGTCAATCGCCACCTGGGTCCCGTGAATCCCATTGGTGGTAGGATACGGCTTTCCGTCGCCGTCGTTCCTCGCGGCTCCAGCTGCCCTCACCTTGTGCCCGCTGTGTTCGCCTGTCTCAGGGAACTGGTCGGGCTTCGATAGGAAGTTCGGATCAATTGGTGCAGACTTGTACCCTACATCGCGTGTCATGGCTATCAAATGTAGCCGCCGTCAGGTAGTTATAAGTGATGCGGAGTATGAAGAAGGCAGTCGCACTCTGCGCCAAGTGAGAACCGAGGGAGCGTCCAGCCCCGGTACGCCTTGCGTGACCTAGTCTGATTCCGACATCGAGTCAAAACTCCCGTCGTCCCTGAGCCTGTAGACAGTGATCGGCTTTATGGTGAAGATTCCGACTTCGGCCACCCCCGGCGCAGACTTCACCCTCATTTCCAAATCCCTCGGGTCGCCAATGGGCTCGAACAGGGTGTCCAGGATTACATTTCCACTCTCAGTGAAATATGGATAGCCCTTGGGAAGAAGCCTCTCTTCTGGGACCCCTCCGAGCATCGACAGCTTCAGCTTGGCGCTCTCCCTTGCCATCGGGAAGACCTCGACGGGGACCCTCACTCCGGCTTCGCAGAGCTTCTCCGCGAACTTGCTCTCTCCGGCGACTATGGCGACGGACTTCGCGCTCCCCATGACGATCTTTTCCTTCAGGAGAGCCCCGCCTCCGCCCTTGACCAGGTTAAGCCCGGCGTCAACCTGATCGGCACCGTCGATTACAAGGTCGACCGAGCCCTTGAACGGTACGAGCTCGACGCCACACCTCGCTGCCACAATCTCAATCTGGGTCGAGGTCGGCACCCCCTTGATCACCTTCGATCTGGCCATTGCGAGGGGAGAAAGCTCCTCGAGGAGCGTCGCCACGGTCGAGCCGCTGCCAAGGCCGAGGGTCATGCCCGAGGAGATGTCCTTGGCAAGCTCCTTGGCCACTCCCTTCAGGGCGTCCCTTGACCTGTCCATCAGCCTTCCTGCTGCTTCTTCTCGATGTCTATCTGTTCTAGCTTGGTGAGAGCATCCATCACTTCGTCCCTGATTACCTTGACCCGCTTCTCGGACTCGCTCATCTCAGGCTTCGCCCTCCTCTCCACGGCGCGCTCTAGGTCGGTCGCCTTTTCGACCTTGGGGGTGACCTCCTTCCTTGCCGGCTGAGGAGCCGCAGGGCCCAGCCTCTGCTTCGCCACGTCCAGCCTAGATTCGATGTTCCGTATCTTGCTCTCGAAGAGCGTCACCAGCTCTCCACGAAGTCCTTCGAGCTCTCCTACCTCGACGACGAGCTCAACGTCCTTCAACTTGGCCTGGAGCTCTTTGATCTGGTCGCTGTACCGCTTGGATATCATCTCCCTCTCCTCGCGGGTTATCCTCCCTTCGCTCTCCGCTTCGTAGAGCTTCATCATAGCTGACGAGAGAAGGTCTCTCTCGACCATGATCGTTCTCATATCTCTCCGAGAGCGCTCTAGGTCAGCGGTGGTCACGGTAGACTCGACGGTCCTCCCTTGAGCATCCGCCCGTTTTACAGCCACCCTCGTTTGCTTCGGCCTAGTATAGAATACTACGTAGGATGCAAGTCCGCCGAGGCCGAGCCCGACAACACCAGCGACCACCACTGTCAGAACATCGACCATGCGCGCCTTTCCTTGCACGCGCTTGGGCGCCTTTGGTATAAAAGCAGATTCACTTGGGAGATGCTCATCCCGGAGAGCCCTGGAGGGGCGTGGTCCTTCAGGTCGGCGGAGGCGAAATCATGATTATGTTGTCCCCGCGCACAATCAGCGTCCCGAGGGAGTTCGGCTGGCCATCGTCGGACACCTCTTCAGCCTTCTCAAGAGCCAGGTTCATGTGCTGGTCGAACCCTTGCAGGCTGCCCCTGATGACCTTTCCTCCCTTCAACTTAATCAGGACGACCTTCCCGATGCTTTCGTCAAGGACCTTAACTGCCATGTCTACGGACAAACTGTTCCCTTGAACCTGCCGTCTGGATTCATTTATTTAAGCAGTCATGCGCGCTTCCCCAGTTGAAGAAGTGGGTTCTGTCGCATCGGGATTCTGTATCGATGGTTGCGAAGTTGGAGAGATCCCTGGGCCTCTCGCTCACTCTGCCGAAGTCAGCCCAGGCGGAGTGCGCGGAGCCAGAAGAAGGCGTCGTCTTCGTTAGGCTCGAGGAGTACGAGTTCGTCCAGACAGGGGACTCCTTCTTCCCATTTCTGGGCTCACAACCCACCCTTGCCCTCTTTCCCTCCGTCGTGGTCGACGAGGGCGCCATCAGATTCCTCATCAACGGGGCCGATGTGATGCGACCCGGCATAAGGAAGATGGATGACTGGGGGGAGGCAGGGAAGATGGTGATTATCAAAGAGGAGAAGAAGGGACGGGCCATAGCAGTCGGCCCCACAATGGTCTCCGGAACTGAAGCTGGGCCGATGTCCCGGGGCAGTTGCGTGAAGAACCTGCACCATGTGGGGGACCACTACTGGAACGCCCACAAGTCCCTCTGACAGGTTTACTTTCACTCCTCCCTCTCCTTTTAAGCTAAGAACGAAATCTCTTCCCTGAGAACTAATCTCTACAACAGAGTCTAACTAATTCACGACTGTGATAGAATTGCTTGCACCGCCCTACCCTTAATAATGACCATGGGTCACGGAGAAACACTTCAAATGTCCGGCGTGATGCAGGCGAGGAATCTCGAAGGGAAGAGCAAAGAGATTCTTCTGAAGGCCTTGGCGCTCAAGAGCATCGAGGACCTGCCGAAGATTCAGGAGGACGTCTCCAACAAGACCATAGTGATACTCAAGGTGACTCCCCTGGCTCAGAAGAGTTTAGAGGAGCTGAAGTCTTCTGTCGAGCAGCTGTACGAGTTCGCCACTTCGGTCGGCGGCGATATCGCAAGGCTCGGGGACGAGCGAGTCGTCATCACCCCTCCTGGTGTACGAATCTGGCGCGGTCTCCAATAGCGACCTGGTGCTCTAACCTGGTACTGGTCTCATGGAGGCCAAGAGCGGGCCCCCGGGGTTAATACGGTCCGCAGTCGGCTGCCAGCACGACCAGAAGGAAAACCTGATCCCGAAGCCGCGACGCAGTCGATGAGCCGGTCTACGGCTCTCTTGCGATTCCTCCTGGAAGGCGCCAGAAACCTGTTTCCGTCCTTTAGGACCAGCCCAATCGAAGATGCGTCGGTTTCTCTGGTGTAGTCCGACCCCAGCGTCCGAAGGTAGCTGGAGAGCTGGCCCAAAGTGAGCCCATACTGCTGCCAGCCTATTGGGTGACAGGAGTGGCTCTAGTAGACCCTGATTGCTTCCTGAACTGCGGGGTGGATCGCAGGTATACGGTATATCCTCTGTATGGCGTAAGCGAGGTTCTCGGTCTTCCTCTTCTCGCCGTGGTTCACGAGCACCAACTGCAGCTTAGGCCTCACCTTCCCCACGAAGCGGACTATCTGGTTGTAGTCGCTGTGGCCGCTGAAGCCGTCCACCTTCTGGACCGAAGCCCTGACGTCTACGATCTTTATCTTCCCGTCCTGCCCCATTAGGCTCGCCTGGCTGCCGCCGTCGAGGACGCGCCTGCCCATGCTACCCTGCACCTGGTACGAGACGAAGATTATCTTGTTCTTCTCTGACGGGGCGAGGTGCTCGAAATAGTCAAGGACCGGCCCTCCCTCTAGCATCCCCGACGTCGCCATGATGATGGCAGGGCCTTCCCTGTACGCCTCCTCCCTGTCGCTGGGGTGCTCGACTTCAGTGAAGTACTCTGACTTGAACGGGTTCACCCCCTCCTCGAGTATCTTGGTTCTCAGCTCCCTGGAGAGATAATCGGCATAGGAGACGTGGATTGCCGTGGCTTCCGAGATCATCCCTTCGATGAAAACAGGCGCCTCCACGAGCGTCTTGCTCTTCATGTACTGGTCGAGGACCAAGAGTATCTCCTGGGCACGTCCGACTGCTGGGATGGGAATCAACACCTTCCCTCCGTTTTTGAGCGTGCCGTTGATGGCGTTGACGAAGTTCATTTCCACCTCTTCGCGGACCGGCATGATGTCCTCCTTCGCTCCGTAGGTGCTTTCGGTGATCAGCGTCTCTACCCTCGGGTAGTTCCAGGTCGCCGAGTCGAAGAGCTGGGTCCTCCCGTACTTGTAGTCCCCAGTGTAGACTATGTTGTGTGCGCCTTCCCCGATGTGGAGATGGACCGTCGCCGACCCCAGTATGTGTCCGGCGTTGTTGAACACGAGCTTGATGTCCGGCGATATGTCTGTCACCATGCCGTATGGGAGCGTGATGGCATGCTGAATCTCGTCTCTGATGTCCTTCTGGTCGTAAATCAGCCTCCCTCCTTCGATCTGGGCGATCTTCACGAAGTCGTTCTGCAGCATGGTCATAAGAGGAAGGGTCGGCTCGGTGCAGTACACCGGTCCGTCGTAGCCGTACTTGTACATGGCGGGAACGAAGCCCTGGTGATCCAAGTGTGCATGACTGACCACTATTGCGTCTATCTCGCCCGGCGAAATGTCGGCCCAGTCGAGGCGCGGGTAGGCGTCCCAGGGGTTCCTCGAGCCGGGATGGATTCCGCAGTCCAGCAGTACCTTGCTCTCCGCCGTCTCAATCAGCACGCACGACCTGCCTACCTGTTGAAAGGCGCCGAGAGTCTTGATGGTGACGTGCTCCTCCGTGGCGATTCTCGGCCTGAATATGGCTTCGCCCAGCTCCCTGTAAAATTTCTCTCTTATCTCGGTCCCCGCTTTCAGGGCGAAGTATACGTTCTGGATGGCGGTGGATTTGATATGCGGTGCCTTCCGAACCTTGATTTTCCACCCCGTCTGTTCCATGGCGCTGCCAAGGTCGAAACCTGCCTCCTGTGAGAGCAGCCTGGGATTCTCCGCTTCGAGGGTTATCTCGCCCAGCGCGTCGTCGAAAAAGTAGTTGGACGCTCCCGCCTCGGGAGGGACTGCTCTCTCGAGGACCTGTCTGGCGTCGCTCTCCTGCTTCCTTATCGACTTCTCCGTCCTAGTGACGACCCTCCTCTTCAGGGAGTTGACTATCTCTGATATGACATAGCTGTTCTTGTGCAGGTAGGCGGGGTTCTTGGTGTAGAGGGCTATTCTAGGGCCCTCGTACTCTATCCTTGTAATCTGAGCCTCCGCTGGGATGTTGTTCAGAATAGCGCTCATCAGGCTTACGCCGTTGGCTTTCTGTTCCAAGACTAACTTTTAGTTGTAAACTGGGCCAGGAGCTTGTCCTTCTCCGCTTCCGTCAGTTCGCGGAACCCTTCCTTATCGATGATGCCCACATCGAAGTGATCCCCTGTCGCTACGTTCCTTCTGGTGGCCGCGATTATCGCCTTCGCAGCCAACGGATAGGCCTTGGCCACTGCTGTCCCTGCCTTGAACTCCGCCTCCAGCACCCCGTAGGCTACTGGCGACCCGCTCCCCGTGGCTATCATATTCTCCTGGTTGAGCGAACCGAAAATGTCGACGTTGAAAAGGGAACCACCGGTTGAGTCTACCCCTCCCACCAGGACGTCCGCTATCAGAGGATACAGCCTCGACGAGAAGAGCATGTTTGACACCACCTGGGCCGCGGCCTTAACGGGCATCGGCCTTCCCTTCTCTATCCTGTATGTGCTCGAATAGTACTTCGCGGTGTCGGTGACGTTCTGGGCGTCCGCTACACCGCCGGATATGGTCATAGCGATGTTGTCGTCGATCCTGATCAGCTTCTTGCCTCTCTTATGGGCGATGAACCCGCCTGCTGTGACCCGCGTGTCGGTCGCCAGAACTACCCCGTCGGAACAGACCAGCCCAACGGTAGTGGTGCCATGATACGTGGCAGACCCTAGCGTCTTCCCTCCAACCTGGCTATATTCTCTCGACATTTTGTCCACAAACCCCTCAGAACGGACAAGGGCCGCGCCTCCTTGTTGCTTATTTAATCTTTCCAAGCTCGGGTCCTCTTACAGTAGATGCGAATAAGCGTGGATTGATTTCCTGCTCTACGATCTTGGCTCTCTGAGGGTAGAGGAGGAGCCCACCCCGGAGCTTCTCATGACCAATGAGCTAGCCCATGGCTTCGACCCCATCCTGATGAGGTATCTGCCTGAGCTGTTGTGCTTCGAGGTGAAGCCCAACTCCGTCTACCCGAAGCTGGATTACATATCGCTGCTTGTCAAGGCTTCGATACTCGATGGTTGCGCCGAGGGAACGAGCAACGTATCGCGGAAGCTCCTCGGCTGCAGGAAGGGGAGCAGGAGGTTCCCCACAGGCGAGACTGCCCTGTCATACTTCAAGGGCCTCGACAGGTACGAGCTCCTTGGCTCCATGTCTGTCGTGCTGGAGGAGCAGGTCGGAGAGCTGAAAAGGGGGGCCTCCTGAACCGGCCCGTCCCCATAGCGTTCGATTGGCACGACCAGCTCTTCTACGGCGAGAAGGGTTCTGAGATGGTCCACGGCGTGAGGTCGAAGAACAGCTCCTCCTACGCCTACCAGTACCTAACGGCAAGCATCCTCCTCGACGGGAGGAGACTGACAGTGGTCCTCACGCCGATCAAGAGCAGGGCGCACATGCTCACCTTCATCGACGATGCTCTGAACAGGATCAGAAACATGGGGATAAGGGTCAGGCATCTCCTCTTCGACGCAGGCTTCACCTCGGTCGCCCTCCCCGTCCATCTTCAGGAGCGTGGGTACGCCTACGCTATCCGTTTCTCGTCGAATACCATAACGAAACGAATCGGCCTCAGGGACGGGGAGGAGGCGCCCTACCCCTGTGAGAAGCCTTTCAGGATCCTCAGGGCGGACGACCTCGACGTGGGGAAGGGCTACCTCTTCGCCACCAACATGGACTGCACGCCGAAGAGGGCGCTCAGGCGGTACAAGATGAGGTGGGGCATCGAGACGTCCTACAGAGAGCATAACGTCTTCCTCCCCAGGACGACGTCGAAGGACTACACCGTAAGGTTCCTCTACTACGCGGTGGCGGTGTGCATCTACAATTCGTGGTGCGTCTTCAACGCGCAGTGTCATGGGAACGGCATGGTGACAGCACTCGAGGCGAAGGTCTCTGTCTTGCTCTTGGCGCTGGTGCCATCAAGACTAGAGCAAGACGAAAAGACTGACGACCATGGATGACGCTTATTCGCATCTAATGCTCTTAATTCCCCTGCATCCGGGGAGCGGGGTCGGGCGTCGGCGGCCGCCTGGCCGGGATGCCTCTGATGCCTCGCCTCGGACGGAAACCCGACTCACCGAAGTGGCCTTAAATCAGGAGACCTGGCGCCCCCAACATGAGCCCCGGCTACCACCTGATGGAGCTCCCTACCAAGGTCCTGATAGGAGATGGGGTCATCGAGAAGCTGGGGGAGTTCGTGACCGACAAGGGCCCCCGGAAGACAGTGATATCGTCAGGCTCACAGGTCACATCAAAGGTGAGGGCCACCGTGGAATGCGCCCTAGGTCGGAAACCTGTCTGGGTCGAAGTGACAGCGGCCGACACGCAGAACGTCGACAAGGTGACGCGCGCGGCCCGGGGGGCCGGTAGGATAGTAGGCGTGGGAGGCGGCAAAAGCGTGGACGTTGGAAAGCTGGCTGCATTCCAGCTCGGGATCCCTTTCTACTCGGTCCCCACCAGTGCGTCCCACGACGGCATATCAAGCCCGTTCGCTTCGCTCAGGGGGCTTGACCGGCCTTACTCTGTGAAGGCCAAACCTCCTGTGGGAATCCTCGCTGACATAGAGGTAATCAGCTCCGCACCGAAGCGGCTCCTCGCCTCGGGGTGCGGGGACCTGGTGTCTAAACTGACAGCTGTCAAGGACTGGCAGCTGGCGCACGAGGTGACCGGGGAGTACTATGGAGGATACTCAGCGAGCCTGGCCCTGATGAGCGCGGACGTGGTCCTTGACGGGTCCAAGACCATGGGGAGGTTCGGGAAGGGCAGCGTCCGCGACCTTGTGGAAGCCCTCATCAGCACCGGTGTGGCCGCGGGCATAGCCGGCAGCTCCAGACCGTGCTCAGGTTCCGAACACCTGTTCAGCCACTACCTTGATGTCTTGGAGCCGGGGGTCGGGCTTCATGGAGAGAAGTGCGGGATTGGGACGATAATGATGGCACGGCTACACGGGCTCAACTGGAAGCGGGTGAGGAACGCACTCACGAACGTAGGGGCCCCAGTGAGGGCCTCGACCATCGGCATCGGTGATTCGCAGGTGGTCCAATCCTTGGTCAAGGCGAGTACAATCCGGCCGGACAGGTACACAATACTCTCGGAGAGGAAGCTCGATTATAGGAGCGCCTCAGCGCTGGCCAAGGCTACCGGCGTTATCTAGGCGGTCTCGCCCTGGTTCTCGGCCTTCGGGGGCGCCTTCTCAGCAGCCGGCTGCGCCTTCTCAGCACTGGTCTCTTCTTTCTTCTCCTCCGCCTTAGGGTGAGCCCTTTCGTTCTTGAAGTTCTCCACGAAGGCAAGCGACGAGACGGCCGGGACGAACTTGAACACGTCGTTGGCGATTCCTCTCTTGATTATCTGGAGCCCTTCGACCAGAAACAGGTCTTCCGGGATTGTCACAGTCAGGCTACCGCCGTTCACATCGAACGTCGCTTTGCTCCCTTCACCTGCCAGTCTCCTGTCGATCAGCGCCCTTATCTTGTCGCCGTCGGATTCGACCTTACTGAGGACCTCGAAGTCGTAGATTATGGACTTCCCCGCCAGCCTGTGGTTGAAGTCTACTTGTGCCCTTCCTGACCCGACGAACCTCACGATGCCGACTCTGTTGTCCACGTCCACACTGTCGCCCACGGCTAGCTCATGCTCCCTCTCTCCGAACTTCCGGAGCGGAATCATGCGGAGTTGGGTCGGGTCCCTGTTGCCGAACGCCTTCTCCGGGGAGAGTTCGATCTCCTTCTTGTCCCCGACCGAGAGCTTTGCCACCTCGGCGTCCAGGCCGGAGATGAGCCACCCCTCGCCGACCGCTACGAGCCTAGGCTCGTATCTCCTTGCCTCCTCGTATATCTTGAGCCGCTTGGCCTCGGACTCCACCGTGGACTCGATGCCTTCGCCGGTGTCCTTCACCCGTGCGGTGTAGTTGGTGAATATCAGGCTGCCCTTGTCAAACGCCATGGATTTTGACCAGCCTCAGGGTTGGGTTTAAAGAGTTTCAGTTCCCGAAGGCGGTGAGGGTCTCCCCTATGGCGCGGAGCGTGGTCTCCACATAGGCCTCGTTGATCTGCCCCATACATCCGACCCTGAACACCTTGCCTGCGAACGGGCCGAAGCCGCCTGCAATCACGACCCCCTTGTCCTGGGCTAACTCCTTCCTGAACTTCGAGTCATCCACCCCCTGGGGATAGTACGACGCGACTACTGTCTTGGACCTTACTGACTTCTCCGCGACCGCCCCAAGGCCCAGTTTCGCCAGGCCGTCGTATATGCCGACAGACATACGGTTGTGCCTTTCGACCCTCTTCTCTAGGCCCTCTTCGAGAAGCTCCTCCAGCGCTTCGTCCAATGCGTAATAGAGCGGGAGGGCCGGTGTGAATGGAGTCTGCCCCTTGGCGCCATACTCGAGGTACCTGGGCAGGTCGAAGTACCTGGTCTTTGGCGGGGAGTCTTTCAGGTACTCTGCCACCCTCTCGCTCACCGACAGCAGGGCCAGCCCAGGGGGGGCTGCGACGCACTTTTGGCTCCCGGTGATGCACATGTCCACTCCCCAGCGATCGACCGGGATGGCATAGCCTCCAAGGCTGGAAATGGCGTCAATCACCACGAAGGCCCCGTGGTCCCTGGCGATCTTGGTCGCCTCCTCGACGTAGGGGACCGCCACTCCGGTGCTGGTCTCATTGTGCACCAGGAACAGTGCCTTGACTTTCTCCTGCTGTTCCATCGCCAGCTTCAGCTGGTCGATTGTCGGAATCTTCCCGAAGTCGGAAGCGACCCGAACCACCTTGCCCCCGGCCAGTTCCACGGTCTCCGCAAGCCTCATGCTGAACTCGCCGAAGACGGGGACCACGGCGACGTCCCCTGGCCGTATGAGGTTCCAGACTGCTGCTTCGACCCCCCCTGTGCCCGACGAGGATAGGATTACCACTTCCCCCTGCGTCTGGAAGAAGCGCTTCGTCTTGTCGAGGACCCCTTTGTACAGATCCCTGAACTCATCACCCCTGTGATTGATGATCGGGTTGAGCATCGCCCGCATGACCCTCTCTGACACGTTGGTGGGTCCGGGAAGCATAATCAGTTTCTGTCTATCCATGTCTGCCACCCTTCAGGTCCTTACGGATAAGCGCTCTCACGCGTTCCACTCCGCCGAACTTCTCCACTAAACTGGCCACCTGGACAGGCACCAGCGCTTTCCAGTCCTTGCGTTCAAGGATTCTGTCCCTCACATTGGTGGCCGAGTAGCTCTCTCTGTCGAGGTACGGCACTGCCTTCACTTGGATGCCTTCTTCTCTGAAGAGCAGGTATGTCAGCGTGTCGTTCGTGAATACCATGTCGAACTTCGGGACCATGGATCCCACCGTGGACACCCATAGCGAGTGCGAGTCGGCGTCGGCGATGGGGATCGCCATCCACCTCGCAGGGTCCACTCCGTTTCCGTCCAGAGCGGCCTTGATCATCGCAATTCTCTCGCCCGCTGTGAAGGGGTTGCCCCTTTCATGGCTCTTCTGCGCTGAGCCCACCACCACGTAGAGGTAATCCACTTCGCGCAGGGCGTACTTCACAGCTTCAAGATGACCAAGATGGAACGGCTGGAACCGGCCGACCAGGAGACCGACCCGCATCCGATTTCGTTCGGCCCGCCTCGTCTGGTCTATTTAAGAAGACTAGCGTCACAGCTTAACAGGCTCCTGCCTGAAGCGGCGCGCCATGGACTTCGTCGAGGTGGACGGCTCACAGGGCGAAGGAGGAGGACAGATTCTCCGCTCGGCGGTGGCGTTTTCTGCGATCAGACGGGTTCCCGTCCGCGTGGTCAAAATCAGGGCTGGGAGGGAGGTCCCAGGGCTCAAGAGGCAGCACCTGTCTGCGCTCAGGGTCCTCGCTGAGGTTTTCGGCGGGGAGCTGGGCGGGGCGACCGAAGGCTCCCAAGAGGTGACGTTCGCCCCTGGGGTCCCGAGGCGCGACACCGTGTCGGCCGACATGGGGACGGCTGCCAGCATAACCTTGGTCCTCCAGGCCGTAGTCCCTGCGGTTGCCCTGAGCGGGTCTCGCCTGAGGCTGCAACTGGTGGGAGGGACAGACGTCCCCTGGAGCCCGACCTTTGACTACTTCGGCGAAGTCGCGAAAGTGGGGTACAGGGCGCTCGGCCTTGAGTTTGAAGCCAACGCGTCCCGGCGCGGCTACTACCCAAGGGGCGGTGGAATCGTCACGGCGTCCATCGAGCCTTGCGGGGGTGTCTCCGCCTTGGACCTGACTTCCAGGGCTACGATGAAGTCTGTCAGGGTCATGAGCCGCTGCGGCAGCCTTCCGAAGGCAGTCGCCCAGCGCCAGGCGGACTCGGCGGTCGAAACCCTGCGAAGGGCGGGCATAGATGCGCAGTCTGAGGTGAGCACGGCTGAGTCTGATTCACCCGGCACCTCTGTGCTGGTCGCGCACGTCGACGGTGGCGTGTTTCTCGGCTCGGACGCCGTCGGAGCAAAGGGAAAGCCGGCCGAGGAGGTGGGGAGGGAAGCCGCTGAGAGGTTCCTGGCAGCCAAACAATCGGGCGGGTGCATGGATGCGAACTTGGCGGATATGTTGCTCCCCCTCCTCTCGCTGGCGAAGCGCGAGTCGCGGGTGAAGATACCCGCAATGACCTCGCACCTCGAGTCGGGCCTCAGGTTAGCGAGGCTTTTCACCGGGTGCCGCTGGACGGCGGTGCCTTCGGGGGATGGAGTCCTCGCCACTGTGACTCCCGTCGAGGGTTGACGTCGCGCCGAAAGGCACAATGTCTAAAAGGACGGGCACAGGCGCCCCGCCAGATTTCCGATGTCCTACGAGCAGTTCATGCCAGGGGCGACAGCCGTCGGCATCGCCTACAAGGACGGAGTCATCATGGGCGCGGAGCGGCGGATAACCCTCGGGAACTTCGTGAGAAGCAAATCTGGCAAGAAAGTCTTCAAGGTCACCGACAGCGTCGGCGCGGTCTGCGCCGGAATGGTGGCTGACATGCAAAACTTGGTGAAGGAGGTCTCTGTTTACTCTAAGCTGAAGGAGCTCGAATCAAGGAGGTCCATGAGGCCCAACTCTGTCGCGAAGCTCATGTCGACCCTCATGTTCCAGAACAGGTACGCCCCTCTGCTGACGCAGGTCATTCTGGGAGGCATCGGTGACAAGCCAGTGGTCTTTGTCCTAGACCCGTTGGGCAGCGTGATTTCAGACCAGTACGCCACCGTCGGGACAGGCGAGGAGACTGCCATCGGGGTGATTGAAGCGGGGTACGACCCCAACATGACCCAGAAAGAGGCGCGCGACCTCGCTGTTTTGGCTATTAAGGCGGCAGTGGCCAGGGACGCCATGAGCGGCAATGGGATTGACATCCTGACAGTCGACAAGACTGGCATCAAGGAAGAAGGCATAGACCTGTAGGGGCGGTTCTCTTTGTGGACATACGAAGGCGTCAGGGTTCATTGGCTAGGGCATGACGGCTTTGTCCTGTCGGGGTCGAAGACCGTGATACTCGACCCCTTCAAGGCGAAGGGCGACTACAGGGCCGACGTGCTCCTGATCACCCACGAGCACTTCGACCATCTGAGCGATGAAGACATCAGAAAGTTCGTCACTGCGGCCGCTACCATTGTCGCCCCCAAGATGTGCGAGGAACCCCTGAAGGCGTACAAGCAAGAGAAACTATTCGTGAACCCAGGATCGACTGTCGTAGCAAAGGGCGTGAAGATAGAAGCCATCCCGGCGTACAACCTCAACAAGTTCAGGGAACCAGGGAAGGTGTTCCATCCTAAGGAGGACGGCCGTGTGGGGTACATTGTCACAATCGATGGGGTGAGGTTCTACCACGCAGGAGACAGTGACGCCACCCCAGAGTTGAAGTCGGTGGACGTCGACGTAGCGTTCCTACCTGTCTCTGGCACCTATGTCATGACCGCAGAAGAGGCGGCCGGGGCCGCGAAGGGAATGAAGGCGAAGGTCGTCGTCCCGATGCACTTCCAGTCTATCGTGGGGACAAAGGCAGATGCCGAGAGATTCAAGCAACTAGTCGGGGCCTCGAAGGCCGTAGAAATACTCGAACAGGAATAGGTTACTCAGGGACGCTATCTGAGTGGATTTTCCCATTCTCTAGCTTCACGAAGAGGTACCTGTTGTCTGCGAAGACGAGGGTCAATTCGTTCTCCTTCTCCTCCACGGTCAGCAGGGCCTTCCCTACGATGCCGTCGAACTTTGCCATTGATGGGTCGGGAGGCTCAGCGGGTTCGTATTTCTGTCTTGCCGGTTCGTCACTCCGAGTACTTGGCCAGATCTTCCGCCCCCTGAGGGGGCTTCCCCACCGAGGTGCCAGTCGACTGCCTGATCATCTCTCGTATCACCTGGTCGACGCTTGCGCTCCTCCTCTTAGCCTTCAGCTGCATCAGCGCCCGGTGGGTGTCGTCATGGACCTTGACGCTCCTGCCCATCTGACTCATCGCCAGCATTGGCGCTATTAATGTTGGGACGGATCCTCTCCTTGCTTCTCGGCAACGAGGTAGAAGCGCGAGGCGGTGACATCGAAGGATCCCACAGTCCGTATCTTCGAGTCAGCCTCCCTCAGGGGCCTCTCAAGTTTGGCGAGACTGGCCGCGTCGAACTCCAGAGGACCTACGGCCTTCAGATAATACGCCAGAGCTCCGATGTCAAGGAAGCTGGAGCGGACCTTCTCTTCGCCGCTCTCGGTCACACGCAGTCCAGCACCCCTGACCTGCCTCACGGCCTCGGCGAGGTCCCAACGCCCCCTCTCGTCTTCACGTTCGCCCAGAAGCAGGGCCAGCTCCTCGTCGTTGCCAGGACCAACCTGTTGCGTGACGAACGCCCCGCCTGGGCGGAGCACTCTCGCCGTCTCCTTGGCCACGAAGGCTTCGTGCCGACTGCTGACCAGGTCGATTGTCGCGTCTCTGAAGGGGAGCACCCCCCGCTGCATCCCTGTGGCAGCGTTATCGTCGCTAAAGGAGAAAACGACGTCCACGCCTCGGCGGTTCAGCCTCCTGAGCGCCACCTGAAGATTGGGCCGATACCCTTCGGTCGCCACCGTTCGACGAGGTAGCGAAGCCATTGAGGACAAGAGCTCGCCGCCCCCTGTCCCAAGGTCAAGGTACGTTCCTGCCCCTGCCAGCCTCAACCCCAGCAGCCGCTCGTAGTTCCACGATGTCCTCCCTTCGACGTATCTTCCGTTGAGGAACTCGAAGTCCCACCCCTGGAACTGGCGGGTCCAGGCTTCAGCAACCAGCCGCTCGAATGTGTCCAAAAGCGCTCGGTCCTCGATTGTTTTTGACTCAGTATCGTCGCGAGATCATCATCTGTCCGGGAGCTTACTCCGGACTATGACTGGGACGGCGTTCACCTCATCGTCGGGAGTGTCAAGACAGGGCAGGAATTTAGCCTTTATTTGCGCAGCCCGGGCCGGGAGAACGTTGGGCTTCCTGGATGGCGTGAGGGTGGTCGACGCCACGCGGCTCCTCCCCGGAGGGTTCTGCACCATGATACTCTCTGACATGGGGGCAGAAGTGATCAAGGTGGAGCAGCCCGGCTTGGGGGACTACATGCGGGTCACCCCTCCTACCAAAGGCGGCAGGAGCCCCGTACACGCGACTGTCAACAGGAACAAGAAGAGCATCGGTATAGACCTGAAGTCTGCCGAAGGGAAAGCCGCGATGCAGCGTCTTCTCCGCACCGCCGACGTGTTCGTGGAGGGTTTTCGGCCTGGTGCCATGTCCAGGCTCGGGCTATCCTTCGCCCAGGTGAAGAAAGTGAACCCGAAGATTGTCTACTGCTCGATATCGGCCTACGGCCAAGAGAGCACGCTCAGCTCTATGCCTGGGCATGACATCAACTTCCAGTCTGTGACTGGGACGCTCGCATACTCCGCCAAGTCCGAGGTCCCGTTCCTCCAGCTGGGTGACATTGCCTCTGGGATGTACGCGGCCCTGGGGATCCTGGGGGCGCTCTCCGGTCGCAGGAGGCCTGTCTTCATAGACGTTCCAATAGTCGGCTCCCTGATGTCCTGGATGGTCCTCCCCGCTTCCGCCTACCTGGCGACAGGCAAGGCCCCCAAGGAGGGGGACAGCCTCATCTTCGGCTCAACGCCCTACTACAACGTGTATCGGACCTCCGACGGCAAGTACGTCGCTGTCGCTGCCATCGAACCTGTCTTCTGGCGGAACCTGGTGGGTGCGCTCGGCCTCCCTGAGCTCGAGCCGCTGCGATTCGGGACTGTCGAGGAGAGGGCGCGCGTCACCTCAGAGTTGGAGCGCACCTTCGTGACGAGGACGAGGGACGAGTGGGCGAAGGCGCTCATGGACAAGGACACCTGTGCGACGCCTGTCCTGACCGTAGAGGAGGCGCTTGCCAGCGACTGGGCCAAACGCCTCGGGATGCTGGTGGGAATCGGGCGCGAAGAGGTTCTCAACAGTCCGATCAGGACAATCCCAGCCATGAGGAAAAGGCCTTACACCGCAGCCCCCCGCCTGGGAAAAGACACAGCTTCCGTCATGAAAGCCCTAGGCTACTCCCGTGCAGACACGCAGAGACTGAAGTCGAAGGGCGTAATCCAGTAGTGTCTATGCCCTCTGCATCAGCACGGCGAACCCCTGCCCGCCTCCCACGCAGAGTGTGGCCATGCCGTACTCCTTCCCGCCCCGGTGGAGTTCCCTCGCGAGCGTACCAACGAGCCTAGCCCCAGACGCGCCGAGCGGGTGTCCGATGGCTATCGCCCCTCCGTGGACGTTGACCTTCGTCGGGTCGAGCCGCAGCTCCCGGATTGCATAGAGCACCACGACGGCGAACGCCTCGTTGATCTCCCACACGTCCACCTGATCTGCGCTGAGCCCAGCCTTCGCAAGCGCCTTCTGGGACGCAGGCACGGGGCCCTTCCCCATGACGCTCGGCTCGACCCCGGCCCAGCCCATGGACACGATCTTGGCCAGAGGTCGGACTCCGTACTCCTCGAGCTTCTCCTTCGATGCGAGGGCCAACATGGACGCCCCAGCATTAAGAGGAGAAGAGTTCCCGGCCGTGATGAGTCCACCTGACTTGAATGATGGCTGGAGGGCAGCCATTTGCTCCAGGGTAGTGCTCCTCCTTATGCTCTGGTCTGCCTCGATGACCCGCTCTTCCCCTTCGAACTCTACCTTCATCGGCAGCAGCTCGCCCCCGAACCATCCCTCGTCCACTGCCCTCGCCGCCTTCACATGCGAATCCACGGAGAACCTGTCCATCTCCTCCCTGGTGAACCCCTCCATCTCGGCGAGCTTCTCAGCAGTGAGCCCCATCGAGTAGCCTGTGTTCATCTGATACTTCATGTACTCCGGCCTCGTGAGAAGCCGCGTGTTCGGCGCCAGAGCGGGGTTGTTCGACATCGGGACGTGAGTGAGGTGCTCCATCCCTCCGGCGAGGACGACCTCAGAGTTCCCGGTCATGATTTCCATGGCCCCTTCCGCCGCAGCGTTCATTGACGACGCGCACGCCCTATCCATACCCATGGCCGGGACCGACACCGGGAGGCCGGCGAGGAGGACCGGGTGCCTCCCGCCGTAGAGCCAGTTCTCCCCCGTCTGGAAGGCGCAACCTGTGACCACGTCTCCGACCTCTTCAGGCTTGAAGGTCGTCCTCTCTAGGACCCTGCGTATGAGGAGACTCAGGGCCTGATCCATCCTGACCGAGTTATACACGTCCTTCTCAGGCTGAGAAGGTCTCGACCTAGAGAAAGGGACTCTCAGGTAGTCCGCTACATACGCATCTTTGAGCTCTACCACGCGACCTTACTTCCCTTTGAATTCCGGCTTCCTCTTGCCAAGGAACGCTGATATCCCTTCCTTCAGGTCCTCCGTCCCAAACAGGACGCCCGCAGCCATCTCCTCCATCTCTAGCCCAACGTCAGTAGGGACCTCGGACCCCTTGTTGAGCAGCTTCTTCGCCAGCATGACGGCTACTGGCGCCTCCGAAGACGCTAGCTCCCGCGCGTACTTGACTGCTTGTTCGTCAGGTTCCACCGCCTGGATGACCCGGTTCACCAGACCCATCTCGTATGCTCGCTTGCCCGTGACGCTCTCGCAGGCGAGTATCATGGACGAAGCCCGCGATAGACCGACCAGCCTGCTAAGCCTCTGGGTCCCTGACCACGCAGGCACCAGGCCACGCGCGAGCTCTGGGAACTTCAGTTCCACGTCCTCGGTGGCGAGCCTGAGGTCGCAGGCCAGGGCTAGTTCGAGGCCTCCTCCGAGGGCATACCCCTTCAGGACCGCTATCGTGAGCTTGGGGATTTCGCTCAGGCGCCTCATGGTCCGCTCCCCCTTTCTGGCGAACTCCATCATCCCCGCCGCGTCCGAGACGAACTTCGTCATCTCGAAGCCAGCAGAGAAGACCGTTCCCTCCCCTGTCACCACAATGGCCCTGATTTCCCGGTCGTTCCACAAGTCGGTCAATACCCCGTTCAGGCCGTCGAGGACCTCGCCGTTGATCAGGTTCAGCCTTGGTCTGGCTATGACAACCTTGGCCACCCCTCCCTCGAGCCTTTCTAGGCGGATCGCCCCCCGCGTCGCCTCGGGTGCTGGGGCTCTAGCTTCGGTCGACGGACCAGCCTCGCCCGACATGGGATGAAGCCTCCCCTCTATGGCGTCGCGGAGCCTCCCTTCAGCTATCGAACGCGCCGGGGCGAACACGCCGCACTCATATTTGGCCGAGAGCTCTTCGAGCTTTGCCTTGACTTCAGCATTGCTCAAATCCTTGGCGACAGAGATGGGCCCGAACGGCCTGTTCATCCCCAGGACGACCCCTCTTTCTATATCATCCGGCGTAGCCACCCCCTCTTCAAGCAGCTTCACAGACTCGTTGATCTCGAGGGCGAATATGTCCATGATCGAGACCTTGTCTGTAGGATCCGCTTTTGGAATCTCTGCCTTCCCGCTCGACCAGTCGTAGAACCCACGGCCGGTCTTCTTGCCTAGGCGGCCCTCCTTTACCATCTTAGCGAAGGTGGTCCCCTTGCCGTACTCCGGAGAGAGGGCCGATGCGAAGTACGCGAGGGAGTCCGCTCCCACGTCAACGCCGACGAAGTCAAGCAGCTCGTAGGGCCCCATCGGAAGGCCCTGTCCTCTGGCGAATCTGTCAACCTCCGAAGGGCTCGCGACCCCTCGGTCGAGGAGCAGGCAGAAGAAGAGGGTGTCAGCCGCATTGATCCTGTTGACTATGAATCCGGGCGAGTCCTTTTGCACCTTCACCGCCGTGCGCCCGAGCTTACCGCAGAGGTCGAAGACCTCCTGGGCAACGGCCGGGTCAGTCTTTGCCCCGGGAATCACCTCGACCAGCTTCATCAGCATGGGGGGGTTGAAGAAGTGCATCCCGACCACCCTGTGCGGCCTGTTGGCGGCTTCAGCCAGGTCCGATATCCTGATGTTCGAAGTGTTCGATGCAAAGATTGCTCCGGCGGGGGCAGACGCCGAGGCTTCCCTGATGACCCCCTTCTTCAGCTCGACCGACTCGGGGACAGCTTCCACCACCAGGTCCGCGGCCGATACCGCACCGCCAAGGTCGCCGGCGTACGCTATCTTCGATTTCGCCTCTGAGGACTGCTCCTTGGTCAGCTTCCCCTTCTCCACCAGCCTGTCCAGACTCGACGCTATCCTCGCCTGAGCCTTCTCCAACGCCTGTGGGAACTTGTCCACCAGCGTCACATGGAACCCATTGACCGCGAAGAGCTCTGCGATACCGTGACCCATGTCCCCTGCGCCGACTACCGTCACCCGCTCGATGGCCATACTCCTAGAGGCGGCGCGGCCGACTTAAGGCTCTTTCCACTGGAAAGCGAGGTTACCAAAAGTAATCGCGTATATACGACCAGAGGGGAGCCAATCCAATGAGCACCATCTCGCCCAGTCCGTCAGACTATGTGATCACGGTTTCAGAGGAACAGGAGGCCTTCCGCCAAGCCGTCAGGGAGTTCGCCGAGAAGGAACTGGCGCCGGTAACACAGAGGATAGACAGGGAGAATCAGATGGACATGGGGCTGGTGAAGAAGGCAGCAGCCTTGGGCCTCTTCGGCGTCCCCTTCCCAGAAGAGTACGGCGGAGGAGGCGGGGACGACCTTTCCCTGGTCATCGCCACCGAAGAGATCGCCAGGTTTTCCGCAGCCTTCTCTGCCGTAGTCGGCGCCACCTACCTGGTCTCCACCCCAATCTTCTTGTTCGGGACCGAAGAGCAGAAGAGGAGATATCTCGTCCCGATCGCGAAAGGGGAGAAGATCGCCGCCCACGCTATGACAGAGCCTGGGACCGGCTCCGACGTGGCCGCCATCTCGACCAGCGCCAAGAAGGAGGGGGACAGGTACGTGATCAACGGAAAGAAGATGTTCATTACCAACGGGGACAAGGCTGAGACGTTCCTGATATTCGCCAGGACCAGCCCCATGGAGGGGAGCAAGAGGCACCAAGGGATCACCGCGTTCATCGCCGAGAAGGGGATGAAGGGGCTCAACGTCGGGCAGCGAACTGACGTCATCGGGCTCAGGGGGGACCAGCCGGTTGAGCTGGTGTTCGACGGCCTCGAGGTCCCAGAAGCCAACATTGTAGGCGAAGTCGGGAGGGGGGTGAGGATCGCACTGACCTGCTACGACCACGGGAGGGTCGGGGTCGCTGCCCAGGGTACGGGCCTTGCCCAGGGTGCGCTCGAAGCGGCGCTGCGGTATTCGACACAGAGGCAGACCTTCGGCAACTACCTCCTGAGCTACCAGCAGGTCCAGTTCAAGATAGCCGAGATGACAGCCGCAGTCCACACGGCCAGGCTCCTCACTTACTGGGCGGCCACCCTGACCAAGAAAGGGAAGGATTTCATCAAGGCGTCATCCATAGCTAAGATCACGGCCACCGAGGCTGCCGAGAAGAACGCCCACATGGCCATGTTGATCATGGGCGCCTACGGCGTCTCCACCGATAGCCAGGTTGAGAGGATGCTCCGAGACTCGCAGATCATCAAGACCTACGAGGGGACCAACGACATCCAGAGGCTCACCATAATGAAGGAAGTGGCCAAAGAGATGGGCGTCCTGGGTTGAACGCCCTTCCAGGGGAATCAAGAGCTGGGCCATCGACCTCCGGGGCGTCTGCACGGTGACAAGGGTCGCCGTGGTTGGCATCGGCCACAGCCGGTTCGGAAGGCGGACAGATGTCAACATAGGCGAACTCGCCTTCGAGTCCATCAAGCAGGCCGTCGATGACGCCGGCGTCGACCGTAACGACATCGGTAACGTCGTGGTGGGGAGCGCTGGGGGGTGGTACGAGGAGTCGCTCCCTGCGGTCGTGGTTGGGGAGTATGCCGGCCTCAGCGGAGCCGGGACCATGAGGGTAGAAGCTGCCTGCGCCAGCGGGAGCGCGGCGGTCAAAGCCGCCTACAACAGCATCCTCAGCGGCGAAACCGAGGTGGCCATGGCAGTCGGCGTGGAAAAGATGACTGAGGTGGACACTCCGACCTCAGTCGAGCTAATCGGGAGGGCGGGATCCTATACATGGGAGTTCGAAAACTATGGAATGACCTTTCCGGCCTACTACGCCCTCTATGCCGTAGCGCACATGAACGAGTTCGGGACTACCCAGGAGGACCTCTCCAGGATATCTGTGAAGGCGCACAAGTACGGCGCTAGGAACCCTCTGGCCCAGTTCCAGAAGGAGATCACACTGGAGAAGGCCATGCGCTCCCAGATGGTGGCCTGGCCACTGAAACTCTACGACGCATGTCCTCTGTCTGACGGGTCGGCAACGGTGGTCCTGGCCTCTGAAGAGGCGGCGAAAAGACTGACCGACACTCCGGTCTGGATCCGGGGGGTGGGTTACTCATCCGACACAGCGAACCTCAGCAGGAGGGACAGCTACGTCGGGCTCCGGGCGGCAGTCGACGCCGCTGCACGAGCATACTCTATGGCCAAGGTCGCGCCGGGGGACATAGACATAGCCACCGCCCACGACTGCTTCACCATAGCAGAGTTGATGGCTTACGAAGACCTGGGGTTCTGCAAAAAGGGGGAGGGCGCAAAGATGGTGCGTGAAGGCGAGACCGAACTCGGCGGCAGGATACCGGTTAACTTGGACGGCGGGCTGAAGGCTAAGGGACACCCCATCGGGGCCACAGGGGTCTCCATGGCAGTCGAAATCACAAAACAGCTGAGGGGCGAAGCGGGGAACCGCCAGGCTCCGATCAAGAGGGGACTGGGGCTGACGCACAACATAGGGGGGACGGGTCACTACGCCTACGTGACCGTCTACTCCCGGGACTGAGGCGTGTCAGAAGCGCCTGCGCTGCATTCGAGGCGGCCACTCACCCTCCGGTTCGACATCCCAATATCCAGGACCCACGAGTTCTGGGACTCCTTACGGGCCGGGAAGTTCGTCACCACCAAATGCACGAAGTGCGGGAATGTCACCTTCCCGCCGCAGTCAGACTGCCCCAGGTGCATGGGGAGCGAATTCGAGTGGGTCGACCTAGGCCAGGACGCCACCCTGGTGACCTACACCCAGGTTATGACGGCCCCTGCGAGCTTTTCAGCCGAGGGCTCCTACACTGTGGCCATAGCCGGGTTTCGAGGAGGAGTCAGGGCCCTCGCCTGGCTCGAAGGGGTCAAGGCCGAGGACGCCAGGTCAGGGATGAAGCTGAGGGTGGAGGCGAGATCCAGGCCGGACGGGAGCCCCTACTACGTCTTCGTCCGCGCTTAGAATTCCTTGGGGACGTCCTTCATGACCTCGGCGACCCTGACCAGCCTGTCCCTGTACATTATGACCTTCGGGAGCGAGCCTTTGAACCTGAGCTGGCCTTTCAGGACGGCAGACTGGATGTCGACCTCCCCCTTGGCGACCTTGCACCAGGACTCGTAGGTCCCGTCGAACGAGAACTCCGCAGCGGTGCCTGGCTCCGCCTTCTGGAACGCCGTCGTCCCGTTCTCCACGGTCATCAGGAAGCTCTGGCTTGAGTCGGTGACGTTGAACGCGATGCTCGTCTTGAATCCCTTGGTGGTCTCGACCCATTTGGAGTCTGCCGCGAGCGTGGATTGCACCTGCGCGATGTACTCGTCGCTCATGAACTTCGCCATCAAGCCACCGCCTCTCTGGCTCGCTTTTTGAGGTTACCTACAGCGCCTGAGGTGAGAACGGGTGCCATCTTCATCCCCCCGACCGCGCCTGCCCCGCAAGCTTCCCTTAGTCGCCGGGCGGACTCCACCGTCCCCTTGACTATCACCGCACGAGGGTTCCCGTCGACCCCGAAGACCTTCACGCAGTCGAACTCGCTCCTCAGCAGCTTCGCCAACGCCTTCATCTCTTCCTCTAGGACCGCTCTCTCGGCCATCAGCAGGAGATACCGCTTGGACGACCTAGGACCCCTCCAGTTCCTTCGAGTAGAACTCCAGGGCCCCCTGCTGGAGGGCATGGAGCCTCGGCTTGACCTTCACCCTGATGGAGTCTGCCGTCCCGATCTCGGGGGACCCAGAGATCAGCCTCTGCTTGTCAAGGCGTAGGTACAGCGCCGAGTGCTCGTCGACGAAGGTTCCAAGCTCTCCTGCGATGGCATCCCGCACGTGAGGGGGGAGCGCAGCGACGATGTGCCTGAACGACGAGGCTGCCAAGTCTCCTGTCAGATGGGTCTTGGTCCTGATAATCTGGTTTCCGAAATGCCCTTCGAGGGCCTCTGTCTGAAACGCGGGGTTACCGCCGAGGAGCCTGGCCACCGCTCTCTCGACCTTCTTCTCGTCCTCCGTCGCATGTATCAGGTATGAAACCTCGACGGACACGATGGGTGGCTTCAACCTCTCTACTTAGGATGTCCACAGGTATAAGTTCGCAGAGCCGTGAACGACCCTGGCTGGTGTATCGGGGTCAACGTTAACTATGCGACGCGCCGCGCTCCCGGTATGCCGCGCAAGCTGACCGTGGAAGACGTACTATCCGACGAGCTGAAGAGGGAGATGAACCTCGACACTGACACGTTCGCGGTCCTGGACGACTGGGATTCCGTCATGAACAGCGTCTATCAGATGCCGATCGAATATGCTGGCTACACGAGGAAGGTGAGCGAGATGAAGCTGCTCAAGGAGATGATAGACACGCTGGCTGCTGCTGACTTTGATCAGGTGAAGCGGAGCGAGAGCAGGAAGAAGCAGCTGGCGCAATTCACCAAGACGCTCAGCATGTACTACAACGTCGTGTTCACGAGAAGAGAAAAGAAGATAGGCTACGGGGCGCTGATCCACTTCCCGAAGCTGAAATCTGACCCGGACCGGAGCGGAGGTATTGTGCTAGCGGCCAAGATCGTGTTCGAGGGAGGCAAGCACGCAGCCACCTTCGAGAGGGCTAAGTTCGAGGACTTCTTGGTCGAAGTCAAACCCTACGTCAACCTGTTGGGGGACCTCTACCGTCAGACGCGAAAGATGTAACCAGAGATGAAATGCCTAGTCATCGGCGTGGAGAGCACCGCCCATACATTCTCAGTGTCAGTGGTCTCCTCCGACGGCGAGATCCTCTCCAACTCGAAGTCCGTCTACAAGGCCCCCCCTGGGGGTGGAATCCACCCCTTCGAGGCTTCCCAGAACCACCTCGCTGCCGCACCTTCGGTCCTGACGGAAGCGCTCCGATCCTCAGGGACAGAGCCGGGTGACCTCTCCGCGGTCGCTTATGCCATGGGCCCCGGGCTCGGCCCTTGCTTACGCGTCGGCGCCGTCGCTGCCAGGACGTTGGCTGCTTCTCTGGGCGTCCCTCTCGTCCCAGTCAACCACGCCGTCGGGCACATCGAGCTTGGGTGCCTTCTGACCGGCGCCGAGGATCCGGTGGTCCTCCTCGTCTCCGGGGGGCATACCATGATCATCGCCTACTCGGGGCTGAGGTGGAGGATTCTGGGAGAGTCGTTGGACCTCACTCTCGGACAGTTGCTGGACCAGTTCGGACGGCACCACGGCATGGCGTCTCCCTGCGGGCGTGCCATCGAGGAGTCTGCGTCGAGGTCCGACCACTATCTCAGGCTCCCGTACTCGGTGAAGGGGAACGACGTGTCCTTCTCAGGGCTCCTGACTGCGTCAAAATCCCTTCTGGACCGTGGAGCCTCATTCGAGGATGTCTCCTACTCCCTGCAGGAGACTTCGTTTTCGATGGTGACCGAGGTGACTGAGAGGGCGCTGGCGTTCACAGGGAAGAAAGAGGTCATGATAGTAGGGGGCGTAGCGGCGAACAAGCGCCTGTCGCAGATGATGTCGGCCATGGCTGAGAGGCACTCGGCCAGGGTCCTGGCGGTCCCCCTCGAATACAGCGGTGACTGCGGCGCGCAGATTGCATGGACCGGCGTCCTGGCCTACGAGAGTGGAATCGAAGTCCCGGTGGCCGAGTCGACAGTCAAGCAGTCATGGAGGCTCGATGTCGTTGACATCCCCTGGCGTGGATGAGACAGTCCCCGGCCGCCTCCTGTACAGGGGCGCCGAGGCAGACGTGGTGCTGGGGGACTGGCAGGGACTCCCCGCCGTGTTTAAGGTCAGAAAGCCGCTGACCTACAGGCTGGCCGCCATCGACCGGGAGATCCGGCGCCAAAGGACGGCACATGAAGCTGAGATGATCCGCCATGCGAAGCGGGCCGGGGTCGCGACTCCCTTCCTCTATCACCTCGACCTCCAGACGTCTACCATCGTCATGGAGTACGTCGGCGGCAAGATGCTCAGAGACCTGGCGGGTCAAATGACGGCGAATGACGCAGAGGAGCCGTTCTTCAAGTTCGGGGAAGGAGTCGCCCGCCTGCATGCGGCGGGGATGATGCACGGGGACCTCACCACGGCTAACCTCGTGTCCAGGGAGGGCACCCTCGTCTTCTTGGACTTCGGTTTGGCCCACCGCACCAGCAGGCTGGAGGACCACGCCGTCGACCTCCGTCTGATCAAGGAGACGCTCGTGGGTGCCCATCCAGGCATAGCCAAGGCCGCCCTGGACGCGCTCTTCAGGGGTTACGAGGCCGTGGCTGGGACTCCGAAGTCCAGAAGGGTCCGAAGCCAGCTCCGGAACATCGAGCGGAGGGGGAGGTACGCCCGGGTCACTTGAGATGAGGACCTGGCGGGCAACGTTTATCAGTTCAACCCGGAGGACTCGGCTGAACTTCTGAAGCATGGCCCGAATCCACTCTCACAGGCACGGGAAGTCTCACCAGACTAGACCACCCAGCAAGAGCAGCCCGAGCTGGGTGACCACCACCCCTGACGAGGCCAAGAACGCAATCCTAAAGCTCGCCAAGGAAGGGCTCACCCCGAGCAAGATAGGGCAGGCGCTCAGAGACGACTATGGGGTTCCGCTTTTCAAGCCCCTGGCAGGGAAGTCGCTGGGAAAGGTCCTGGCAGAGGGCAAGGTCGCTCCAAAGATACCCCAGGACCTGCAGGATTTGATTGAAAGGGCCCAGCGGGTTCAGGACCATCTCAACACGCACAGCAGCGACAGGAAGAACGTGCATTCTCTCGAGCTCATCGAGGCCAAAATCTACCGACTCTCGAAATACTACAAAGACAAAGGCATCATCTCGAAGGACTTCAAGTACACCGCCGTCGTCGCACAGCTGGCCTAGGCCGGGGGCGGGCCCGTGACGAACATCGAAGGGCTCACCGCACGCTACAGGGCACTGGCTCCGAGCCTGTTGAAGATGGCCACCGACGGGAAGAGGATCCTCGTCGTGACACACATAGACGCGGACGGCCTCTGCAGCGGGTCGGCCGTGTTCGCCGCGCTCAAGCGAAAAGGCGCCAACGTCGCCCTCCGCACCGTCCCCGACCTCGACGCCAAGACTGTCCTGTCGCTGAAAGAACTGGGGCACGAGTTCCACATCTTCACAGACCTCGGATCAACCTTGGTCAGGGAGCTCGAGGCGGCTTTCGGGGGGGACTTCCTCGTCATCGACCACCACCAGATTTCAGAGGCTGACATGGCAAACCGCAGCGTAATCAACGCCTGGGCTTATGGCTTCGACGGGGGGAAGGAGGCGTGCTCTTCGGCGATGGCCTACTTCTTCGCCGCAGCCCTCGACCAGGCCAACGCGGACCTCTCGCCCCTCGCAGTCGTGGGGGCCGTAGCGGACCGCCAGGACGCCGGGCCCGGGAGGTCGCTGACTGGTCTCAACAGAGCCGCCCTTGGGGACGCCCAGTCGCGTGGGCTGATGTCTGTGACCACAGACCTCATGTTCACCGGGCGAGAGACGAGGCCGGTCCACGAGGCGGTGGCGCTGACGTCCACGCCGCTCTTGAAGGGACTGACAGGCAGCAAGGACGCGGTCCTCGCTCTGCTGCACCAGTCCGGGCTCACTCTGAAGGATGGCGGTTCCTGGCGCACCGTCTCGTCCCTCTCCCAGGACGAGAAGAAGAGGCTCGTCGAGGCCCTCGCGGGGGTCGTGGGCCCTCAGGAAGGTGCAAGCGACGCGCTCGCGGGTATCTTCGGAGAGGTGTACACACTGCGGTTCGAGGATGCTTTCACGCCGTTGAGGGATGCGAGGGAGTTCGGAACGCTCCTGAACTCCTGCGGAAGGATGGGCGCTTCGGGGACAGGCATCTCGGTCTGCCTGGGAGACAGGTCCCAGGCCCTGAAGGCCGCCATGAAGTCCTTGTCCGAGTACAGGAGCGGGATAAACAAGGCGCTGAGCGGTCTCACCTCGGAGCCGTCGAGAATGGAGCGGCACGGCAGCCTTGTCTTCGTGAATGGAGAGGGACTGGTGGACGAAAAGCTGTTGGGTCCCGTGATTTCCATACTCACTTCCACCCCTGAGTTCAAAGACAAGGTGGTCGTGGGGAGGGCCACGGGGAGGGATGCGGAGGTCAAGATCTCATCCAGGGTGGGGGACGCCTTCGCCGGCGAGGTGAACCTGGGTCTGCTCATGAAGGAGGCAGCAGAGGCTGTGGACGGGGTCGGAGGAGGGCATGAGATGGCGGCCGGCGCCAAGATACCTTCATCGAGGACGGATACATTCTCGAAGGCAGTACTGGCGAGGGTTGCCGGTTGAAGACTCAAGTCGAACTGCGGGTCGGTTGCAGGGACGACCTGACGGTGAAGAGCCTGGCGTCCGTCCTCGCTCCTGATAACGAGGGCGCGCCTCGGGGGATGAAGCTGGTCTCGGCGGTGGAGGCGGACGGCCTGAAGTTCACTGTCGACTCCGACTCCGCCTCCAGCTCGCTATCGACTGCCCTGGCCGTCCTGAGGGACGCGACGCTCTTCGAAGAGGTATGGCTTTTATCGCAACCGAAGCAGGGTTGAGACAGCACAATGTTAGACGTAAAGCTCCTGAGGGAAGACCCCGAAACAATCAGGGCAGATCTCAGGAAGAGGGGAATGTTCGACAAGCTGCACCTCGTGGACGACGCCATCAAGGCTGACACTGAATGGAGAACGGCCAAGACCCAGGCGGAAGCTCTACGCCACGAGCTCAACGAGGCCAACCGGGTCATCGCCGACCTGGCCCGGAACAAGCAGCCCATACAGGCCGAGCAATCGAAGGTAGCTGAATTCTCGAAGCGCCTCGATGGCTTCGCGGAAGCGCAGGACGAGCAACAGCGGACCCTGGAGAGCATCTTGATGTCTCTCCCGAACATACTCCACGAGAGCGTGCCGGTGGGGAAGGACGACGCCGAGAATGTGACCGTCCGGACCTGGGGGACGGAGCGGACATTCGAGTTCGAACCCAAGGACCACGTCGAAGTGCTCGCTGGCCTGGGTATGGTCGACATGGAGCGGGCGGCGAAGATCTCTGGCGCCCGCTTCTTCATCCTCAAGGGGGATGCGGTGAAGCTCGAACACGCCATCATGAGATATGCCATTGACGCCGTCTCTGCCAAGGGGTTCGTCCCAGTGGAGCCTCCATTCATGATGAGGCGCCAGCCCTACGGTGGGGTGACAGACCTGAGCGACTTCGGACCGGTAATCTACAAAGTGGAGGGGGAGGACCTGTACATGATCGCGACATCTGAGCACCCCCTGGTAGCCATGCACTCCGACGAGATACTATCAGGAAGTGAGCTCCCACTGAAGTACTGCGGCTTCTCGCCCTGTTTCAGGGTCGAGGCCGGCGCCCACGGAAAGGACACCAAGGGGATCTTCAGGACTCACCAGTTCTACAAGGTCGAGCAGGTCGCCTTTGCCCGACCGGAGGAAAGTTGGGCCCTCCACGAGCAGCTGATAGCGAACGCCGAGGGTGTCTTCAAGAGCCTGGGGCTCCGCTACCGGGTGGTCAACGTCTGTACCGGGGACATGGGGACCGTCGCTGCGAAGAAGTACGACCTCGAAGCTTGGATGCCCGTCCAGGGCAAGTTCAGGGAGATGGTGTCATGCAGCAACTGCACTGACTACCAGTCCAGGCGGCTGAAAATCCGGTTCCGAGACAAGCAGAGCGAGGCGACCAGGCTGGTCCACACCCTGAACTCCACGGCCGTCACTACCAGGGCCCTGGTTGCCATTGTAGAGAATTTCCAGCAGGAGGACGGCACAGTGACAATACCCGCGCCCCTCGTCCCATACATGGGGGGGATTGACCGCCTCCGCAGACGCTGAGATTATAAGCGAGATTCGAAAGGGGCGCCTTGGTTTGCCAAAGAAAGTGGCGAAGATCAGGGACAAATGGAAGCTCAAGTCCTGGGTCACCGTGACCGCCTCCCCCTCCTTCGGGAACGCCCCGATAGCGCGCGTCCCACTCACGGACGTCGAGAGGCCCGCCGGGAGAGTCATAGAAACGACACTCTACGACATACTGAAGCAGGATCCGCAGCACTACGCCTTCAAACTCTTCTTCCAGATCGATAGGGTGGAGGGTGAGACCGCCTACACGGTGTTCAAGGGCCACGAATATTCGAGGGAGTTCCTCAGGAGCCTGATCCGAAGAGGCTCATCCATGTCGGATTTCATCAAGGACTATACCACCAAAGACGGATACGTTGTCAGGGTCTACTGCACTGCGCTCTCTCAGGGCAAGATGAACACCTCGAAGAAGCGCGACCTCAGGCTCATCATGGACAAAGTGATAGGTGAGAAGGCCGCAGGCATGAACTACGAAGGGTTCGCCCAGGAGCTGGTGCTCCAGAAGGTAGCCTCGGACGTCTACAACGAGGCCAAGAAGATCACCCACCTGAGACACGTCGGGGTGAGGAAGAGCAAACTGATCGCGAGGCCGGAGCCGCGGAAGGTCGAGCAGCTAGCCCCTCTTGCCGCTTGACACGATCTTCAGGATATCTCTGTTCTGCAGCCTGTAGTCTCCTGCCAGCCTCTTCCCGGTCCTAGCGTCGACCGCGTAGAGGAAGCCCTCGGCCAGGTCGCTGTGCACTGTCCGGGCAAGGTCGAGGGCTGTGGACCCGCCCTTCATCACGAACGCGTCAGGGAGCACCCTTCCATCTTTGTCGGTGAGCTTCGTCTCGTCTTCCACAGGGAACACCACTATGGCCTTCAGGAGCCCGAAGAATGCCCCGTTGACCGCCTCTTGGACGCCCGTCCCGCCATAGACCCTCATCACTTTGTCTTCCACCATCCTCAGGGCTGCAGCCTGCGCCCCAGACAGCTTCCCTTGGTCTGGGACGGTGAACCCCTTGTCTCCAGGGGAGTAGGTGACAAGGCCACGCTCGGCTGCCCGGCGGAGCAGGAGCTCCGCCTCCGAAGCGCAGGGGATGACCTGCCTCCCAGTCCGTCTGAGACTCTCGATGTTCTGGGATGAAGTCGGAAGGTCAGCCTTGTTGGCTGCGATTAGAGAAGGCTTCGTCAGCTTCCTCGTCTCTATGACGAACTGCATGATCTGGTCGTCCGTCCAGCTGCTCGGTTTTTCTGTGCGGAGGCGTAAGCGGAGGACGACGTCCTCGACGTCCGCAAGCGTCACCGACAGGCCGGAAAGCCGCTCAGCCAGGTGGTCTGTCACCTTCCCCCCTGTCTGTTCCAGGGACCGGGTAGCCTTCTCCCAGTCCCGCTTCAGGATGCCGTACATCCACAGATCGAACTCACGTTCGACCATTTCGATGTCTTCTGCGGGATCATGGCTCCCAGGGGGGACCTTCCTGCCTTCGAGGTCGGTAGAACCTGAGGCGTCGATTACCTGGACCAGCGCGTCTGCCTGCCTCAGGTCATCCAGGAACTGGTTTCCTAACCCCTTCCCCTTGGAAGCCCCTTCCACCAGCCCGGCGACGTCGACCACCTTCACCGGGACCAGCCTCTTCCCGTCTACGCAGATCGAGCTCCTGGGGGTGTCTACCACGCCAAGCTCTTTGCAGACGCACTGAGTGACGATGTGCGCTACGCCCATGTTGGGCTTGACCGTGGTGAATGGATAGTCCGCTATCTGCACATCCTTCAGGGTGGCGGCCGCGAAGAAGGTCGACTTGCCGACATTAGGTTTGCCGACGACTCCCACTAGCACGTTCCATCCGCCCGGTCCGCCTGTTATAACGTCTCAGTGAGCGGTCCGTCTCCATGTCCAGGGTCCTGATAGTGGGAGGCGGCACCGCGGGCACTGCAGCGGCCGAGGAATGCGCCATGCAAGGGGCCGACGCCATGATCATCGACCGGCTGGAAGAACCAGAGCCACCTTGGGCATCGTGGCCTGACTTCCTGTCGAGTCCCGAAGGCCAGGGCCGCGCTGTTTCCGGCCCGGTCACCAGGGTTGATGCTTGCGCCTCTGTCCGCGGGACCGAGATAATCGCAGTCCGCAAAGGAGAGGCGGTCGCCTCCAACGGGTCGCTCTTCCGCGCCGACTCTCTGGTCTTGGCTGCTGGCTCCCGCTTTGAGCCGCCCGTGGCCCAAGGACTCCGCAAGCCAGGCTCCTTCGTTCTGGACTCCGCCGCGCGGTACAAAGAACTTGGCTCCGCCAGCGCCTCGGCCGACCGGATACTCATCTGTGGCGAGGGCGCCAGAGGGCTCCAAGTCGCCGAGCGGCTCTCCGTTCGAGGCACGAAGGTTTCCCTGATGGTCTCGTGTTGGCAGCCGGCGAAGCCAAGCCCGCCGGTGTTGGAGGTCATCTCGGACGCGGCCCGTGCGAGGGGGATCAGCCTCGTTACCGGGAGAGTCCACAGGGTAGTTGGCCTCGCGCGCGCGGAGGCGGTGATCGCGGGTGGAGAGGTGGTCCCATGCGGGGCCCTCGCCTTCGTCCCCCGGCGGATTCCAGTGACGGTCCCGCTCGCCGGGCTTCTTGGTCGCAGCGGCGGGGTCATGGTCGACAGGTGCCTCAGGGCAAGCGTACCGGGGGTCTTCGCGGCTGGTGGATGTGCCGAACTAGACGGGTCCCTCCCGCCTGGAGTCGCGCTGGACGGTGAGGCAAGGCTGACCGGGAGGGCCGCGGGCGCAAACTCCGCCGGGGCGAACGTCCGCATCAGCGCGGTCCGCTCTTGGTGCCTGACGGTCTTTGGGCTTAGGTGGTCCAGGGCGGGCCCGGACGCGACGACCTGCGGGTCATTGGGTATGGACCTAAGGGCGATAGGGCGGCGGTGGCACGAAGACTCAGCGTGCGGCCTAGTCTATGAGAGGAACACTGGAAGGGTGATTGGTGCAGAGGTTGTCGAGCCTGCCGGCTCCCCCTCTGCAGGCCTTGGCTGCTCCGCCTCAGGCTCTGCTACGCTGAAGTCTTTGGCTTACGGGTGCACGGGTTCAAGCGATATATCTGCGATATCTGACACCGCCAGGCTGGGGCTTACGTCATGGTCAGGGTGCTAGTTTGCGACCACGTCGAGATTGAGCGGCTCTCGCTGGGGCCGTCCTTCGAAGTGGACTACAGGCCAGCTCTGAGCAGAGAGGAGCTGCTCTCGGTCGCTGGCAACTACGAGGTGCTTGTCGTGAGGAGCAGGACCAAGGTTGACCGTGAGGTCCTGGAGAGGGCGAACCGGCTCAAGCTCGTCGCCCGCCCTGGGACTGGCCTGGACAACGTGGACGTGGGTTTCGCCAAGGAGAGAGGCGTAGCTGTCGTGAACAGCCCCGAATCCTTGGTGGAGGCAGTTGCGGAGCAGGTGGTCATGGTCATGCTTGCCCTTAGCAGGAAGCTGATACGAGCGGACACAGGCACCAGGTCAGGTAAGTGGGAGAAGAACGGCCTGGTCGGCAGGGAAATGAAAGGGAAGGTCCTCGGGGTGGTAGGGTTCGGCAGGATCGGCAGGCGAATAGCCGAGGTAGGCAAGGCCTTGGGTATGTCAACACTTGCCTACGATGTCATCTCCGTCCCTCCGGATGTCCTGGGGCCTCTGAGCGCCAGGATGGTGTCCCTAGACGAGCTCTTTTCGTCCTCTGACTACATAACACTCCACGTCCCCCTGACCCCTGAAACTGCGCACATGGTCGACGCCTCACGCATTGCCAGGATGAAGGACAGGTCTGTGCTGGTCAACATGTCAAGGGGCGGGGTGGTGGACGAAGACGCACTCGCTTCGGCTCTTAGGGAGGGGAGGCTCGGCGGGGCAGCGTTGGACGTCTTCGAGAAGGAGCCTCCCTCGGGGGCCATCCTCTCGGCCCCCAACGCAATCCTCACCCCTCACATAGGCGGCCAGACCGAGGAGGCACAGGAGAACGCCATCGAGGTCGTCGGGGAGAAGGTCAGGGCTTTCTTCAAAGCCCCCTGAGACGCCCCGGGAACGTTTATTTGCCGACCGGGAACGAGGCGCCCAAATGCCCATGTACAGCCAGATTTCCAAGACCTGGCAGCAAATCTTCCACGAAAAGGGAGGGGATATGAAGACCAGGGCCGTCGAACTCAGAAGGCAGCCCGCTGCGGTCAGGGTAGATCGCCCCTGGAGGCTGGACAGGGCCAGGGCCCTCGGGTACAAGGCGAAGGAGGGGGTCATAGTGGTCAGGATGCGTGTCTCGCGAGGCGGGATGCGAAAGCAGAGGCCTACCTCGGGGAGGAGGCCGAAGCACATGGGGGTGCTCAAGATAAAATCTGCGGTGTCTTCGAAGCAGGTCGCAGAGAGGAGGATCCAGGAGAGGCATCCTAACATGAAGGTCCTTGGGTCCTACCCTGTTTGGGAGGACGGGATGCACGCGTGGTATGAGTGTATCCTGGTCGACCCGCTGAATCCTGCAATCAGAAAGGACTACGACTACAGGCGAGCGCTCGGGATAGTAAGCTAAGCTTACTTTTTCATCTCGCTGCTGTGACCTGGGAACACCTTCGACCCTGGATCGACATAGGCTTTGGCGACGTTGACTGCCAGGGCCGCCTGGGCGTATCCCGTCGCGATCAGGTTCAGCTTTATCCCGTCCAGGGGGCCGGCTACATCTCCGGCGACATAGACTCCTGGGATATTGGTCTCCATCTTTCCGTTGGCCCTGATCTCCCTGCCGTCGATTTGTAGCCCCCAGTCCTTTATCGGGCCGAGGTCTGCCCTGAACCCTATGTTGACGAGTATGGCGTCGACGTCCAGCACCGTCTCGGCCTTCGACCTGTTGTCGAAGACGACCGCCTGGGTCACCGTGGAGCCGTCTCCCTTCACCTGACTGACTTCATAGAACAGTTTGAGGTCTATGCCCGACTTCATCAGTTCGGCGACGTTTCCCTCGTGCGCCCTGAAGACGTCCCTCCTGTGCACCAGGGTGATCTTCTTGGCCGTGTCCTTCATGTTCAGCGCCCAGTCTACGGCCGAGTCCCCGCCTCCGACTATGAGCAGGTTCTTGTCTCTGAAGGCGCTCTTGTCTTTGACGAAGTAGTACACCCCCTTCCCCTCGTAGTCCTCTGCCCCCCGCGCTTCCAGCCTGTTGGGCGAGAAAGCCCCTACGCCTGCCGCTATGAGGACCGCCTTCGAGTAGTGTTTGGTCCCCTTGCTAGTCTCGAGCTCGAAGGTGCCGTCGTTCCTGCGGAGTGACGTCACCCTCTCACCGAGGACCACAGTAGCGCCGTATTGGAACGCCTGTTCGACCAGGCACTTGACCAAGTCCTTGGCCAGTATCTTGGAGTATCCGGGGACGTCGAAGATGTACTTCTCAGGATAGAGCACCGCGACCTGCCCTCCGGGCTCTTCCAAGGCGTCGATTACCTTCGTCTTCATCTGTCTGAGCCCAGCGTAGAACGTCGCGAACAGGCCGCTCGGCCCGGCGCCTACAATCGTGATGTCATAGACGTCGCCGGCCATGGAACTCAGCCTTGGCCTCTGGACTCCACGTATAAGCGTTCATGGGTCAAGCCAACCCCGAGGCCGTGGGGTCGTCTGGCTTCAGGACTTCGCGGAGCAGGATGGTGGCGTACTGCCCTCTGGCCAGGGTGAAACGGAGAAGTGCGGTGTCCTCCCTGACTTCGAAGGCGCCGTCCTTCATCGCCAGGTGAGGCCGCCTGAATCCGCCTTCCGATGACACCTCCTGCATCTCTTTGACATAGAACGAACGCGGTTCTACCTCCTCCGACGCGAGTGTCTCATTGATACAGGCGTCGAACCTGGAGCCGTAGTCTCTGTAGGCGTAGCCCGCCAGCTGGACCAGGGGGACCGCCCCCCGGGTAGGCGGCTCCTTCACCCCCCTTACGCCGTAGACGACCAACCCCCCGGGGCCGCTTTCCCCCCAGTTGTCCCCCGCGGCGTACTTCGAGATGTCCTCTCCCCTCTCCAGCGCCGCGCTGAGTGTCCTGTTGAAAATGAACGACTGATACGCCTGGACATAGAGTCGCCTGAGCCTGACTGGTATCGCCCTCATCGCCCTGACCCATTCTCCCGGCCTCGCCACGAGCGCCTTGGCGACCCTCCTCTCCACGTCCTTCCCAGGGGGGAGAATATCCAACAGTTCCCTGTACCTCCCCGCCGTGGCCGCTTCCCTGGTCTCGGGGCTCCCAGCCAGCAGCAGCCCCACCGCCTGCTCGAACCGGCCCTTGACCAGGGCTTTCCCCACCTCATGGGTCCCCCGACCAGACGCCCCGAACCTCTGGAGCCCAAAGTAGTTGGGGACCTTCCCCGCCGCAGCGAGCCCGAAGGCTTCAGACATCCTGCTCCCGACCTCGGGGCAGCACCCCCTGAGAACGACTTCGAACCTGTTCGCCAGCACCGAAGAGCGCGAAAGGGGCCGGGCGAGGAACCCGACGAGGGTCGCGGTGAACCTGTTTCGACTCACCAGCGCCGGACGCTCCGACCTCAAGCTCGTCGGTGTGGCATACTGGACCGCGACAGCTCTGCTGTCCTTCATGCCTGCGTAGCTCACCCTGCTCTTCAGGGCGGTGGATAGCTCTGCTGCCATGTGCATGGTGTCGACGGACTCCTTCTGAACCCTGTAGAGGGGGTACCTCCCGTCCGCCTGCTCGGCCGTCATCTCCGACATGTCGATCACCTCTTCGACGCGGAAGTCCTCTGGGCTGCTCTTTGCCCTCCCTGCACATCTCGGACCGGCGGTCGCATAGCACAGAATCCCCACCTCCTTCTCCGCAGCCGCAGGCTGTGTCAAAGGAGCTTGAGCTTCCCGGTGATCGCGTCGACCTCTGCCTCGGGGGCGGGGCCTACCGCCAGGCAGGTGGTCGTCCCAGGCTCCACCTGGGTGAGCCCCCTGTCTTCCACCAGTGCGGCGGGGAGTCCCGCGCTCTTCGCCTTGCGGAAGAGTTCTCGCAGGGCCTCTTCAGAGTCTACCTTCAAGACGATCTTGGCCTGACCCCCGTCCTTCCACCCTCCGTACCATCCGGGCCTCTTCTGTTGCGCCGCTTCGGCGGCGGAGAGCGACGCGTGTGCGGCCTGGGCGGCGACCTTCCCTTTGCCCATCCCGAGATCAGTTCGGACGACGATGGCTTGTTTCATGCCTGGTGGTTTGCCAACGGTTATTACAAGTCCGATTAAGCCTTTGCAAAGTCCTGGCCCTTGTCCCGAACCTGCGACGTTGTTGTGGCCGGCGGGAGCATCGCAGGCCTGGTCTTCGCGTCGGAGGCCGCGAAGCTGGGGCTCAGCGTCCTGGTGGCCGAGGAGCACCCCGAAGTGGGCGAGCCCGAGAAGTGCGACGGCCTCGTGAGCCTGAAGGGCCTCAGGAAGCACGGCTATCCCCCAGAGGGGGGCACGATCCAGGATCAGATTGACTCAGCTGTCTTGCACTCTCCGTCGGGGAAGCGATTCACCGCCGACGCCGCGGCGCTGGAGGTGGTCGTGCTAGACAGGAGCGCCTACGACAAGCAGGTCGCAGCAGCCGCCGAGGCAGCGGGGGCAGCCGTCATGACCGGGTGCAGGGTAGGGGAGGCGCTGGAGATGGACGACTCCGTCAGGGTGAAGGTGGGGGAGGAGGAAGTCCAGGCGAAGTTCCTCGTGGATGCCACCGGGCCCGCCTCGAGCCCCAAGCATGGGATTCTGCCCGCTGCGAAGTACGAGGTCGAGGGCGAGTGGATAAGGCAACACGTCGTCGAAGTCTTCCTCGACGCCGGGAAGTATCCCGGGTTCTTCGCCTGGGTCATCCCCTTCGGGAAGCATAGGGCCAAGGTCGGTGCCGCTGGGCGCGGTGTCAACCCATTCAAGGCCCTGGACGAGTTCCTCGAAGGACGCAGCACGACGGTGCTCAGGAAGGTGGCTGCGCCGATTTACATCGGTGGCCCGGCGCAGAGCTTCGTCAGGGGGAGGAGGATCTTCGTCGGCGAGTCCGCGGGACAGGTCAAACCCACTACCGCGGGCGGGATAATGACATCGATCGCCGGGGCTGCGACTGCGGCCAGGTGGGTCTCCTCCAGCATACACAAGAGTCGGCCGTCGCTGCTGGACGGCTACCAGAAAGAATGGGAGGGGGAATTCATGAAGGAGATGAAGACCATGATGAGGCTAAGGGGGGTCTTCGAGAAGCTATCAAACCAGGACCTGGAGGGCGTCTTCTCGGTGCTCGCCGCCTCGAAGCTGGCCCAGAAGCTGTCCCAGACAGACTTCGACTTCCACGCCACCGCCCTCCTGGGCGCTCTGGGGATGCCTGGACTGCTGAAGATTGCAGGAGTGGTGGCTTCAGCAGAGGTGCGCTCCCTTCTGCCAGAACGGTGAAGGCGCCCTCCTGCGCAGCAACCTATATTTGTCGGGCCAGAAGGGGTTCCTGAGAAATGTCGCAGGGCGTAGTGACGCTCCCTCTGTGCAACTCGTGTAACCGACCCGTAAAGCCTGCCGAGAGGGCGGTCCACTTCAACTGCCCAAACTGCCATGAGACGGTGATATGGAGGTCTGAGAAGTGCAGGAAGTTTTCAAGGCGGTACAAGTGCCTCAACTGCGGCTTTGAAGGGCCATAGGGAAACGTTTTGGGTTCCTACGTCATCAGGCTCAAGCTCCTGCCTCCTGATACCACGACGGACCATCAGAAGCTGGTGGACTCCGTGGCTGGGTTACTACCCGCGGCGGCCCAGATCAGAGCACACAAAATCGAACCGATCGCATTCGGACTCTCCGCAGTGGTTCTCGATCTGGTCGTCCCTGAAGAAGAGGGCGCGGTCGATAGGATTGAGGAGGCGGTGTCAAAATCTCCCCTTGTCAGCCAGTGCGAAGTCACCGGCGTGAGCCGGATGTCAAGCAAGCTTCCGCCGCAGTAGGGCCGCCGTGACGCGTCGGCTGATACCTTTTATACCTCGAGGTGGCCCCTAAACGAGCCGTTTTCTCGCACGGTGTTGACCCGATGAAATTCCCTCTCAGATATACGATATACGAATGGATCAAGGAGAAGAAGAGCACGACGGATGACGATCTTCTAGAAGCCCTGAACAAGAACGGCAGCAGGTGCTCCCCGGACGAGCTTGACAAGGCGCTCATGCAACTCGAAATCCTGGGCCTAATCAGCATCAGGTGGGTCTCCAAGGACAAGCGCAGGCTAGAGTTCCAGGACAAACCTGCCGAAGACCTACGCATGCCCCGCATAAGAGAGTAACCGAACCGATAAATCGGGCGGGTCGGGGTTCTCCGCTCATGGGTGTAGACTTCGGCGACTCCATACCGAGGGAGAAGATTCAACTCGAGGACATCGCCGGGTGGACGCTCGCCGTCGACGGATACAACACGCTCTACCAGTTCCTCGCCATCATCCGTGGGATGGACGGCGGCCATCTCAAGGATGCACAGGGACGGGTCACATCGCACATCTCTGGGCTCTTCTACAGGAACGTCAATCTGCTGGAGCTCGGCATGAAGCTGGTCTACGTATTCGACGGCCGGCCCCCTGAACTCAAGATGGAGGAGATTAGGAGGCGCTCCGAGCAGCGGAGGGAAGCCAAGGACCAGTACCTCCGCGCCCTCCAGGCGGGCGAGATGACTCAGGCGAGGAAGTACGCGGAGGCCTCCACGGTTCTTAGGAGGGACATGGTCTCAGACGCTAAGGCGCTCCTGGACGCCATGGGGATACCATGGGTGGACGCGCCATCCGAGGGCGAGGCCCAGGCGTCGGTCATGGCGATTGAGGGGACAGTGAACGCCGTGGCATCCCAGGACCACGACTCTATCGTCTTCGGGGCGCCGGTCCTTGTGCGCAACGTCACAGTGTCTGGCAAGAGGAGGCTCCCAAGCAAGGGTATTGTGATCAACGTGGTGCCAGAAAGGATAACCCTCGAGTCCGCGCTGACAGCCACAGGACTGTCCAGAGAGCAGCTGGTCGACTTCGCCATCCTGCTCGGGACGGACTTCAATCCAGACGGGTTCGCGGGGGTAGGACCGGCCACGGCCCTCAAATACCTGAAGAAGTACGGCAGGCTTGAGGAAATCAAGGAGCTCGCAGGTCCCTTGCAGGGGATCAACTACCCGGAGATAAGGAAGCTATACCTCGACGCCCCCTCAGTCAAGGGGGTGCGCCCTGAGTGGAAACCTCTGGACAAGGAGAGGGTCGTGTCCTTTCTGGTCGGGGAGCACTCGTTCTCCCGGGACAGGGTCGACGCTGCCATAGCCAGGGTCCAATCCTCGAAGGCCGACTCTCACCAGACGGAGACCCTGGAGAAGTGGTTCGGATGAGCTCCGAGGGCTGACCATCCGCCCTCTACATTTATCAACTCCGGGCGGGGCTCGTCTTACCTAGTTGGCGAAGTTGAAGGCCAAGGAGCCGGCAGAGTCTGAGATGACCACCGCACGGCTCATGATGCCCACCGACGCCAACGTGTTGGGAAACGTTTTCGGCGGGGCCATCATGAGATACATGGATGAGATAGCCGCAATCGTCGCCTGGAGGCATGCCGGCAAGAACGTGGTCACGGCGTCCATAGACCGCATGAACTTCTATGCCCCTGTCTATGTCGGCGACCTGCTGATACTCAAGGCCGCTGTGAACTACGTCGGTACCACTTCGATGGAGATTGGCGTGAGGCTGGAGGCCGTAGACCCTTCCACGCGCAAGGGGACGCACACCGGCTCCTGCTACCTCACCTATGTGGCGCTGGACGAGAAAGGCAAGCCCACCCAAATACCTCGACTCAGCCCACGCACCAGCGTGGAGAAGAAGCGGTTCAACGAGGGTCTCGCAAGGCGGAGGCTCCGAGAAGCTACCCAGGCTGTCATGAACGGCTCCTGAGATGCAACCTCTCTCTTTTGATTCCAGGCTCAACAAAACTAGAGCATCCTGCACATAGGGGCGCTCTGCCCACGTCCACCCCTTGCACGACTTCTCTGAGGGGTTCAGCGTAGGCAAGATGAGAAGCGGAAACGCGGCGGTCTATCAGCTGAGGGAACAGTTCGAGAAGTTCCCCACCTCCACACACAAGGTCGAGGCTTGCGAGTCCATCGCGTCCTGCTTCTTCCAGCTCGAACAGTACGGTGACGCTGCCGGCTGGTACGAGACGGCGGGGCGGCTCATACTCTCTGAGCCCAGCGCTTCCCCTGCGGTCAGGGCCATCAGCGCGCTGTGCGAGTACGAGAGGGCCCTGGACTGCTACCGGAAGAGCGACGATGAGGAGCGCCTCACGGAGTGCTCTGCTCTCATCCTGGAACTCAGGCGCACATGCGCTTCAGCCTGAGTCCTTCCGCCCGTCTTCCTCCGCCTTGGCCTTTACCCTATTAGCCGTCTTCACATGACACTCTTCACATACAGGCTCGTCTTTCGGTCCCACCTTGAACGTGTGCAGGGCAACTTCGAGCTCGGTGTCACAGAAGTAGCACTTCGGCCTCAGGAAATCCCTCCCCTGGCCGCATACACCCTCCTCCTGACTATCTCTCCTTTCCCCTTGTAGTGCCACACCTCGGCGTCACCATTCGCGCTTTTCCCCCACTCCGCCAGCTCCGCGAGCTCCTCCTTGGTGGCCCTTGCCCTCCCGCTCTTGACCTGCACCAACAGGACCTTGCCGCCCTTGGCTGCGAAGACGTCTACGGCGCCATGGGAGGCGGCGCTCCTGGACACCATCCATCCCTCTTTCTTCAATTTCGACATCGCTTGGTACTCGCGTGATCTGCCCTTCACATAGTTGCTATTCAGCTGAAACCAGCTCCGAGAGGTGCATGTGTTCTGCTTTCGAACCACCGGCTGGAGTTAACTGGTATTTGGAGAAATCGGGCTGAGCGTGTGGACGTTGCGGGTTGTCTGGGCCATGGATGCCACATCTGTGCTCCCTGGCCGTCAATGTGCACACTCTCGATTCACGCTGATTGAACTCGCTGGCTGTCGCAGGCGAAGCACAGGTAGAGAGGCAGATAAAAGCCAACCCTGACGGCCGCCCGCGAGCTGGCCGGAGGACGCTAAAACTGCACGCACCAGAGGCCGGCGACCTGGCAGACTTAAGACGCGACGGTTTCCACCCTAGTTGAGTTTGGACGCGGTCAGACGTTCCCTGAAGGCGACGGAGCTAAGGTTCTCTGGACAGCTCGAGCGTCGTGACCGGGTAATCAAGGGGAGCAGGGATGTCATCTCGGCGTCATCGCGGGCGATCATATCTGTCCATCTAGGAAAGATCAAGGACGGCGAAAGAGAGCTTTCGAAGGCGAAGTCGCTGCTGACAGAGCTCAAAAAGGGGACAGACGGCTCCTTGTCGAGGTACATCATCTCCCCTGAAACCGAGGTGGTGGAGGCCTCCGTAGTGGTCTCACTCGCGAAGGGGAAACCCATCCCTTCCATGGAGAGCATCGACTCATCCCCCGAGGCGTACCTGCTCGGGCTTCTGGATGCAGTGGGGGAGCTGAAGAGGCTGGTGTTAGACTCGATCCTAGGGAGAGACCTCAAAGGCGCCAAGAAGTACTTCCAGGTCATGGAGGACCTCTACGCCGCATGCTCCCCCCTCGCAGTCTATGACCACGTCGTGAACGGGGTCCGGAGGAAGATTGACGTGGCGCGGATGCTCGTCGAGGACACCAGGGGGCTGCTCGCCGAAGAGATTGGGCGGAACTCTGTCAGCAGCTCCATGGCGCGGCTGGAGAAGAAACTCGGCCGTCCTACCTAGAAGTCATTCAGCAGCCTGCTCGTCTTGATGCCTGGGTAGGGGGAGTCGAGGCGCACCACCTTGAGCTTCATTCCCCTCTGGGCCGCCTCTCTCGCGATTTCCCCCTCCACGTGATGCTGGTCGTAACCTAGGGCGACCACGTCGGGACTCACCTTCTCGAGTGTGAGGTATATGTCCCCCTCGACCCCCAGTACGGCGGCGTCGATGTACCTGAGGGCCGAGAGCAGTTTCGCCCTATCGCCCTCACCAACGAGGGGTTCCCGATTCTTCCTCTTCCTGATCGTACTGTCCCGGGCGACGGAGACCACAAGCGCGTCTCCCAGAGCCCGAGCCTTCTCTATGGTGTACAGATGCCCGTAGTGTATCACCTCGAACCCACCTCCTATGAAAACGACCCTGATCGCCCTCCTTCCGCGCGGAGTCAGCTCGGCTCCCTTGCTCCCGAGTCTCACCAGCCCGAGCCTCGACAGCTTCCCGAGTTCGTCCCTCGCTTCCTTCGGGCTAAGGTCGAGCCTCAAAGCGAGCTCCTTTGCTCCTGCCTTCCTCCCGGTGACCCCCAACGAATAGACGGCAGCGAGGACCCTCTTGCTTTTCATCTGTCACCAGTCTATCTTTGCCACACCCGCGAACGCCAGGGAGTCCAAAAGCCCTTCGGCGTATCCGACGCTCAGCATAGCCATCTCGTCTTCTCCATTGGCCAAGAAGCTCTCGGCGTCTTTCATGTAGAGCTCCGCGTTCTCCACAACGTGCTCGTACTGCCCGCCCAGCTTCGGTTTCAACGACCCTAACGCCTTCTTCGTCTTGGCCACGTACTTCGGGACGAGCACCTGGGCGGTTCTGAGCATACCCTCCGAGTTGCTCCTGACATCGTTAGCCGAGAGGGCGAATATGGCTGCGACAGCTTCGACCTCGGAGAAGTGCAGCCTTCCCGGGATTATGACGCTGTGGGGAGGCTCTCCGTACTCTCCCTTGGAAAGTTCACCGATGCTCCCGGCGGCTGACTTGTATCCTTCGCGGCCGAGCCTCGAGAGAACGATGGCGAACGTCTCCTCAGACACCACCCCGCGCTTGAAGTTCGCCTCGGCCAGTAGCAGCCCTGCCATGGCGCCCCCTGGAGTCACTCCGTCTCCGCTCTGGGCGTCGTACTCGAGCAGGAGAAGGGTATGTGCGCCCTCCAGGAGGTTTGAGTGGATGATGTGGTAGGCTTGGGTCAGCTTGCTCACTGACTCCCTTGTCACAGTGACAGTTCTGGCGAACTTGTACGAATGCAATCCGCTTTCGCTGGCGGCGGCGGAGGCGATGCTCGCCGAGTGCACGACGCGGCTTTCGATTCCCTTCTTGATGGCCCTCGCCCTGAGCTCGTCGTGGGTGGTTGCTATCATCGGATCTCCCAGCGTCGCTAGCGCAACTCTCTTGGTCGCCGCCTCGTCCAATATCCTGCTCCCGCTCTCAACGAATTCCCTGTCCACAACTGTCAGTTCCTTCCCTGTGGCCCTCGTAATCTCCCTTAGAAGGGCGGGCTCATGAGGCGTGGTGTAGTATTCGAGGTATACGATATCGGCCGCCTTCAACTCGTCAAGCGCTTCTAGTGATGCTCCCCTGGGCCCGAGGCCCAGTCCGACGAACGCGAGACGGCCCATGGGTCTGCCTGATGCGGCCCATTATATCAATCCAGGTTGGCTTCGTATGACGTCCATCTCTCGCTACGATACGTCGACCGCCTATCAGGCGTCACCTGGCTGGTAAATGGTATTGAGAACCCTTTTAATTCCGGCCAATCGGCCGCATCTTCGGTGGGCCCTTGGCTCAGCCAGGTTAGAGCGGCTGGCTCTTAGCTAGCTGTGGGAGTCACCAGCATGCCGTGGGAGGCGCTAAAGTCGCCCGCGAGTTCGAATCCCACAGGGCCCGCCACCCCTTACGTCAGTCCATGATTCTGCCCGGTGGTTTCGCACGTTCCAAACCTGAGAATCGTCACGTTTCCTTATTAGCCCAACTTCGGGGCGCAAACTTTCAGAGAATTGTCGCTCAAGACAGAGAGGACGGCCAAGTTCCCGTTCCCAAAACTGGACGCCGAGGCTAGGACTGGGAATTTCGAGGAAGTCCAGCTCCCCTACACCATGGAGCAGGCCATGGAGGAAGCCAGCCGGTGCGTCACCTGCGGGAATCCGGTATGCATGGACGTGTGCCCGCTCCAGACGGACATCAGGGGCATGTGCGAAGCCGTGTCTAGGGGGGACTTGGCGACCGCCTACCGCAGGATACGGGAGACCAATCCTCTCCTGGGTACCACGGCCCGTTGCTGTCCTCAACTGGACAGCCTCTGTGAGACAGCCTGCGTCATTGGGACCAGAGGAGAACCTGTGGCTTCGGGGATGATACAGCGCTTCGTTGCCGACTGGGAGAGGGCCGTGTCCAGGCAGCCCGACCCTGTCTCGAGGCCTCCTTCCGGCAAGAAAGTTGCGGTGGTCGGAGGGGGACCCGCGGGGCTGGCCGCAGCGGAGCTGCTCACGAGGTTCGGCCATTCGGCGACCATCTACGACGAGCTCCCCCGCCTGGGAGGGACCGCTTGGTATGGGATCCCGGACTACCACCTCCCCAAGGACGTCCTCCGCTACGAAGCTGCCAGGATAGTGGGGATGGGCGTGAATGCTAAGACAGGTACGAAGGTCGGGAGGGATGTCAGGTTCGACGACCTCCGGGCGGACTACGACGCCGTGCTCATCGCCACGGGGGCCAAGGACGTGCCGAAGCCCGACACACCTGGGTCAGACCTGAAGGGGGTCTACGACGGGTACCAGTTCCTCGAAGACGTCTTTGCCGAAGGGGTCGACAGCTACCTCGAGCACCCGAGCTACGACCTCGGAAAGCGCGTCCTGGTCATAGGCGGAGGGAACAGCGCCCTGGACTGCGCCCGGGTCGCCCAGAGGCTGACGGGGGGCGAGGTCACGATTGTCTACCGGAGGACAGAGGCGGAGATGCCGGTCGACAAGATACTGGTCGAAGAGGGGAAGGAGGAGGGGCTCCGGCTTAGGCTCCTGCTCTCCCCGAAAGAGTACTCAGGGGAGGGAGGTAGGGTGACCAAGGCGGCCATGTCGAAGATGAAGCTGGGTGAGGTCGACGCCTCCGGGAGGAGGAGCCCTGTACCCACCGGCGAGACAGTAGACCTCGAGTGCGACTCGGTCATCGTCGCCCTAGGCCGCGGCCCGAACTCGTTCATCGGAAAGCTGGCCGGCCTCAAGTCTGGCCGCAGGAACGGGATCGCAGTCGATGACCGTTCCATGACCTCGCTCCCGGGCGTGTTCGCGGCGGGGGACGTGGTGACGGGAGAGAGCCTGGTCGTGGCAGCTATGGCCAAGGGGAGGGACGCAGGCCAGAGGATTCACGAGTACCTGCTCGGGCTCGAGGCCAGGCACGTCTCTCTCTACGATTACTACTTCACAAGGCGGACCGCCGGGTGGTACTATCGCAAGATGATGGATGGCAAGGACGAGGCCCCTCTCCCTGACTGATCCGGGTCCTCCCCCGGCAGCCCCTTCCCCCGGCCTCAGGATGCCGCGTGCAAAATTCGGCAATCGCTCAACTATGGCCCAAACTAAACATATTGTCCTCAGGCCTATATTGGAACTATGGGTGAATAGGTGTCGCGCGTGAAGTCAAGAGACGTCGCTGCCGCCGTCTTGATTCTTATCCCGTTCATCTTCCTCTTCGGTGTCCCGTTCTACAACGTCGTGAATCCCGAGTGGGGAGGCGTCCCATTCTTCTGGTGGTACCAGATGGTCTGGCTGGTCATATGCGGCGTCCTGTTCTTCGTGGCTGCCAACCTGCTGGGGAGGAAGTCCTGGCATGCTAGCCATCGACGGAATGGTCACCTTCCTGGCGCTCTTCGTGGTCTTCGTGTTCCTTGGTCTCTAGGGAGGCAGATGGAGGAGAGGGGACATGAACAACCTGGGAGAGTGGGCCTAGGCTGGGAGGCGGCTGGGGACCGTCCTGGTCTGATTCCTGGTGGGTGCAGACCTGTACACCGCGTACACATTCATCTCCGTGCCTTCCGGAGCCTACGCTGGCATATTCGGCGTTCCAGGAACGGGGGCGTTCTACTTCTTCGCTGTACCTTACGTCGCTCTAACGTTCGGCATTGCCATCGTGGTTATGCCGAAGCTACGGAAGGTCGCACACGAGAAGGGCTACGTAACGGCCGCTGACTTCGTGAAGGGGACCTTCAACAGCAGGACTTTGGCCATGTTGGTGGCAATCGTCGGGATAATCGCAGAGCTTCCTTACATCGCGCTGCAGATAGTGGGGATGCAGGCTGTCATCATCGCCATGATTCACGGCATGGGCGACGTGACCACCATCTCCGAGCTCGCCCTGATCGTCGCTTTTATCGTCCTGGCCGCCTTCACATATGCCAGCGGCCTCCGCGGCGCGACACTGAAAGCAGTTATGAAAGACATCCTCATCTTCTTGGGGATTATCGGGGTCCTGGCTGTCGTAGTCTCGTCAGGAGGCTTCAGTAGCGCCTTCTCCGCAGCAGCAAGTTCGAAGGCTGTGCTGCCGACCCTGCCGGTAACGCTCACTAATACATACTGGAGCACCTTCCTCGTGAGCGCCCTAGCGCTGTACCTCTATCCGCACGCTGTAAACGGCGTTCTCAGAGCCCAGGACTCCGAGAAGCTCCGCAAGAGCACCTCGCTCCTGCCATTCTATGGCCTCGGGCTCGGGGCGCTAGCGATGTTCGGCGTCCTAGCATATGGCAACAGCGGGGCGCTGTCGTTCCTGCACCAGTATCCGGCAGCCTCCCAAGGAATCCTGGTCGTCCCGGCCATGATCCTTAGCACCCTGCCTTCTTGGTTTGCCGGGGTTGCCCTCCTGGGGATATTCATCGGCGGGCTCGTCCCAGCCGCGATCATGGCCATCGCCCAGGCTAATCTGCTGACCAGGAACATAGTGAGGGAGTTCAGGCCGAACATGACTTCTCGGGGCGAGACACAGCTCTCGAAGTGGGTCTCAGTCGCCTTCAAGTTCATCGCCCTCGGCTTCGTGTTCGTAGTGGCCACCACCTATGCCACACAACTGCAGCTCTTCGGCGGCATCATGATCGTCCAAACGCTTCCGGCTGTCTTCATCGGTCTCTTCACCACACGGATGAACAAGCATTCTCTTATCACCGGCCTCCTCGTGGGCGAGGCAGTCGGCGTGTGCCTGATGGAGCTGAAGAACAACTTCTCAATCTGGCACTATTCGACTTACGCCCTGCCTTCTCCTCTGGGGGTTCTCTACATCGGCCTGGTCGCCCTTGCAATCAACCTGGCCATCGTGTTCGCGTGGAGCCTCGTGTTGCCGCCAAAGCGCACGGCAGCGGCGCCAGCGGTTCCAGCATAGTCCTAAGTACGACCCTTCTCTGATTCGCAGGGATTGAAAGCGGCAAGATACCACAGCCCAGGGGGGCCTGAGGCGCTCAAGCTCGAGGGAGCCCCGGACCCTGAGCCTGGTCCGGGCGAGGCGCTGATCAGAGTATTGGCCTGCGGCGTCAACAGAATCGATGTCTGGGCCAGGAGCGGGAGGTACAAGACGCCCCTTCCACACATCCTGGGGGCCGACATCGCCGGAGAGGTCGTCTCCATTGGCCTGGGCACCAAGGAGGTCGAGCCAGGGGCAAGGGTCTTGGTTTACCCGGTCCTTACAGACGGCACCTGTGTCTACTGCCGCCTGGGCAAGCCGAACCTCTGCCTGGCCAGGGGGTTCGTCGGGATCGCGACCGACGGGGGGTACGCAGAGCTGGTGAAGGTCCCTGCCACGAACCTCCTCCCTCTGGGAGACCTCGAGCCGAAGGCTGCAGCGGCCCTCCCGGTCAACTTCGGGACCGCCTGGAACGGCCTCGTGACAAAGGCCAACGTAGGCGAGGGGGACACGGTCTTGGTCTGGGGGGCCGCAGGTGGGCTCGGCCACGCTGCGGTCCAGGTCGCCAAGCACCTCGGTGCCAGGGTCATCGCAGCAGTGGGGGATGAGAAGAAGAGGCAGTTCGTGGAGTCTCTGGGCGCAGATGCGGTGGTGGACTCGAGGTCTCACGACTTCGTTGAGCGGGTCCGCTCGCTAACCGACGGGTTCGGGGCTTCTGTCGTATTCGACCACGTAGGGGGGGACACTTGGCCAACCAGCTTCGATTGCCTTGCCAGAGGAGGGAGGATGCTGACACTCGGCCTCACTTCAGGGGCGAAGTCCGAGGTCGACGTCCGCAAGGTGTACCAGGAAGAGCTGAAGCTGATGGGCGTCTACGGTCAGTCCAAAGAGGATATCAGGAGCGTCATGGAGCTGACGTCCGCAGGCAGGCTCAAGCCCTTCATCTACAGGGAGCTCCCTCTCAGGGCGGCAAAGGAAGCCCACGAGATCGTCGAGTCCCGTGAAGTGCAGGGTAAGATCCTCCTGACGCCCTGAGCCAAGTCAAGATTTCGCTTCATTTATAGGCCGAGCCAGGCCGACTCCAGCACGTTGTACACCAGCACAGTGGTCGACGACGAGGCCCACGCCATGACAATCATGAGGGGGATGGAAGAGGCGTGGGGGCGCAAGGACGAGTCGTATTTCATCGAAGTCCTCAGGAACGAGCCGAGCCTGGTCCTCCGTGTCCACGCCGTCTGCATCTTGGCGGAGGTCGGAGGGGAGGGGTCTGTCCCAGCCCTGGCGGACGTCTTGCTCCATGATCCAGACCCCTTGGTCCGCCATGAGGCGGCTTTCTCCCTTGGCCAAATCGGGCTCTCGGAGGGGAACAAAGCGCTGGCCAAGGCGGTCATCGAAGACAAGGATCCAATCGTCCGGCACGAGTCGGCGGCAGCCCTGGGCTCAGTCGGGAGCGCAGATTCGGAGGATGTCCTCGTAAAGGCAGAGTCCGACTCGGACGAGATGGTCAGGAACTCGGCGAAGGCTTCGCTCTTCAACATACGGTTCCTGAGACAGTACGCCTCTGCCGGCGCGACGGCCAGGGAAAGGGCGCCTAGGCCCTAGCCTCTAACCCTTAAGTCAGGGAAATGGACTCGTCGGGCCGCTTGAGGCTAGAGGGCAAGAGGGCCCTTGTCACCGGCTCCTCGCAGGGGATAGGCGCGGAGGTGGCCAGGCTCTTCGCGAGGGAAGGGGCGACTGTGGCAGTCAACCACCGTGGAGGCCCTCCTCACCGGGAGGCCGTGCTCAGAACCATCGAAGGCGCCGGGGGGAATGCCTTCGTTGTCCATGCGGACGTCTCAGACAGTTCCAGCGTAGACGCGATGTTCGAGGAAGTAAGAAGAAAGTTGGGGGGGCTGGACATCTTGGTCAATGCCGCGGGCTTGGCAGACCCAAAGCTCTGGAACCTCCGTCTGGAAGACACCACCCTTGAGATGTGGAAGCGGGTCTTCGCCGTCGATACGTTCGGAACCTTCCTCTGCGTCCGAGGGGCAGTCAGGCTGATGAAGCAGGGCTCCTCCATCGTCAACGTAGCTTCGATACCAGCCCTTGTGGGGGATACCGACGGTCTGATCTACGCCTCAGCCAAGGGGGCTGTCGTCTCCATGACCAAGATGCTGGCGAAGATGCTCGCCCCTAAGGTCAGAGTGAACTGCATGGCCTTCGGGTCGATTGAGACTGCCTGGGTAGAGTGGCTTGGCAGGGAACAAAGGCGCTCCTACGTCGGCGCCATCCCCATGGGCAGGTTCGGAAAGCCGTCGGAGGCCGCCAGCCTCGCGCTCTTCCTAGCCAGCGAAGAGTCCAGTTTCATCACAGGGCAGGTCGTGTCGCTCGATGGTGGAGAAGCGGCCCGCTAGGCCCCGGCTGCGCGATAGAGCCCGCCTGCTTTCTCAAGCTTCGCCAATGCGGCTTCCACGCTGTCCGTCTCGCCGACCACCCTGTTCTCGATCGCCTTCTCCCAAAGGCCGATGAACGTCTCCAGGCCCTCTTTCACCTGGCCGTCCTTTCGGGCCTTGGTCCTTTCTAGCTGCCGCAGGTAGTCGCGGACGCTGGCGCCTTCGCTCACAGGATCCTCGCCTCGCCGCCGACTCCGGAGAGGTAAGACCTGTAGCCGAGCTTCTCCATGGCATTCAGCACCTTGTTCTGATGCTTCTCGTCGGTGTTGACGAAGACCGACGGCCCGGTCTGCATCGAGTAGTACGCCTTCACCCCGTCTCCCCGTAGATCCCTCACCTTTCGGATGATCCTGATCGAGTCCTCGGTCATTATGACCAGACCGCTGTCACCGGTCATGGTCAGACTGTGGAGCTCGAGCGTGTCCCGTTCCGCCAGCCTGCCCACAGCATCCAGGTCGTTCCCTCGGATGGCCCTCTCCATCTCGTCACACCGCTTCTGCGCGGACTCAACCCTTGCCTGAAAGAAGGGGGACGTGAGAACCTCCCGATGCGCATCTTCGGTCCTTATCCTGGACGGCAGTGGCACGACCACCATGCGAAGGTCCATCGCCTTGGCGTCGGCGAACCTCTCAGCGTAGGTGCTTTCGTCATCCTTCCCAGCATACAGCCTCGAAAAGCCGCCTACCAGAGACCTGGAGGCAGAGGCTGCGAAGAGCCGAGCCGTCCTGGACAGCCTGGGAAGGTCGGTGGACTCTCCCGAGAGCAGCCTGTGGGTCAGGAGGGTCAGCGCCGCGCCTGCGGAAGACGAGTAACCTATCCCCTTCGCCTTTCCCGTGGGGACGTTCCGACTGTCAATCCTGAAGTCGGTCGCCTTCTTTGAGGGGTCAATCCTGGAGACGACGCCCTGGAGCCGCGCGTTGGCAGAGTCGTTCTGTTTCCCTCCTATGAACACGCCTCCCTTCTCGGAGTCTGTGATAGAGGCCTCGGTCTTCATGCAGGTCGTGTTGACTGAGATGCTGTCGTGGTAGGGGAGCCTCAACTTCCAGTCCTTGAGGCCGTGGTACTTCACCAGCGCCTGCATGGTGAACGCTTCAGCCCTGAATCTCGCCAACGTCACCCCACCTCTATCTCGAGCACCCCTGTCGCCGCGGGGCTCGTAAGCAGCCTGACCATGTCCCTGGGGATGTCCTTCGCGGCCGCGCTCGCCCCCACGGCCAGCGTCCTATCGCTGACGAATTCGCTCTTCCTGATCACGATATCGTGGGGGTGGGACAGCTTGAGCCTGACGTCCCCCCGAGCCACAGTTTGGAACGTGCGGTCGCCAACGCTGATCCTGATTGTGACCTTCGCCCCCGACTTCCGTAGCCCCTCTTTAACAGCCGGGTTGATCCCGAAACACCCTTTGTCCGCCCTGACGCCTATGATGCAGTCACCGTTCTCGGTCAGGTGCTCTTCGGTGGTGACCTCCATGGTCGTCGCATGGGTGGACCTCACCATCGGGTGCCCCCGGAAGCTCACTTCCTCCCTGGCAAGTCTACCTTTCTGCGCCGATGAACCTTCTCTGCCGGTGGTCAACATCGTGGCTCCGGCCCGCTGGCAACGTCTTTATAGTTTCGAGGCCCCGCTGGCCCGGAACGCCCATTGACCACGGAGTATGAGCAGTTACTCGCTAAGATGCTGGACGAAAAGAGGGCCAAGCTGGCCGAGCTGACGGGGAAGAAAGGGGCCGAGAAGGAGTCGGCGTTACTGGCATCTGACATCAGATTTCTGGAAGTCGAGCTACAGCGGTATCAGCAGGGGATGGCGCTATTCAGGACGAAGAACCTCCCGCGGGTGGGCCGGTGGGGGACACCCGAGGCAGCGGAACACAAAGAAGAAGCGCAACGGGCTTGACGCTGATCCTGTCGGAGGAGGACGTCGAGGGCCTCCTAGACATGGACGAGGTGGTGGGCGTCGTGGAAGAGGCCTTCCGGAGGAAGGGGCAGGGCGAAGCGGAGAACTTCATGCGGACCAGGACGAGAGGCGCGTCTTCTGTGCTGAACGTGATGCACGCCAGCATGCCTTACCTCGGCCGGGCCGGGGTGAAGGCCTACCTCTCCTCGAAGGCGGGGGCGAAATTCGTGGTCATCCTCTTCGACACCGCCGATTCTGCGCCTCTAGCTGTGATAGCGGCGGACATGCTCGGCCGGTTCAGGACGGGAGCCGCATCAGCCGTGGCGACGAAGCACCTCTATCGAAAGACTTCCGCGGCAGTCGCAATCTTCGGCTCTGGGAAGCAGGCGCTTACCCAGATTCTAGCCCTCGGTTCTGTCATGTCGGTGGAGGAGGTGCGCGTCTGGAGTCCCAATGAGAGGAGCCGAGGCGCCTTCGCCCAGACGTTGGGCCAGAAGGGCTTCGCCGCGAGGGCATTCGACTCTCCTGAACGCGCCCTCGGAGGCGCGCAGGTCGCGACCGCGATCACCTCAGCCCACGCGCCGTTCCTGGACGGGGGCATGTTGAGGGACGTCTCGCACGCCAACATCTGCGGCGCCAACGTCCCGACCCACGCAGAAATCTCGACCGACGCTGTCGCGTCCTTTCAGACGGTGGCCGTGGACGACCTGGCCCAGGCCAAGTTCGAGTATGGAGAGCTGATGAGGGCCGCGGAAGCGGGGAGGTTCTCTTGGGACTCTGCGGTAGAGCTGGGCGAGGTGGTCGCGGGGAGGCGCCAACCCGAGGGGCGGACCCTATTCAAGTCCGGGGGAGTGGCCATAGAAGACGTGGCCGTAGCCAGCAAGCTATACGAGTTGGCGAAGACCGAAGGGAAGTTCCAAGACGTAAAGATACTCTGAGCCCTTAACCTACATCGGCGGCATGCCACCCATGCCACCCATCCCTCCTCCAGGAGGGGCAGGGGGCGCCTTCATCTTGCTCGCCGCTATCACGTCATCGATCCTGAGGATCATGGACGCCGCCTCGGTGGCTGCACGGAGTATCTGGAGCTTGACGGCCAGGGGCTCCCACACAGACTTCGAGTACATGTCAGTCACCTTCCCGTTGAGAGAGTCGACGCCGTACCACTTCCCTTCCTTCCCATGCTTCGCCCTCAGGTCTACCTGGGTATCGATGGGGTCCATCCCAGCGTTCTCAGCGAGGGTGAGGGGTATGCTCTCCATGGCGTCAGCGAACTTCAGAGCAGCCAGTTGCTCTCTCCCCGAGAGCTTCTGCGCCCAGCTGCGTAGCTGTATCGAGACCTCCTCTTCTGGAGCGCCTCCCCCGGCTACGACTGCAGGGAGTTCAACGACGTCTTTGGTCACCATCAGCGCGTCGTGAAGCGCCCTCTCAGCTTCGTCTACCACCCTCTGGGTTCCTCCTCTCACAAGGATGCTCACAGCCTTCGGGTTCTTGGCCCCTTCTAGGAACACCCACTTGTCATCTTCGATCTTCCTCTCTTCCACCACCTTCGCATAGCCAAGGTCCTTCGAGTTGAGGTCATCGAGGTTGGTGACGATCCTGGCGCCTGTCGCCTTCGCCAGCTTGGTCATGTCGCTCTCCTTCACCCGCCTCACCGTCAGAATCCCTGCCTTCGCGAGGAAGTGCTGTGCGAGGTCATCAATCCCCTTCTGGCATATCAGGACGGTCGCTCCAGCTGAATGGACCTTGTCCACCATCCCCCTGAGGATGCTCGTCTCCTCATCCATGAACTGCTGCATCTGCTGGGGGTCGTTGATCCTTATCTCAGCCGAGAACTCCGTCTTCTCGATCTCGAGGGCAGAGTTCACCAGCGCAATCTTCGCCTCGTCAACGCGCTTGGGCATCCCGGAGTGGACCACTTCCTTGTCCAAGACCAGTCCCCTTATCATCTCGGTGTCTGTCAGTGCTCCGCCTGGCTTCTTCTCGACCTTCACGTTGTCGATGTCCACCTTGAACCCGTCCTCGCGCTTCTCAGCAACCTGAAGCACAGCGTCGACCACTATGCCAGCCAAGTGCGGCGAGTCCTCGCTCACTAGCTTCGTCATCATGCTTGTGTTCGCAATCTTCAGCAGGTCGGATCTGTTTTCGGGGTTGACCTTCTCTGCTATCGCCTCGAGAATCTCCTGGGCCTTCTCAGCGGCCCGCCCATACCCGTCCACCACCACCACTGGGTGCACGTCTTTGTTGATCAGTTCCTCGGCCTTCTCGAGCAGCGCCCCAGCCACCACCACGGCCGACGTGGTCCCGTCTCCGACTTCGTTGTCCGTGGCCTTGCTTATCTCGACCATCATCTTCGCGGCCGGATGCTGGACGTCGAGCTCCTTCAGCATCGTCGCGCCGTCGTTGGTGATGGTGACATCTCCCATGGAATCCACGAGCATCTTGTCCATGCCCCGCGGCCCGAGTGAAGTCCTAACAACCTCGGCGATGAGCTTCGCGGCGGTGACGTTGTTCCTCTGAGCCTCCCTCCCCCTAGACTCGCCAGAACCTTCCTTCAGAATTATGACAGGCTGTCCAGTCGCTGACATAAAGCTCGGTATACAACCGACGGTTTATAAGAATTATTCCGGACAGAGATAGGGAATTCTTAAGTGGGGCCTGTTCGGAACTGCGCCGAACGTTTTGTCCACATCCCCGACCCTGTCGAGGAAGCTAGTGGCAGAGGCGGTGGGCACCTTCGTCTTCGTGCTCGTGGGCGCCGGGTCTGCGGTGGGTACGGCCAGCCTGGTCGGTCCCAACTCAGCAGCCGCCATACTCGTGGCGGCCCTTGCGAACGGGCTGGGGCTCGGAGTGGCGATTTCAGCCACCATGGCCGTCTCCGGCGGGGCGCTCAACCCTGCGGTCACCCTGGGTCTTTGGGTGGGGAAGAAGCTGAAGTCCAGAGACGTCGTCCCTTACATAATCGCGGAGCTCGTGGGGGCGACCGCCGCCGGACTCGCGCTGGAGGCTTCCTTCCCGTCGGCGCTCGGGGACAGCGTGAAGTGGGGTTCGCCAACCCTCAGCAGCGCCTTGAGCGCCGGTCAGGGGATGGCAATCGAGGGGCTCCTGACGTTCGTCTTGGTATTCGCCGTCTACGGGACAGCGGTCGACTCCAGGGCTCCCCACATCGGCGGGCTGGGCATAGGCCTCGTAGTGGTGGCCGACGTCCTGGTCGCCGGGAATCTCACTGGCGCAGCAATGAACCCCGCAAGGGCGTTCGGCCCGATGATCGCGTCCGGGTTCTATCCAGGCTACTGGTACATCTATCTCATCGGTCCGGTGCTTGGTGGAATCGCCGCCGGGCTAGTCTACCGGTATCTGATTGAGAGCGAAGCCTGAAGGGTCGCGAATAAATAACTCGGGAGAAAGGCGAACAGGTTGAAGTCCGCGGCAGGAAGACTCAGCAGGGAGCAGGCAAAGGAGGTTCTCGTCGGCCTCGATTCCACGCTGGAAGGTTCCCGGGGGGAGGCTGCGAGGGGCGCCATCGTGAAGTTCCTGAACTCTTCCATACCGACCTACTCGTGGGTGGGAATCTATGCAGTCGAAGGCAATGACTTGGTCCTTGATGCCTGGGCTGGGCCGTCGCCGACCGAGCACACCCGCATCCCCATCGAAAAGGGGGTGTGTGGGTTCGCAGCCAAGGCGGGGAGGACCGAGATAGTCTCTGACGTGGGGAAGGATCCGAGGTACCTGCAGTGCTTTCTTTCGACAAAGGCGGAGATAGTTGTCCCGATCCTGAGCGAGGGACGCGTCATTGGGGAGATAGACATAGACAGCGACCAGTTGGACGCCTTCTCGTCGGTCGACAAGGAGTTCCTCGAGGCCGTCGCCAGAAAAGTCAGCCTCGTCTGGTAGCTCGAATTCAATAACATACGTTATAATACTTAAATACGAACTGGCGGTCAGCAACTCAGATTATGCAACTTGAGATAAAGGAACTTCACGCTTCAGTAGAGGGTAAGGAGATCCTCAAGGGGGTCAACCTCACCATCGGCCAGGGTGAAACCCACGCCCTGATGGGCCCCAACGGCTCCGGCAAGAGCACCCTCGCATACACGGTCATGGGGCACCCCAAGTACCAGGTGACCTCTGGTGAGATCCTCATAGACAGAGAGAACATAGTCGGGCTCGCTCCAGACAAGAGGGTGAAGAAGGGCCTCTTCCTCGCATTCCAGTACCCCGTGAGCGTACAGGGCGTGAGCATGTTCTCCTTCCTTCGCGCCGCTTACAACAACTCCCGTCCCGCAGGCTCGGAGCCCCCTACAATATTCGAGTTCAAGGAAGTGGTCGCTGAGAAGCTGAAGATGCTGAGCATGAACGACTCCTTCTTGAACCGGTACCTGAACGAAGGCTTCTCTGGCGGGGAGAAGAAGAGGGCCGAAATCCTTCAGATGGCGCTCATGCAACCGAAGTTCGCGGTCCTGGACGAGACCGATTCGGGACTGGACATCGACGCGCTCAGGATCGTAGCAGAGGGAATAAACAGGGTGTCCGGCCCTCAGACGGGCTCTCTCCTCATAACTCACTACCAGAGGATACTGAAGTACGTGAAACCCCAGTTCGTCCACGTGATGTTCGAAGGCCGGATAATCGAGTCGGGCGGGGAGGAGCTGTCAAGGCTCCTGGAGGAGAAGGGATACACTTGGATCAAAGGATACAGAGAGGAAGAGCAGGTTCCTCCTCAGACCGGGCAAACCTTATAGGGGGAACATAACGTATGTTATACAAGAGTTCGCGACATGACTTCTAAGATCGACATCGTCGGCGACGACTACGCACAGAAGTACGGTTTCAGCGACCCCGTAGAAGAGTATGCGGTAAGGAGCACCAAGGGCCTGAGCGAGCGGGTGGTGCAGGAGATCGTCAGGCTCCACGACGAGCCCGCGTGGATGGAACAGATCAGAATGAAGGCCCTGAAGCACTTCCTCGATCGAGAGCCTCCTTCCTGGGCCCCGGAGCTGAAAGACATCGACTATCAGGGTTTCTACTACTATGCCAACCCCACGAAGAAGGCAGCCCAATCTTGGGACCAGCTCCCTGAGTACATCAGGCGGACCTATGACAAGCTCGGAATCACCGAGGCTGAGAAGAAGTTCCTCTCGGGCGTAGGCGCGATCTATGAGAGCGAGTCGGTCTACCACAGCATCCAGGGGGAGCTGGCGAAGCAGGGGGTCGTCTTCACAGACACCGTGACGGCCCTGAAAGAGTACCCCGACATCATGAAAAAGTACTTCGGTACAGTGGTCCCCTACCAGGACAACTACATTGCCGCCCTCCAGACGGCGGTCTGGAGCGCAGGTTCCTTCGTCTACGTCCCTGAAGGCGTGAAGGTAAGCATGCCGCTGCAGGCATACTTCAGGATTAACGAGAAGAACATGGGCCAGTTCGAAAGGACGCTCATCGTCGCCGACCCCTACAGCGAAGTAGGCTATATCGAAGGTTGCTCTGCCCCCGTATATTCTTCGCAGTCATTGCATTCGGCCATAGTCGAGATTGTTGCCAGGAAAGGGTCGCTGGTGAAGTACACGACCCTTCAAAACTGGTCCAGGGATGTCCTCAATCTCGTCACCAAGCGGGCTCACGCGCACGAAGACGCGACCGTCTCTTGGGTGGACTTCAACGGAGGCGCCAAGCTCACCAGGAAATACCCGTCTGTCTATCTGCTCGGGCCGAGGGCGAAGGCCGACATCATCTCGGTAGCCTACGCAGGTCCAGGCCAAGTCCAGGACACCGGCGCTAAGGCGATCCACCTGGCGAAGGACACCACGTCGAAGATTATATCTCGCTCGGTCTCGAAAGGGGGCGGCCACACCGCCTACAGAGGCCTCCTCCACATAGCCAAGGGAGCCAAGAACGTGAAGTCGACGGTCCGCTGCGACGCCCTCCTCGTGGACCCGATCAGCACCACCGCCACCTATCCATACATGGAGATTCAGGAGGACGACGCCACGGTCACCCACGAGGCGAGCGTAGGCAAGGTGGGGGAGGAGCAGTTGTTCTATCTCATGGCCAGGGGGATATCAGAAGGGGACGCGCTGAGCATGGTCGTCAACGGGTTCATGGAACCCTTCGCAAAGGAGCTTCCTATGACATACGCGGTGGAGTTCAACCGCCTCATGTCGCTCGAAATGACGAACGCCGTCGGCTAGGATCGACCGGAGTCGAGTGGAATGTCTCAGGCGTCCCTGTCCTCCTTCAACGAGGACCTCCTGCGCTCCATCTCGGCTTCCTTGGCTGAGCCGTCGTGGTTGACCGACGTGAGGCTCGAGGCTTTCAGACAGTTCATTTCCCTCCCCTCTGAAAAGAACCCTCTCTACACGAAGTACTCGAGGACCTTCGACATCGCCTTGGACAGGTTCAAGCTGGCCCGGGACCGCACGGAGGTCGACTTCCGGAGCTTCTTCACGGGGTACCTGACCGGGACCGAGTCAGACATCCTCCTTCAGGGGAACGAGACCCAGGTCCACGCGGAACTGAGCAGGGACCTGGCCTCGAAGGGCGTGAACCTGATGTCCTTCCACGACGCCCTCCGCCAGGAAGAGGGAGCGGTCAGGAAACTGGTCGAGGGGAGGCTGGTGAAGTCGGAGACTGACAAGTACGCCGCATTCGTGAATGCCTTTTTCAACTGTGGAACCTTCGTCAGAGTGCCGCGAGGGGTGGTCCTTGAGAAGCCGCTGCGTAAGATGCTCCTGCTTGACTCCCCACGAACGTCGGTGATCGAGCAGACCTTCGTCATAGCCGAGGAGGAGGCTAGGCTGGTCTATCTCGAGGAGCAGTACTCCAAGGGCACACCGTCGCCCGCGTTCGTCGCATCGACGGCCGAGGTCATCGCCAGGCCGAACTCTCACGTTGACTTCTCTTCCATCCAGCTCCTCGACGACCAGACCACGCACCTCTCGAACAGGGGGATCGAGGTCTCCAACGACGCCAGGGCGACAATGAGCTCTCTTTCCCTCGGAGCGTCTGTCTCGCGCTCAAGGACCAACTTCTACCTGAACGGGCGGGGCTCGTTCGCGGAGGGGTTCGAAATCTTCTTCACTGACGGGAAACAGCGCTATGACTACGAGACCAACCTGGTCCACAACTCCCCTGACTCCACTGGTTCCACCCAGGCAAGGGGGGTCCTGAAGGGGGAGTCCCAGTCGATATTCAAGGGGATGATCAAGATAGTGAACGCGGCCAAGAACTCTCGGTCCTATCTTGCACATCATGCCATGATTTTGGAGAGGACTGCGAGGTCCGATGGTGTCCCCAGCCTTGAGATAGACAACAACGAGGTAAAGGCGACGCACTCCGCCTCCGTGGCCCAGATCGACGAAGAGCAGCTCTTCTACCTAATGGCCCGCGGCCTGTCACCGGACGAAGCGAAGAAGATGGTGGTCCTGGGCTTCTTCGAGCCTGTCCTCTCTAGGATTCCCATCGAACAGACCAGGGAGGGTGCCAGGTTCATGATTGAAGGCAAGTGGCATGAGGAGAAACGACGCCTTGTAGATCGGGAGACGCTTCTCGCTGCGACGGGCGAACTCACCCCTGAGGTCAAGGAGTCAGAAGACATCTTCGAGCGCCACTACAAGTACAGGTAGATCGCTTGGGGGACTACCTGCCCGCCATGGGCGAGTCTGACCTTGCCGAGGGCTCTATGGCCACCGTGGACATCGGGGGGGAGCGGATACTCCTGTCTAAGATCGGCGGCGAGGTGTTCGCCGTGGCTGCCACCTGCACCCACGAGGAAGCGGACCTAGGCCAGGGCTTCATCCTAGAGGACAGGGTGGTCTGTCCGCTGCACCTGTCACAGTTCGACCTTAGGACGGGGGACGCAGTGAACCCACCTGCGACCGCCCCACTGCGGCGCTATAGGACCAGGGTCGACAAAGGGACGGTTTACGTTGAGGTTTAGGGAGTTCTTTTAAGCAGGCGAAGAAGCTTCGGGCTGTCGGAGTCTCATCAGACGTTGCTCGAATCCAAAGCCATAGATGTGGAGAGACTAAGGGCGGACTTCCCGATTCTCAGCAGGAAGGTCCGGGGAAAGAGACTCGTCTATCTGGACAACGCTGCCACTACCCAGAGGCCGCAGGTGGTAATCGACTCGCTCGTGAGATTCTACTCCAACTACAACTCCAACGTCCACCGGTCGGTGCACACGCTGGGGGAAGAAGCAACGGCAGCGTACGAAGGCTCCAGGAAGAAGACAGCCGCTTTCGTAGGGGCGCGACCGCAAGATCTGGTCTTCGTCAGGGGGACCACCGAAGCCACCAACCTCGTGAGCTTCGCCTGGGGGGACAAGAACATGAAGAAGGGCGACGTGATTGTCGTCACCACCATGGAGCATCACAGTAACATCGTCCCATGGCAGATGCTGGCAAAGCGCAGCGGAGCGATTCTGAAGTATGTCGGCCTCAACCCTGACGGGACGCTCGACCTAGGGAGCTTTGAGGCCTTGCTCAGGGAGGCACCACGTCTCGTCGCCTTCACTCACTGTTCCAACGTGCTGGGGACCATAAATGACGCGGCTAAGCTCTGCGCCATGGCGAAGGAAGCAGGCGCTACCACATTGGTCGACGGGGCACAGGCGGTCCCGCACATGCCGGTGGACGTTGGGGCGATAGACTCGGACTTCTACGCGTTCTCAGGGCACAAGATGCTCGGTCCCACCGGGATAGGCGCCCTAGTCGCCAGGAGAGGTCTTCTGGAGGAGATGGACCCGTTCCAGACAGGCGGGGAGATGATAAGAGAGGTGTTCGACGACCACTCGACCTGGAACGACATACCATACAAGTTCGAAGCCGGGACTGTGAACATAGCCGATGGCATAGCCCTTGGAGCAGCCGTAGACTACCTCGAGTCCATAGGCATGGAGAGGGTCAGGGCGCATGAAGTCAGCCTGCTCGACTATGCTATGAACGAGCTCACTGCGATCAGAGGGATCAGGCTCTATGGACCAATGGACACACGTCTCAGGGCTGGGGTGATCTCTTTCAACTACGCCGACGTCCACCCCCATGACCTCGCCACCATACTCGACGAAGAGGGGGTCGCCATAAGGTCCGGACACCACTGCGCCCAGCCCCTCATGCGCTGGCTAGACGTTCCAGCCGCCAGCAGGGCGAGCTTCTACGTCTACAACTCCCACGACGACGTGGACGCGCTGAAACTTGCCATAGAAAAGGCCGGGAGGATCTTCAAGGTATGAGCAGCGCCGACATATACAGGGAGCTAATCTTGGACTACTATCGCAATCCGAGGAACTTCGGCAAGCTCGAGAATGTCGACATATCCTCCCGCGACACCAACCCCCTCTGTGGGGACGAGATTGAGATCCAGGTCAGGGTAGGGGAGGACCAGAAGATAGAGGAAGTGAAGTTCACAGGGAAGGGGTGCGCCATCAGCCAGGCCTCCGCTTCCATGCTGACAGAACTCGCGAAGGGAAAACCGCTCGAGTGGGTGAAGGAGCTGGTCAAGGAAGACGTGTTCGAGATGCTCGGCAACCCTGACCTGGGCCCCTCCAGGGTCAAGTGTGCGCTGCTTGGAATGAAGGTCCTGAAGACAGGGGTGTACGGATACCTCGGGGCCCACTACGAAGATCAGGACGCGTCCACGCCTCCTTAGGCTGGAATGCGGGTCCCGCCAAGGGGCTCAGGGCAAACTCCATTCGGGGAAGGGCTTTTACGCAGTCAAACTTGCCCCATGTGCTGGAGACTGCCGTTGGCGCTAAACTGGAAGACTCTGTTTCCATACGAGATTTTCGAGCCTAACTGGAGGTTCTGGTCGTTCGTCGGCATCCTGGTGGTCGGCTTCTGGGCGCTCCTCTCCTTCCCGGTTGCTGAATATGCTGGGTACATCGACCCGTTCTACAGCCCGACTATCTTGATAGTCCCTCTCCCCGGCCTCTTCAGGCTCACCTGCTACGCTTACAGGAAAGACTATCACCGCCACCTCTTCAAGCACCCGCTGGGCTGTTCCAACGCGGAACGAGGTGACTCCAGTAAGAGGCACTACACCGGAGAAAGGAACGGCTTGTTCCAGTTAGAGAACCTCCACCGATACTTCCTCTACGCCGGAATCGCTCTTCTCCCGTTCTTCTACTACGACTTCTACCATTCGCTTGTCTTCAGCGGCGTCTTTGAATTGCGGGTGGGGAGCCTGGTCCTCCTGGCGAATGCGCTTCTGCTCACGGCGTGGACAGGCTCATGCCATGCTTTCAGGCATCTCACAGGAGGGAACATCGACTGCTACAGTTGCGTCGCCGCTGGCGGTGCGAGGAAAGCCTTCTACGAGAGGCAGAGTTGGCTCAACAGGCACCACGAGACCCTCGCCTGGGCGAGCTTGCTCACCATCTTCTTCGCCGACCTCTACATCCGTGGTCTGGCCGCAGGACTCCCGCTCGACTTGACGCTGGTGAGGCTATAGGGATGGCGTCCCGCGTCCCCAGAGCCAGGTACCCGTTGTTCGTGGCCGGACTCGCGATAATGCTCTTCGGTAGCCTTGCGGCCTACTTTGGAAACGCAGGCGTTTCGGCGACCGGAGGGATAGTCGGTGTTGGATTCCTCTTGATGATACTCTCAGTGACCATACGTTGACCCTTCCGCGGTGCTTAGTCCAGATCGACCAGCCTCGCTTCGTCGACTCTCATCTTGCGTCCCGGTGCCAATGCGACGGGAGCTAAGGGAATCAGCTTATTATCGCCAAATGAACGGGTCAATGGCATCTGGTGTGCTCGATTTGTGGGCTCCTCAACAAGAGAAAGAAAGCGTCGAAGTCAACGACCGGAGTTACGACGAAAGGGTCTGCGACGTCCTCATAATCGGAGCCGGAGGGGCCGGACTCAGGGCGGCCATAGAGTCGCACGACAGGGGGGCAAAGACCCTCGTGGTCTGCAAGTCCCTCCTCGGAAAGGCGCACACCGTGATGGCTGAAGGGGGGATAGCCGCGGCCCTCGGGAACGTCGACCCAAAGGACTCCTGGGAAGTCCACTTCTCCGACACCATCGTCGAGGGACAGCATCTCTCGAACTGGAGGATTGTGGAGATATTCGCCAAGGAGGCCATCGAAAGGGTCTACGAGCTCGAGAGATACGGGGCGGTCTTCGACCGGACCCCTGCCGGTAAGATAAGTCAGAGGCCCTTCGGCGCTCATACCTACAGACGCCTCTGCAACATCGGGGACCGGACGGGACTGGAGTTGATCCGCACGCTCCAGGATCAGGTTGTAGCCAGAGGGGTGCCATTCATGGACGAAGTCATGACCACCTGCCTCTTCAGAGACCCGAAGACCGGGAGGGCGGCGGGCGCGCTCGGCATCGACATAAAGACAGGGAAGCTTCTTCTGTTCAGGGCCAGAGCAATCATAATCGCGACGGGGGGGTCCGGGAGAGTCTATCAGGTGACTTCAAACTCCTATGAGAGCACCGGAGACGGGATAGGGATGGCATACAGGGCGGGGGCGGAGTTGATGGACATGGAGATGATTCAGTTCCACCCTACGGGTATGATCTATCCGCCAGGGGTGCGAGGGATGCTCGTCACAGAGGCTGTCAGGGGAGAGGGGGGAATCCTGACCAATTCTGAAGGAGAGAGATTCATGTCCAAGTACGACCCTAAGAGGATGGAGCTCTCCGCGAGGGACGTGGTGGCCAGGTCGATATACACAGAGATAATGGCAGGCAGGGGGAGCAAGGGCGGGGGCGTCTATCTAGACATCTCCCACAAGGGGGCGGACCACATCAAGAAGAAACTCCCGAGCATGTACGACCAGTTCCTGGCATTCGCCGACATAGACATCACAAAAGACAAGATGGAGGTTGCTCCCACCGTCCACTATCAGATGGGCGGCATCAGGGTCGACCCGGAGACAGCCGAGAGCAGCGTGAAGGGGCTCTACGCCGCGGGTGAAGTGGCGAGCGGTCTCCACGGGGCAAACAGGCTAGGAGGAAATTCCCTTTCGGACATACTGGTCTTCGGGAAGAGGGCGGGGGATGCCGCTGCGAAGAGCGCCACGGCGGTGGACCTTCCATCAGTGGACAGTAAAGAAGTCGAGAAGGAGATATCCAGAGTGCTGTCTCCATTCTCCTCCACAGGCAGCGCGAACCCATTCCACATCAAGGAGGAGATAGCTTCTAACATGTGGGCGCACGTGGGCATTGTCAGGAACGCGGTGGACCTTGAGGCAGGTCTGGTCGAAATCGAGAGGCTCAGGAAGGATGCGAAGGGGTTGAAGGCCGTGGGACCGCGCGCATACAACCAGTCCTGGACAGACTCGCTCCAAGTCTTGGACATGCTGCTGATCTGCGAAGCGATGATTCGGTCGGCATTGGAGAGGAAGGAGAGCCGCGGGGCGCACACGAGGTCCGACTTCCCTGCCAAAGACCCGAAGTGGCTGGTGAACATAATCACCGTCCAGGAGGATGGGAAGATGGTCCGTCGAACGGTGCCTGTATCCACTCCGCCTCAGGAGCTCCAGAGGCTGATCAAGGAGGACGACTGAAGTGGAGACCCACGCGAGCGCGCAGCCAGACCAAAGGAAGACAATCAGATTGAGGATTCTGAGAGGGACCGGCGAGCGAACTTCGTCTCCGCACTACGACACCTTCGAGGTCCCGCGCGAGGAGGGGATGGTGGTGCTGAACGCCGTCCATTACATACAATCACACCTGGACCCGTCTCTTTCGATCAGGTGGAACTGCAAAGCAGGGAGATGCGGCTCCTGCTCGGCCGAGATAAACGGCAGGCCGCAACTGATGTGCAAGACGAGGGTGGACTCGATCGAAGGAGAAATCACCATCGAACCCATGCAGGCATTCCCCAGGCTGAAGGATCTGGTCACAGACGTCACAGCGAACTGGAAGGTGGCGGCAACCATACCGCCATTTACCCCCAAGGCCAACGCAGGCGACATCTACACCTTCTATCAGGCGGACGTGGACAGGTCGAGGGAGTTCAGGAGGTGCATCGAGTGTTTCTTGTGCATGGACGTCTGCCACGTGATAAGGGAGCACGAGGCGGACTACATGGGCCCCAGGTGGGTCGTGAAGGCGGCGTCCCTGGATATGCACCCCATGGACGGCCTGAACAGATCGAAGTTCATGAAGGACGCCGGAGGCCTCGGCTACTGCAACATAACGAAGTGCTGCCAAGAGATATGCCCTGAGCACATCGTGATCACCGACGACGCGATCATACCTGAGAAGGAGAGAGTTGTGGACAGGCATTACGACCCCATCCTCTGGGTCTACAGGCGTCTCAAAGGGGGCGCCACGGCCGGGGAAACGAAGTAGAAGGCCTGACGGAATCCGAGTCATAGCTGAACCGGAGCCCAACCTCGAGCTTACGTGCGATGTTGGGAGTGCTAGGTGCGGTCGCGGCCCCGCCTTCCAGCGAATCGTGGCTGCGTAGAGACTGAAAACGGGGCAGCTGGATAGAAAACGCCTGTTTTCTGTCCGATGGGCGTTTCATGATGGACATCTTTATAACCGCATCAACAATCGGCCGGGTCAACGAGAGGGGTAAAGTGCCTCACCATGGTTACAGTTTCCAGGGTTTCGACCCAGCGGTACATGTCAGGGCTAGCGGGAGAGAAGTCAACATCTCGCCCAAAGCGGCCCGTGAAGTCGCCGTGACGATCAAAGGGATGTCGCTGACGAAGGCCATTGGCCTGCTCGAACAGGTCGAGAGCAAAGAGATGCCTGTGGCTTTCAGGCGGCACAAGCTGAAGGTCGGTCACAGGAGCGAGCTCCAAGGGTTCCCGACCGGGTCCTACCCGGTCAGAGCCGCCAAGGCGTATCTCAACGTCCTTCACAACCTGCAGGGGAACACCGAATTCAAGGGCCTGGACCCTGAGAGGGTGAAGATAATCCACGCCGCTGGCTATGCAGGCAGGACTGTGAAGGACTACTACCCTCGAGCCTTCGGCAGAAGCTCTCCCAATTTCCATCAATTAGTGCACATCGAAGTCGTGGGCAAGGAACTGTAGCGATGTCTGTCCAGCAGCGAACCATGGTGAAGTCGATCCTGACGTCCAACATGTCGTACGCTGACTTGGACGAGTTCTTTGAAAAGGAGCTGCGGGACGCGGGCTACGGAGGATTGGAGGTGCAGAAGTCCCCAGTCGGGACGACTCTCAAGGTCTACGTCGCGAGACCTGGCCTCGCCATCGGCAGGAGAGGGACCGGGATCAAGGATCTGACCGACAAGGTGGTCGCCCGTTTCGGCCTCCCCAACGCTCAGATTGCCGTGACCGAGGTGGAGCGCCCGGAGCTCAACGCTAGGATCATGGCCGCCAGGATCGCACAGATCGTGTCTCGGGGGACGGCGTTCCGCAGGGCCGCCCAGTGGACCGTCAACAACATAATGAACGCCGGCGCCGCTGGCGTCGAGATTTCCGTAGCCGGAAAGCTCCGCAGCGACAGGTCGCACGGAGAGAAGTACAGGGCAGGGGTAGTCCCCAAGAGCGGCGACACGGCCGACAGGTCGGTGGACCAGGCCACCACCGACGTCCTGATGAAGCTCGGCCTATATGGGATCAAGGTGAAGATAGCGCTCAGGGATGCGCTTCCGCCCGATTTCCAGTTAAGAGAAGACATCAAAGAAGAGAACAAAGAGGAGAACAAAGAAGATGCCACAACTCAAGCCGAAGGAACTCAGGACTCAGGGCACTGACAAGCTTCGGCAGACGCTCTTCGACCTCAGGTCGGAGCTCTCCAAGCTGTCAGGCGAAGCCCAGCGCGGCATAGTCAAGAAGGACGTGGGCAACATCAGGCGGATAAGGAAGGACATAGCAAGGGTGATTACTGTGATGCACGAGAAAGGGATAGTAGAGTGAGCCTGATAGGAAACATGTTGACTGTGATGAACTCCTCAGACCCGACCAAGATCGGTAGGACCGGGCGGGTGCTCATGGAGACTGCGAACACCCTGATCATCGACACCGGAGGGCACTCCGTCACCGTCGAGAAAGAGGGGGCGGTCTTCAGCCTGGGGTCGGGAAAGAGGGTGACTGGTGCCGAGATCGCCGGGAGGCTTCAGGACAGGCTTGGGAGGGCGCGGCGATGAGCTCGGCTGGCCTCGAAGTGGCGGCCCCCAAGAAGAAGTGCCAGGACGACCGCTGTCCTTTCCACGGACACGTCAAGGTTCGAGGGAGGATGCTCTCCGGCAAGGCGGTCTCAACCGCGGGGAAGAGCTTTGTCGTGGTCGAAATGGAGTATCTCCACATGGTGCCGAAGTTCAACCGGGGCGAGAGGCGGAGAAGCCGCGTCAGCGCCCACGTCCCCCCCTGCATCGAAGTCAGGGACGGTGACGCGGTGACCCTCGGCGAGTGCAGGCCGCTGTCCAAGACTATTTCGTTCGTCGTGGTGGAGTCGAGGAGGAGCGCCTAATGTCCACGAAGTCTCGTGCAGTCTCGGCCAAGGGAGTCGAGGAGTTCAAGAACTACATCACGAGGTCGATACCACTGTACGCGGTGATCACATGCGCTGACAACACCGGCGCCAAGACGCTGCGCGTGGTACAGGTCACCAAGGCGAAGGGGAGGTTGAGCAGGGTCCCAGCCGCGTCGGTGGGGGACTCGATTGTCTGCGTTGTGAAGAAGGGGCCTCCAGAGCTGAAGAAGACCGTGTTCGGGGCAGTGATAGTGAGGCAGAAGTACCCGGTGAGGAGGGTGAGCGGACAGAGAGTGGTCTTCGAGGACAATGCCGCTGTGATAATCACGCCTGAAGGGGACCTGAAGGGGACCGACATCAAGGGACCCGTAGCCAGCGAGGCCGCAGAAAAGTGGCCTAGGATCGCGAACCTCGCATCAATCATAGTATAGGTGGAATGGATGAAATTCGGGTCTCAGCTGTCGGCGGATCTCAGAGGGAAGCATGGTAAGCGCAGCGTAAGGCCGAGGGTGGGCGATTCGGTGAAGATTGTCAGGGGAGAGTTCAAGGGGATCGAGGGGAAGATCACCAAGGTCGATTCGTTCACCGGGACGGTGAACGTGGAAGGGGTCACTCATGAGAAGCTCAAGGGTGGGAACGCTCCGGTCCCCATACGCTCTTCCAACGTAGTCATCACGGCCCTCGTGCTCGAAGACAAACAGAGGAAGCTGAAACTGGAGGTGTCGGCGTAGTGGGCAAGAAGGGTGGAAGGAACAAGATTAAGCGCCTGGCCGCCCCGCGTACCTGGGACATTCCGCGAAAGTCCGACAGGTTCGTCTTCAAACCCGTGCCAGGGCCGCATTCGATTTCGTCATCCTATCCGCTCGGCGTGGTCATACGCGACCTAGCTTCCATGGCAGGCCTGTCTCGTGAGCTGAAGTACATGGTCAAGACCGGGAAGGTGCTGGTCGACGGGCGTGAGAGGCACACCTCGCGCTTCCCTGTCGGGCTCTTCAACGTGGTCAGCGTCCCCGCCGAAGGGGCGGACTACCGGCTCGTCCCCGGCCGCAAGGGCTTCAGACTCGCCAAAGTGCCGTCAGACGAAGCGTCGAGGAAGCTCTGCAGCATCAACACCAAGAGGAAGATCAAGGGCGGGCACATCCAGTATGGCTTACACGACGGGAGGTCGGTGTTGGACGACGCCCTGAACCTCGCTCCGGGCGACGCGGTGCTGCTCGAGGTGCCTTCCCAGAAGGTGTTGGGCAACGTCAAGCTCGCGAAGGGGTCCTTGGGTCTTGTCCTCGGCGGGGACAGAGTCGGACAGCTCGGGAAGATAGCCGAGGTGAAGAAGGGGACCGTCTCACGCGAGAAGATGGTGCGGATCGCCCTCCCGAGCGGCGAAGCCGAGATGCCCTCTCGCCTGGTATTCCCGGTGGGGACCTCTTCACCCATGATCACGGTAGGAGTGGGCGCGTCATGAGCCAGTCAGCTGTTCAGGCGCACCCCATGAGGGAGATCAGGGTTGGTAAAGTCGTAGTGAACATAGGCCTAGGGAAATCAGGGGAAGCCATAGAGCGGGGAAAGAAGGTCCTGGAACAGGTGACTGGCCAGAGCCCTGCGCAGACCCGGGCCAAGAACTCGGTGCGGGACTTCGGCATCCACAAGGGCGAGCCCATCGGGGTGGTGGTCACGGTGCGGGGCGACGAGACGAAGGCCCTCATCGAGAAGCTGCTCACGGCCAGAGAGAAGAAGCTGGCCGGGTCGTCCTTCGACCCGAGGGGTTCGATTTCCTTCGGGATTCGCGAGCACATCGAGATTCCTGGTATCAGATACGACCCGGCGATCGGGATACTCGGGATGAACGTCTCCATCCTCCTGGAGAGGCCGGGGTACGGGGTCTCGCGGCGCAACCGCAGGACGTCCCGTGTGGGTAAGTCTCACCTCGTCAGCAGAGACGAGGCGATGCAGTACCTCAAAGACAACTTCGGGGTTACCATCCAATGAAAGAGCGACACCCAAAGGAGAGGAAGTACGGCAAGTCGACGCACTACTGCAAGAGGTGTGGCCAGTACGGCGCGGTAATCAGGTCCTACGACCTAGTCCTGTGCAGGCAGTGCTTCAGGGAGGTCGCCGAGAAGCTAGGCTTCAGGAAGTACGACTAGGTGGGATAGATGCCAGCGACCAACATACTAGCAAACCTGTTCGCCAGCCTGCAGAATGCGGAGATGAGGAACAAGAAGGAGTGCATGGTGATCCCCGCATCAGGTCTCGCCAGCGAGGTCCTTCGGGTCTTGCAGAAGCGCAGGTACATCGGGGAGTTCGAGTTCATCGACGACGGCGTGGGAGGCAAGTTGAGGGTGCAGCTGCTAGGACGGATCAACAAGTGCGGCGTCATATCTCCCAGATTCCCCGTCAGGTCGCTGAAGCTCGTCGATTGGGAGCACCGATACCTCCCGGCCGTAGGGGTGGGGACCCTTATCGTCTCTACCTCGCAGGGAGTGATGTCCCACGTCGAAGCCCAGGAGAAGAAGATTGGAGGGAGGCTCGTAGGATTTGTCTACTGAGTCTGTCCAGGGGACACCTGTCGCCATCCCCGATGGGGTGACGGTGAGGCTCGACGGAAGAACCCTCTTTGTCAAGGGAAAGCTCGGCGAGGCCAAGAAGCACTTCGACAAAGTCAACATCAACCTCTCGGTCCAGGGGAACAAGGTGCTCCTCTCTCCCTTCTCCGCGAAGAAGAAAGACAACGTGATAATCAACACAGTGGTGAGCATAGTGAACAACATGGTCACCGGGGTCACCAAAGGTTTCACCTACAGACTGAAGGTGGTCTACGCCCACTTCCCCATATCGGTGAAGGTGAAAGGAGACCAGGTGCTGGTCGAGAACTTCGTGGGAGAGCGGTCGCCCAGGGTATCTCAGATCGTTGGAAGCTCCAAGGTCTCTGTGGAGGGGGATGACGTGATAGTGAAAGGGGTCTCCCTCGAGGATGTCGGCCAGACCGCGGCCAACATCGAGCTTGCCACCAAGATCAGGAGGAAGGACCAGAGGGTCTTTCTCGACGGCGTATACATATACCATAAGGAGGAGGGGCGGTAAAACCCATGTCGAAGGCGAAACAGACAGAAGAGAACAGGCTGAAGAGCCTGGTGGCCAAGAGGAAGGAAGTTTCCGATTCGAGACCCGCCTTCGTGAGGCAAGAGAGCTGGCGCTACGTCAGGATACACCCAGAGTGGAGAAAGCCCAAAGGCGTCGACAGCAAGATGAGGCGCCAGGACAAGGGGTGGCCACCGCTCGTCAGGGTCGGTTATAGGGGCCCTGCGGCAGCCAGAGGCCTGCACCCGAGCGGCCACTTCGAAGTCATCGTTTACAGGCCGGGCGACCTGGCGACGTTGGTGCCGGGCCGGGACGTGGCACGGATAGGAGGCACGGTGGGCGCAAAGAAGAGGGCGACGATCATAGAGAGAGCCACCGAGCTGGGGATAAGGGTCGTGAATCCGACAGGGTTGAGGGTAGTTGAATCTAAAGAGTAAGCGCAGGCTTGCGGCCTCAGTCCTAGGCGTCGGGGTCGACCGAATCGTGTTCGACGACGACTACAACGACCTGATACAGGACGCAATCACCCGGAGCACCATCCGCGGCCTAGTGGGCTTCGGCGCCATCACGGTCACCCCAGTGAAGGGGGTTTCCAGAGGCAGGTTCAGGGCGAAGTCGAAGAAGCTCAAGCGCGGAAGAGGCGCCGGGTCGACCGAAGGCCGAGCCACCGCTAGGAACCCGAGGAAGGACCAGTGGATTTCGAAGGTCAGGGCTCTGAGGTGGCGACTCAAGGTGGCCAAGGACAGGAAAGAGATTAGCAACGACGCCTACAAGCGACTCTACAAGCAGGTGAAGGGGGGTCAGGTGAGGGGCGTGAAGCACCTCCTCGACCTGATGAAGGAGGTAAAGAAGTGATGCCGGGCCACGTGCAGCTCCTCCGAAGGAGGCGCGAAGGGGTCACCGACTACAGGGCAAGGAAGCGGGCCATCACTTCGCAGAAGCCCTTGCTGGTCGTGAGGATATCCAACAAGAACGTCAGCACCCAGTTTGTGAAGCCGACGGTCAAGGGAGACGTTGTTCTATCTTCATCCCACTCTAGGGAACTGTCGAAATTGGGATGGCACGGCTCAGCGAAGTCGACACCCGCCTGCTACCTGCTGGGGAGGCTCGCCGGGAAGAAGGCGGCCGCCGCAGGCGTGAAAGAAGCTGTAGTGTACAACGGGCTGGCGCCGTTCATCAGGGGATCGAGAATCGCCGCGCTCCTCAAAGGAGTGGTCGACTCAGGGCTGGTGGTCCCGGTGGGAGAAGAGGCATACCCTGACGAGGACAGGCTCTCGGGGAAGCCAATCGCCGAGTACGCAGCAAAGCTCGCCGCCGAGAACAAAGACGCCTACGCGCGCGCGTTCTCCGCCTTGCTGAAGGCGGGCTTCAAGCCTGAAAATTACACAGAGGAGTTCGAAAAGGTCAAGGCCGCGATAACGGGGGCAGGCAAGTAATGCCGTACCAGAGGCACGACCGTCAGGAAGAGGAGCAGGTCTGGGTCCCCCGGACTAAGCTTGGCACGCTGGTCAACGAGGGGAAGATCACCACCTTGGACGAGATATTCAAGAGCGGCCAGAGGGTCCGCGAAGCAGAGATAGTCAAGAAGCTCCTCCCCGACCTTAGGAACGAGGTAGTGGGGGTCAGCGTGGTACAGAAGCAGACCGACGCCGGAGAGCTAACACGCTTCCTGGCCGTGGTCGCCGTCGGGAACGGCGGCGGCTGGTTCGGGGTGGGCAAGGGAAAGGCGATGCAGACCAGGGAGGCGATCGAGAAGGCCACTACGGCAGCGCTGCTGAACATCATCCCGGTCAAGCTCGGCTGCGGCTCATGGGAGTGCCGGGACGGTAGGCCGCACTCGGTCCCCTACCGGATCAGGGGGAAGGCAGGGAGCGTCACTGTAGAGATAATGCCGGCGCCGAGGGCTCTGGGACTGGTCGCGGGGCCTGCGCTGAAGAATCTCCTCCAGCTCGCAGGAGTTAAGGACGCCTGGGTCAGGACCTTCGGCTCGACCAACACCATGTCTTCCCTTGCGAACGCTGTCTATGATGCCTTCAGGGAGTCGCACGGACTCAACGTATAGGTGGTTTGAGCATGGGTCTAATCCTGGTCGTCAACCTCCACGGGCAAATCAACAGCTCTGCCCCGGTGAGGAAAGCCCTCAACGAGCTTTGGGTGGCAAAGAAGTTCTCGGCGTCTGTGGTCCCCGACGACCCCGCCACGGTAGGCATGCTGAGGCTCTGCAAAGACTACACAGCGTGGGCCCCAGTGGATGCTGGCCTTCTGACCGATCTCCTCTCGAGGAGGGGCATGGTGAGCACAGCCAGGCCCCTGGACAAGGGCGCGCTCAAGAAGCTGGGGTTCAGCGACTACAAGGAGCTTGCCGCCAAGATGCTGAAGGACCAGGAGAGGCTCTCCGCGGTCGCAGGGGTTCTCCCCTACTTCCGGCTGGCGCCCCCGAAAGGCGGGTTCAAGCGGTCGCTCCGGAGGCAGTTCACAGAAAAGGGTGAACTTGGGAGCAACCCTAAGCTGGAAGAGATCGTGAGGAGGATGATCTGATATGCCGACGAGAGCACGGAAGGGAAGGCGTTACAGGGGGATGCGGACCCACGGGTACGGCCAGATAGGCCAGCACCGCCACTCGGGGAAGCAGGGAGGGCACGGGAACGCTGGTCTCCACAAGCACAAGTGGAGCTGGCTCGTCATCAACGATCCCGACCACTTCGGCCGGGACCCGTTCAGGCCGCCGGGGTATCTGCGGCCGTCCAGATGGGTGAACGTCGGCCAGCTCGACGACCTTGCAAAGGGAGGGAAATCTCTGGACCTGACTGCGCTGGGGGTGGAGAAGCTCCTGGGTTCCGGAGCCGTCGGCGGGGCTTACGAGGTGAATGTCGCCGCTTTCACCAAGAAGGCTCAGGCTAAAATAGAGGCCGCGGGCGGAAAGATTCTGACTAAGGAGTAGCCCCCGTCCAAATGGCATCGCTGCGAGACTTCATCAAGAGCGTAGGCACGGTTCTCCCAGAGATACCCAAGCCTGAGAGAAAGCCTACGCTCAACGAGCGCTTCATCTGGACCGGCATCGCCCTCATCGCCTACCTCGTAATGGCCACAACCCCGCTGTACGGCATAACCGGCACGGCGGCCCAGTCGAACCCCAGTACTTTCCTCAGGGTGGTCTTCGCGTCGGCCCAGGGGACTCTAATGCAGCTCGGCATAGGGCCGATCGTCACGGCCGGGCTGATCCTGCAGCTCCTCGTAGGCAGCGACATAATCAAGCTGGACATGAGCGACACTTCAGACAGGGCTATCTTCGGCTCTGCCACCAAGCTCCTCACGATAATCGTGATAGTGGGGGAGTCCATGGCCTACATCTATGGCGGAGCCCTTGGGGCCCTGACCGCCGACCAGTCGATCGTGATCTTCATCCAGCTGGTCATCGCTAGCCTCCTCGTCCTGCTCCTCGACGAGATGATCCAGAAGGGCTGGGGGATAGGGAGCGGGGTCAGCCTGTTCATCCTGGCCGGGGTGGCCCAGCAGGTGATGTGGTACACGTTCTCTCCAATCCCATTCCAGGTAGCCACGGGTGTCACGCAGATATTCGGGTTCATCCCCGGCGCCATCAGCCAGTTCTTCGCCGGAGACATCGGCTCGATCCTGATCAGGGCGAACTTCTACCCGAGCGTGATGACGTTCTCACTGACGGTGGTCATGATACTGGTGCTGATCTACATAGAGGGGATAAGGGTCGAGCTCCCTATCACATCGATCAAGTACAGAGGGTTCCAGGGTGTGTACCCGATCAAGCTCCTCTACGTGTCTAACATACCTGTGATCCTCGTCTCCGCGCTTGGAGCGAACGTCACGTTCTTCGCCGAACTCCTCGAAAGGTACAGCGCGAGCAACCCTCCGTGGTGGTATCACTACCTCGCAGTGTTCCCTACCAGCAACTCCACATCGGCATTCAACGCCTCCCCTGTCGGCGGGCTGGTCTACTACCTCACAGCCCCCACGTCCTTCGGTGAGACCATCGCAGACCCCATCCACACCGTGATCTTCCTTCTCTTCCTGGTGGGCATGTCGGTGGTCTTCGCTAGGCTGTGGGTGGAGATAGGGGGTCTCAACTCTAGGGCGGTGGCGAAGAACCTGATGGACGCTGACGTCCAGGTGCCAGGGTTCAGGCGGTCAGGCGTCTCCATAGAGCAGATGCTCAACAGGTACATCCCTACGCTGACCATCATAGGTGGGATCTTGATAGGGCTGATCGCCGGCGTGGCCGACATAGTCGGCGTGTTCGGGACGGGCATAGGCATGCTCCTGATGGTGGACATCATCCTCCAGTACTACCAGATGCTGCTGAAGGAGCAGGTGGAAGAGGTGTCACCGGCTCTGGCAGGACTCATCGGAGCTGGGTAGCCGTGGGGCTACGCGCGGTGATAGTGGGCATCCCTGGAGTCGGGAAGACCACCGTCCTAGAGAAGGTCGTGGCGAGCTACCGGGGCGCCAAGCTGGCGAACTTCGGCAGCATCATGCTCGAGGTCGGCCGGTCAGAGAAACTTGTGCAGTTCAGGGACGAACTCAGGCGGCTCCCGCTGGACAAGCAGAGGCACCTCCAGAAGACCGCTGCGGCCAAGATCTCGCTCATGAAGGACAAGCTGGTGGTGGTCGACACCCATCTGTTCATCAGGACACACGAAGGGTTCTGGCCTGGGCTCCCCTTCGACGTAGTGAGGGCCCTGAAGCCGACCCACCTGATACTACTGGAGGCTTCGCCTGCGGAGGTCGCCAAGAGGAGGGCCAGCGACGCGACAAGGTACAGGGACCCGGCCACAGAGGCGTCCCTTGCCGAGGAGCTGGAACTCGCGAGGAGTTTCATCGTGGCCTGTTCGACCCTCACGGGGGCTCCCATCACCATAGTCAGGAACGGGGAGGGCATGCAGGCTGAGGTCGCGCAGTTCATAGCCCGGATGCTGGAGCGAGTTTCGTCATGAAGGCAGCGTCAAAGAGGAGGTCCCAGGGCGGGCCCTCCTTGAGTCCCAGGCTGATCACCTACGCCCTCGTAGGTCTCATCGTCGTCTTGGTGGGATACTACGTGGTCCTCCCGGCAGTCATCCCCAGGTCGACGGCCACTACGACGGCCAGCGCCAGCGCCGGGACGGTCAAGTTCAACACCTCCTCCGACATCTCGGGCGCGTCTATCCTGGTGACCGCCAGCAACTTGGCCCCGAACGAGAACATAACTGCCACTTTCGGTTCCGCCTCATTGCAGCTCATCAACTCCTCGACAGGAGCGACCCGCTGCGGCACCAACGCCAAGGGCGACGTCTCCGGGTGCATGTTCTGGGTCCCCAAGGCGTCTTCAGGGTCTTATTCCGTGGTCCTGACCGCTGGCACGACGAGCGGCGTGGCCAGCTTCACCATACCGCGATACGTGCCGCCCGTGTCCACGGTGCTGGTCACCACGACCTCCGTCCTTCTGGGCCTCGTCACCCAGGTCGTGACCAAGAGGGTCGTAGACCTGGACGCGGAAAGGAGGATGAGGGCAGAGGTGAACGCCTTCCAGAAGGAGAAGCGCGCAGCGACCTTGGCCAAAGACAAGGAGAAGCTAGACAAGCTCAAGAAACGAGAGCTCGCGGTCCAACAGGAGCAGCTGAGGGTGCAGAGGGCCAGGCTCAAGGTGACTGCAGTCACGTTCGTCCCTCTGCTGGTGGTGTACTATCTAATGGCCAGCTTCCTCGGTGGCTACGGGGTCATAGTCGCGTTCACCCCGATACCGATCCCAGTCATCGCGGGGGCGACCCAGCACGCCGGGGTGTACAACGTCAGCCTCGTCTGGTGGTATTTCCTCAGCTCCTTCGCGTTCTCCACCATGCTCGGACGCCTGCTGCACACTACGCCATAGGGAGAACCGTTGAAGGCAATCATAATCTCTGGGATGCCCGCCGTGGGGAAGACATCGGTATCCCACCAGGTGGCCGAGTCCCTGGGGACCCAGATGGTGGGAGGTGGCGACGTCCTCAAGGAGATGGCGGTGGAAGAGGGCTACACCCCGGGAGGCGAAGACTGGTGGGACAAGGGAGACGGGATGAAGTTCCTACAGGAGAGGAAGCGTTCCCCGAACTTCGACAAGGAGGTGGACGCCAGGCTCCTCAAGAAGGCGAAGAAGGGAGACGTTGTCATAACCAGCTACCCGGTACCCTGGCTCACCAAGGATGGGATCAAGGTCTGGCTGTCGGGGTCTGTGGAGAGCAGGGCCAGCAGGATGTCAAAGAGGGACGGCATCGCTGTCTCCGAGTGCGAGGAGATACTCTCTGTCAGGGACCTTGAGAACTACAGACTCTACAAGAAGATCTACGGCATAGAGTTCGGCAAAGACCTCAAACCGTTCGACCTTGTCGTCGAGACCGACTCCATCGACGAGACCAGGGTGGCCGAGATAGTGCTGCACTACGTGAAGAGCCGAAGTGACTGACATGCAGCCCCAGAAGACGCTGGTCCTCGACGAAGAGGCGTCGGACCCAGAGTACGGGTGCTCGCCCGCCTCGAGGCCCATTCAGTCGCTGCTCGACTACGGCCTCGTCCCACTTGACAAGCCACGGGGCCCTACCAGCCATGAAGTGGTCGCCTGGACCAGAAAGCTCCTCGGCATGGAGAAGGCTGGACACAGCGGCACCCTCGACCCCCCAGTATCCGGGCTCCTCCCCATCGGGTTCGGTCAGTCGACCAGGGCCCTTAGCTTGCTGTTGCTCTACCCGAAGGAGTACCGTGGGGTGATGAGAGTCCACTCCTCAGTGCCCAAGAAGGAGCTCGACAGGGTGAAGGCGGAGTTCACTGGCGAGATCTTCCAGCGCCCCCCGCAGCGCTCTTCTGTGTCCAGGCAGACCAGAGCACGGACCGTCTACGAGTTCGAGATTGAGGAGTCAGCAGGGAACCTGCATCTCTTCAGGGTGCTCTGCCAGTCCGGGACGTACATACGGAAGCTGATCTACGACCTGGGGGAGGTGCTTGGCGTGGGCGCTACCATGGTGGAGCTAAGGCGCACCAAGGTGGGGCCTCTGACCGAGGAGAGGGGGTTCGTCACACTCCACCAGCTAAGCGACGCGGTGTTCCGCATGAAGGCAGGGGACGAAGGGCCGATCAGGAAGCTGGTGCTCCCGGTGGAGCAGTCCCTGGGACCAGTGGGTAGGATCGTCATTCGCGACTCCGCGGTCGACGCCATCTGCCATGGCGCCCGGCTCGGCATCCCAGGCATTCTTTCGCTCTCGTCGGGGATCAAGAAGGACGACCCGGTCGCAATAATGAGCGCCAAGGGGGAGCTGGTAGCCATAGGCAAGGCCCTCCTCTCGGCCGACGAGCTCCGACCGCTGAAGCGGGGACTCGCAGCGTCAACCGGCCGCGTAGTGATGAAGGCGGGCACCTACCCTCGCATGTGGAAGTCTCATGGGGGGAAGGCCGAGGCAGGGAAGGTCCGGGATTCGGGTTAGGTTTTAAGCGCCCCAATCGAGGCTTGTGAATGCCGGGATCGCCTAATCTGGTAGGGCGCAGTGAGTGCTTCGCGCAAGCCTGGAATTGCGTCTGACCGGCGAGCCTGTCTCGCGAAAGCGGGTTCTGGGTTCAAACTCCTCTCCGAGGAGAGGATGAAAGTCCCAGTCCCGGCGCTCAAGCCCAAAACACTATAAACAGAGGAATCAACCCGAAGTCAAGTGAAGGATTCGGGTTCCGACATGCGTGTCGGCCTCACTTTCGACGACGTACTTCTCGTCCCGAAGTTCTCGGACGTGAAGTCCCGCAGGGACGCCGATACTCGGACCCGCTTCTCAAGGAAGATCACGCTCAGCATTCCAATAGTCAGCGCCAACATGGACACTGTGACCGAGTCATCCATGGCCATCGCCCTCGCCAGGCTGGGAGGGATCGGGGTGATACACAGGTTCCTCACGATCGAGGAGCAGGTGGCCGAGGTCCTGAAGGTGAAGAGGTCCGAGGGGGTGGTCATAGATGACCCTATCACCCTCGGCCCGGACAGGAGCGTCAGCGAGGCCCAGAATGTCATCGGGGACAGAGACATAGGGGGCATAGTGATAGTAGACGGGTCGAGGAATGTCCTCGGGCTTCTCACCAGGCGCGACATAACCCTGGAGGACGACCTGGACAGGGCGGTGAAGGAGGTCATGACCCCGAGGCGGAAGCTTGTCACCGCTCGCAAGGGGGTGAGCATGGAAGAAGCGAAGAAGCTCCTCCACGACCACAAGGTCGAGAAGCTTCCTCTGCTTGACAGCAAGGGGAGGCTCGCCGGGCTGATAACCTCGAAGGACATAATGAAACGCAAGCAGTTTCCAAACGCGACCAAGGACGCCAAAGGCCGCCTGCGGGTGGGGGCAGCAGTGGGGGTCAAAGGGGACCACATGGAGCGCTCGCGGAAGCTGCTCGACGCCGGCGCCGACGCCCTGGTGGTCGACATAGCCCACGGCCACTCTGCTTACGCCATCGACACGCTGAAGGAGATAAAACGCGAGCTGGGAGACGTGGAAGTGGTCGCCGGGAACGTGGCGACCGCCAGGGGGGCCCTGGATCTCATCCGGGCGGGGGCCGATTCGGTCAAGGTTGGCGTCGGCTCTGGGAGCATCTGCGTCACGCGCGTGGTCACCGGCTCCGGCGTACCGCAGCTCACAGCCATCATGGACAGCGCCGCGGGGGCGGCAGACAGCGGCGTCCCCATCATAGGCGACGGAGGGATAAGGAACCCGGGGGATCTGACGAAGGCGCTGGCTGCAGGGGCTTCGTCGGTAATGGTCGGGAGTCTGTTCGCAGGCACGGAAGAGAGCCCCGGTCCCACGATTCTAAGGGAGGGGGTCAGGTACAAGCTCACCAGGGGGATGGCATCCCTGGCGGCGACGGTAGACCGGAGGGTACGGGAGACAGGGGGATCGGGCCCGAAGGAGGACGAACTGGTGGGAGAGGTAATCGAAGAGAGCGTCCCAGAGGGGGTGGAGGGGCTGATTCCATACAAGGGGCGGGTGGACGAGGTTGTCAGGCAGCTTGTAGGGGGACTCCGGTCAGGGATGAGCTACTCGGGGGCCCACGACCTCGGCGAGCTAAGGAAGAAGTCAGAGTTCATGAGGATCACCTCCGCCGGGTACAAGGAGAGCCTCCCGCATGACATACAGAGGGTGGTCTGACACGGCCAACCTATCCGTCGTAGGGCTGCAGTGGGGGGATGAGGGCAAGGGGAAGATTGTCGACTACCTCGCCTCGGGGTACGACGCTGTAGCGAGGTTCAACGGAGGCAGCAACGCCGGGCACACCGTGGTCATCGGGACCAAGAAGTACACCTTCCACCTCGTCCCGTCGGGGGCGCTGAAAGGGAAGCAACTCCTCATCGGAGCCGGGGTCGCAGCCGACCCTGAGGTGCTGGCCGAGGAGCTCGCGCTTCTCCCGGAGGAGGCCAGGAGCAGGCTGCTCGTCGACTCCAGGTGCACCCTGGTCACGCCGGTGGACAAGGATTTCGACGCCATGTTGGAAGGGGCACGTGGAACTGCCGCGCTCGGGACAACGAAGCGGGGGATCGGGCCGTCCTATGCGCTGCGCGCCCTGCGCCTGAGCCCTAGGGCCGGGGACTTGGCCGCCGGGTTCGACTTCGCTCCGCTCGCTTCGTTCTACAAGGCCCTCTCCCTGGACCCGGCACGCCTGGCCGCCTGGGCTGCCTCCTCGCACGAACTCCTGGGACGGTTGACCGGGGACGTTGCAGGAAGAATCGAGAGCATCGCAGACGCAGGAGGGAGCGTCCTATACGAAGGGTCCCAGGGAACCCTTCTCGACCTGCTGCACGGCAGCTACCCTTACGTCACGTCCACCCATACCACCGCGAGCTACATCCCAGCGGCCCTGGGGATACCTCCGAAGCTGGCTGGGAAGGCCCTGGGCGTAATGAAGTGCTACGCCACGAGGGTTGGGAGCGGTCCGTTTCCCTCGGAGATAGCAGGAGAGAGCGCAGAAAGGCTACGCACGCTGGGGAACGAGTACGGCGCCACGACCGGGAGGCCCAGAAGGGTCGGCTGGCTCGACCTGGTGTCGCTGAAGTATACCATACGGCTCAACGGCGTCGAGGAGGTCGCGGTGACAAAGCTGGACGTGCTCTCAAGGATGGACGATGTGAAGGTCTGCGTCGCATACAAGCTGAACGGGAGCGAGACCACTGACTTCCAGAGTGCCATGGGTGCCCTGGACCAAGCTCAGCCGGTGCTGGACACCCCTCTATCGCTGCGTGGAGCCGACTTCGAGCACGGCCTGCCTGCGGAGGGGAAGCGTCTCGTCAGTTACATCGAGGATCAGCTGGGGGTCAGGGTACGGTTCATGTCTCATGGGGAAGAAAGGTCGAAGACCATTGAGCTATGACGCCATCTCTCCCATAGACGGCCGGTACCGTCGCGAGGCCGCCCCTCTGGGCCGCTACTTCTCCGATCGAGCCCTGATGGAGGCCAGGGTCACCGTCGAGATGGGATACCTCGGGCTGCTGGTCAGGCTGGGGGTCGCGCCGAACGTGAGGGTGCCCAAGGTCGACGCCGACATGGCCGCATTGGAGAAACTCGAAGGAGAGTTGGGCCACGACGTCAAGGCCGTGGAGGTATACATCAGGCAGCGCCTGTCGAGGTCAGGTTCTGGGAAACTTGCGCCCTTCGTTCACCTCGGCCTGACGAGCGAGGACACCAACAGCCTTTCCTACGCGACGCTCCAGAAGGCCGCCATAGACGAGGTGCTCATCCCCGCCTATTCATCCCTGGCAGATTCCCTCGCCGACCTCGCGGTGAAGGAGGCGACGTCGGCCATGGTCGCAAGGACCCATGGCAAGCCGGCTGTTCCTACGACCTTCGGGAAGGAGATGGCCGTCTTCGGTTACAGGTTCGCGGAGCGGGTCTGCCGCCTCAGGGGCCTGACGCCGATGGCGAAGTTCTCCGGCGCGGTGGGGACCTACGCATCCTTCGGGCTGCTTGCCGACCTCGACTGGCCCGCGGAGCTCGCGAGGTTCGTCGAAGGGTTTAGGGTGGAGGCTGCCCCCTACTCCACGCAGGTCGTCCCCGGGGAGAGGCTATCTGACATTCTCCACACGGTGATCAACATCAACCAGCTGACCGCCTCCCTGGCAAGGGACCTCTGGCTCTACCAGGCGCTGGACTACGTCCGCTTCGTCCGCCCAGGGAAGGTGAGCTCTTCGACAATGCCTCAGAAGGAGAACCCAGTCGACCTGGAGAACGCCGAGGGGCAGGCTGACACGTCTACCTCGCTCCTCATGATGGCCGCCTACAGGCTCCAGCACACCAGGCTCCAGCGGGACCTGTCCGACTCAGTCGTCCGGAGGATGGTCGGCCAGGGGTTGGCCCACTCGTTGGTGGCGTGCAAGAGGCTGGCGCGCTCCCTCTCTTCCATGAAGGTGGAGCGCTCGTTCATGCGCGACGATCTGAAGGCGCACCCTGAAATCCTTGCCGAGAGGGCACAGATAGTGAAAAGGCTGGCTGGAGACGTCGAAGGCTACGAGAAGGTCAGGGCCTCGGTCGGCCGCGGTAGCTTCTCCCCTGGCTCGGATCCAGTCGCGTACCTAGGGGATTCTGTCGACCTGGCCAGGCGATGCAGGGAGACCGTCGATGGGCTGCTCGGCCCGGGGCGCCGCCGACAGCGGCGTGGCTCTGCCTCGACGGCTAGTTCTTGAAGACCCAGGACAGGTCCGGAGGGTAGCTCCTCCCGGAAGTCTTCTCGTTCAGGGCATGGGCCACGATGGGCAGCGCCAGGGTGATGTCGGCGTACAGCGTCGCCTTCTTGCCGTCGGACTTTATCTTCCCCCAACTGATCGCCTCTTCGAGGGTGCACCCAGACAGTCCCCCCCACTGGGGGCTGTCGGCCGTTATCTGTATCGCGTATTCGTGAGGCGTCTCTTCTTTCCCGCCCTTCGATAGCGACTTGATTATGGTGGAGAGCTGAATCGTGTCCTTGGGGACGCCGCCCCCCAGGTAGACCACGCCGGTCTTCTTGGTCCTCTCAGCTATCTGGGCCAGTTCCTCCATGTCTTTCGTCTGGTCCAGCCTTATCATCTTGCCCTTCTCGCGTCGCAGGAGGCTCAACGCCACTCCATAGCCGCTGTCTATCAGACCGGGGGAGTAGATCGGGACTTTCGCCCTCTGCGCCGCAGCCACTATGCTGTCGACCCCCTTCTTGTTCAGGAACTCTCCGAACTGGTATAGGAACTCCCTGGTCGAATAGACCTTCTCCTCGTCGAGGGTGTTCGCGAAGTCGTAGATGGTCCGCTCCAGCTTCCGATACTGCATCTCGTCGGCATACACGTCGTAGTACCTGTCTATCTTCATCTTGAGCAGCTCCTCATCGTCGGCCAGCCAGGTCCCCTGGTAGTAGTGATACCCGAGCGCCTCGAGAAGGTCCTCGGAGATGTTGGCGCCAGTGCTTACTACGACGTCGACGTATCTGTGCTCAACCAGCCATCGTATGATCTTCCACTGGCCGGTGGTGCTGAGGGAGCCGGTGAGCCCTATGAAGACGGTAAGGTCCTTCTGTTTGGCCATCTCAGCCCAAATCTTCGCCACTTCACCGAGCTTCTTACCCTGGAAGCCAGTTTGAGACATCTCGTCCAGCAGTGCCGAGATGCTCTTCTTGCCGACATCGATCGTGGTCAGCGGTTTCGAAAGCACTTCCTTCTTTGATGCCACGGCGGACCGTCTGGAATGTCCACTTAATTATTTTGTGAGCGGAATCAAGCCGAGCGGCCGGCCGTCACTTCACCGTGACGGACTTCGCGAGGTTCCGCGGATAGTCCGGGTCGTTGCGCCTTGCCACGGACATGTGATAGGCGAGCAGCTGGAGCGGAATCGCCTCTATCACCGGCGCGAACTCTGGCTGCACCTTCGGGACCCGTATGAAGTGCCTGTATACCTCGTCCCGCTCGTCCGAGATCCCGATGACGTCTGCCCCCCTTGCCCTGAGCTCTTCAGCGTTTGACAAGGACTCGGCGTGGCTGGGCCCGCTCGGATTGATCACCACCACGGGCGTCCCCTTCTCGATGAGAGCGAGCGTCCCGTGTTTGAGTTCGCTTGCAGGCATGCCCTCCGCGTGTATGTAGGAGAGCTCCTTCAGCTTCAGCGCGCCCTCGAGCGCCATGGGGCTCTCGTATCCCCGGGCTACAAAGTAGAAGTCCGGTCTCTCGACATACTGCCTTGCCAGCTCCCTGACCTGCCCGTCGCACTTCAGGGCTTCCTCGACGGCCCCCGAGAGCCAGTCGAGCCTGTTGGGTCGTCTCTTGCCGAGGACCGCGTCGACCACCAGGTTGGCGACTACCACCTGCGCCGTGAAGCTCTTCGTGGCAGCCACCCCTACCTCCGGGCCGCAGTTGAGGAGGAGGACCTCGTCGCTCTCTCTGGCAAGAGACGAGGCTGCGGCGTTGACGATCGAGTACACCTTCGCCCCGCGTTTCTTCGCCTCCCTCACCGCCTCCATCACGTCGGCGGTCTCTCCGCTCTGTGAGAGCACGACGAGCACCGACCCTTTCCCCAGAAACTCTTCGTGCTCCTTGAGCTCCCCGGCCACGACCACGTCAGCCCTCACCTTCGCCTCCTTGTTCAGCCTGAACTTCATCAGGAGCCCTGCGTGATAGGACGTTCCCGACGCGGTGATGCATAGCGACCTAGCCTTCCTTATCGCGCTGGCGAACTTCTCCATCCTGCCCAGATCCTGGGCGGACGCTGAGACCACTGTCCTCGGCTGCTCGTTGATCTCCTTCAGCGTGAAGTGGGCGTAGTCGCTCTTCGTGACATCGGAGAGCTCCCAGGCTACCTGGTCAGGGTCCCTTCTGACCCTCTTCCCGTCTGGCCCGACTATCTTGACGTCGTCTTTCGTGATTTCGACCACTTCGTGGTTGTCCAGAAAGATGGTGCGGTCTGTGCGGCCGATGGTCGCGAGGACGTCGCTGGCCAAGAACATCATCCCGTCCCCCACCCCTACGACAAGTGGGGCGTCCTTGCGCGCCCCGGTCATGACGTCAGGCCTGTCCTGGAACATCGCCACTATGGCATACTGGCCTCTGAGTTTCTTGACCGCGGCAGAAGTCGCTTTCAGGGGGTCTCGCGTGCTCTTGTACTCGTCTTCGATCAGGTGCGGTATCACTTCGGTGTCCGTCTCGCTCCTGAACTTGTGCCCCTTCGCGACCAGCTTCTTCTTCAGGGGGATGTAGTTCTCGATTATCCCGTTATGGACGACCGCCACCCGCCCACCGCACGAAGCGTGGGGGTGCGCGTTCTCGTCGGTCACTCCTCCGTGGGTCGCCCACCGGCTGTTGTGCGTGAACACGCAATTCGCAATGAAGTTTCGGGTGCCCTCGACCTCCAGGTCGTACAAGACGTCTGTGTCTGCCGGTATCCACTCGACTTTGTTCACCCTCTCAAAGAGCAACTCACTCGAAAGGAATCTGTCTAGAAGACTGGCCAGGCCACGCCCCTCTTCGAGACAGAGGACTCTCTGATGAACGGCGGTCGCCGTCGCATCCCTGAGGTATTCGTCCCGTTGCAAGTAACGGTTCAGGCCCGGTGTCGGGAACATCCTCCGAAGCTCGGACTTCGTCAGAGGCACAGAAAAGGCACCGTACGACGAGCCGCCCTTGGCACCAAGACTCGCTTGCCTCAGTTCCGCCATCTTCTTTCGCGACCCGGTCGCCCCGGCCAACGCAAACTTCGCCAGATTCTCCCTGCCGCTCACAGAGAGCTCCCACACGGTGTTCCACTTTCGGTCGTGTTCAAACGATCTCACCGATGCCTGAACCCCTAACCGGAGCAGCATCGACTGCGCGGTCCGGACAAGATGCTGATCGGTCATCCGAAGGGACAACTGGCCGGCGGAAAGGCTCACGGTGCCTTCGGCGTCGAAGAGTCCTCTGATGAAAGCGGCCACTTCTTCGGTAGTCATAGCGCCAAGAGAGAAGACAAAATCCTCCTTCCTGTCGGCAAAGTTGAGCGCGAACCAGTTCCGCAAGGCTACGCTGTTGACGTGCAACACCCAGGTCCCGGGTTCGCGGGACTTCAGAATCCTTGCGTCAACCGAGAACACTTCCTTGAAGAGGCCTCTGTACCGCGAGAGAAGCTCGAAGTCGGCGCCCTTCAATCTTATCGACTTAGAACGTATGGCGCCGTCACCTAGGACATATCCCACAATCTGCATTAGCCTTGGTGAAGTGCTGGATGGAAGGTGAGCGAACTTCCCGTGCGAGTGGGATACTGGAGACGCGTCCGCGAGAAGGTCGACCCCCAGTCGCTCAGAGATGGTCTTGAGCACCTCCTCCCTGACCGTCCTGTCCCCCGCCAACATGTGTTCGAGATAAGCCAGAGTTATCCCACATCTGTCAGCAGCCTCCTGTAGCGCCATCCCTGACTTTCTGACCGCTACGCGGAGTCTTTGGGGCGCGTCCTTCCCCATTCGATGGTAGCGCTTCAATTCGACTGGGCGCAGTCTCGCCGGTTTACCGGCCACTGCAATCCGCTTCGGCCGGATCAAGAGGTCGCCGACCGTCACGTCGCTCGCCAGCTTCTCCTCCACCTTGCCTCCCCTCGATACAATCATTGTGTGATTCTCGCTGCACACCAGTTCGGTCGACCCCACTCTGATTCTGATGAGTTCCTCCGGAGACCTGTGGGCTGATTTTACCGCAACCGCGGGGACGATCTTCATCGTGATGGGGTCAAGAGACAGTACCTTGTCTCTCACGTTCATCTTCTCAATCGTTGTGACGGCTCCGTTGGCCAGGTGCACATACGTGCTTGGATGCAGGCAATGAGCCATACCCGTCTCCCCGGGCAGCTTCGACATTCCGAGCCTCCCTTCCACCTCTTCCACTCTGCCTACCCCCTTGCGGACGTTGATCGCGCCTGAAGAGATCGTCGCCATCCCAACGGAGTCATATCCTCTGTACTCGACCCGCTTGAGGCCATCGAGAAGGATTCCTGCGACCGGCTCTTCCGCTACGCACCCGACAATCCCGCACATTCGCCCTGCGAACCGGCGGCTGGCCTTTAAACACCGCAAAAGGTCCTGTCATGGTAATCATAACCGGCTTTGCATGGTCGCCCCACGAAGCAGATCAGGTTTCGACCACTATGCAAAGCCGTTTATGTATGGTGGTCCTCACCCCCCGCTGTGCCCAAGGAGAAGATACTCTACGACCCGAGGACAGAGACAGGGCTCGCGAAGAGAGTCTTGGTATCGGACAGGCCCGACGGGTTCAGACCCGCCTCAGGGAAGCTGGGCCAGAAGATAATCACCCTGCTCGCGTCGGGTCCAAGATACCCCGCGGAGATAGCCAGGTCGCTCGGCGCGCACCACCAGACGGTCTACTATCACATCGGCCGACTGGAGAAGGCCGGGCTGATTACCAGGGTCAGGAGCGAACATATCAGAGGCGGCGAAGCGAAACTCTACGCCCTCGCGTCCGATGGCTACGCGGTAGAGTTCCCCGTGAAGGGCGAACCGCTTCCTACCCTGAGGTCTTCGGGCCGTTCTAGGGCGCTCGGCCGGTTCTTCGATGAGTTCCTTCACGACGGGGAGTTCGACGGCTGGATCGTGGTCGGGTCCCCGCTCCAGCATGGGTCGGCAGGCACCCAGGCGCGGGACGGCCATTATGCCGTTCAGCTGGGGTTCGCGCTCGGACAGTTCGTGAATCTCCCCGAGAAATTCCCTGTGAAGCTAGACACCGACCTCAGGGCAGAGAAGCTAACCGCTTCGAACCTAGTCGTGGTCGGGGGGCCGAGAAACAACGTCATAGCCGAGGCACTCAACCAGCACCTTCCTTTCAAGTTCAGCCAGGGCGGCTTCTGGAGCGCGATAGTCGATGAGGGAGGGAACTCCCATGGCGCAGAGCTGGACTGCCTCGTCGAGAAGATACAAAACCCATGGGACCGCTCGAAGACATGCGTGGTCATCGCGGGGCTGACAGGGGGAGGGACGAAGGCGGCCATAATAGGGGTCTGCAACCACGCGGATGCGCTCTTCTCGAAATACAGGTCGGGGCCCTTCGCAGCGCTCCTACGCGGGGCAGACAGGGACGGGGACGGAAAGGTCGACTCTGTGGAAGTGCTGAGACAGCTCTGATGCCTAGGCCCTTCTTCCTCTGCGTCCGCCCTTCTTCCTCGTCGTGTCGTGAGGGATAGGGGTAGCGTCCTCGATTCGCCCTATCTTGAAGCCCGCCCTGGCGATGGCGCGGATGGCCGCCTGCGCCCCTGGACCTGGCGTCCTAGGGCCAGTCCCGCCTACGGCTCTGACTTTGATGTGTACTGAAGTTATCCCCTTGCCCTTCGCGACCTCTGATGCCGCCGACGCGCTCCTCATGGCGGCATACGGGGACGATTCGAACCTGTCCGCTTTCACATGTCTTCCGCCAGAAGAGAACGCGATGGTCTCGGCTCCGGTCAGGTCCGTGATGTGGACGATGGTGTTGTTGTAGGACGAGTAGATGTGGCAGACGCCCCAGCGGTCGGCGAGAATCTCTTCTTCTGACATGCCTCTCACTGCGCCTGGGCCGGCTGTTCGGCCGGCGCTTCAGCCTGCTCTGTCGCCGCCGCCTCAGCCTTGCCTGTTCCTCCGGTCAGCACCACCGTGTCCTGCTCGGCCCCGGGGACTTCGTACCCTGGGACCGTGATCACCCTCCCGTCCACCGTGATGTGGCCATGGACAATCAATTGCCTCGAGTGCAGCGGGGAGAGCGCCATGCCCTTCTTGAAGACCACGGTCTGGAGCCTCCTGGAGAGCATGTCCTCTACCGTGAGGCTGAGTATGTCGTCCAGGGTCGCGGCTTCCCCGACGAGGCCCCTCCTCCTCAGACTGTCCAGCAGCTTCTTCTCCTCGCGCTCCCTCACCACCTGAGTGGCCGCAAGCAGCGTCCTTGCCTGCTTTCTGACCCCGCTGAGCTGCGTCTGTGACTTCCAGAGTTCGCGCTTGTTCCTCAGGCCGAATGTACCCAGGAGGTACAGCTCCTGAGCCAGCTGATCGGTCCGCCAGGGACTCCGAGGCCTGTTGTACTGCTTCCTGGACTTCTTAGGATCTCCCAATCTCTACTCCTCCTTCTTCGCGGAGGCTGCCTTCGCCGCCGCTACCAGGGATGCCTTCCTAACCCCCACCGTCCTCCCTTTCCTCCCAGTCGTCCTAGTCCTCTGGCCTCTTACCTTCAACCCGAGGCTGTGCCTTACCCCCTTCCAGCTCCGGATGTTCTTTTCGTCTTCGATGTCGCTCTTCTGTATGAAGTCGAGATCTGCGCCGAGCAGCTGTCTTGCTTCCCCGGTCTCAGGGTCGTTCCTCCTGTTGTAGTACCACTCGGGCAGAGCCGACTTCGCCGTGCTCTGTATGGCCCGCTCGATCTGGCTCACCTGCTCTTCGGTGAGCGTCCCCAGGCGGACCCTCGGATCCAGGCTCAACTTCGTGGTGATCACGTTGGCGAAGTTGTACCCGACCCCTCTGAGGTCGGCCAGCGCCACAATCAGCTTCTTCTGTCCAGCCAGGTCCCGTCCGGAGATCCTGACCAGGTGCCTGAACTCAGAGGCCTCAGACATTTTTCCGACCCTGCCCTTCGCCCTTCCGATATAAGGTTTCGACAGCCAGGCGCCAACTCTTGCAAGAGAGATTTGTTCCATGGCGGCTCATCCGCGAACGCACCGACTGTCCCTCAATGACCACCTCCAGACCTCCCAGCCTGGCGCCGTAGCTGGCTGCTCTTCCCCTCTCATACGCCATAGAGGGCCCGTCGCCCGCCCGCTAACTTTTTAACCGGAACAAATTCCCGACCTCGAAACGCGACGTCTCATGAGAACCAGTTTCGGGCCAGCAGGTGGAGCGGTTGGTTGAGGTAAAGTGCCTTGAAGACAGAGGGAATACTGTCTCTATACAACTCGAAGGGATAGACCGGTCCTACGCCAACGCGATGCGGCGGTTCTGCATATCCGAAGTGCCCTCCATGGCGATAGACGACGTAGTGATCTTGGAGAATTCTTCAGTCCTCTATGACGAGATACTCGCCCATAGGCTCGGCATGGTCCCGATAAAGACCGACCTCGAGAGATACAACCTCCCCGAAGAGTGCGACTGCGGAAACCCTCTTGGATGCCACAAATGCAGAGTGCTGTTCGTCCTCGACGCCAAAGGGAGGGACAAGGTATCGACAGTGACGTCGGGGGACCTCGTGTCCGAAGACAGGGACGTGAGGCCGGTCAGCGAGTCCATACCTCTCATCAAACTGGCGGCAGGCCAGTCGGTGAAGCTCGAAGCCTATGCCAGGCTCGGCCGCGGAAAGGAGCACGCGAAGTGGCAGCCTTGCACCGTTGCCACCCTTACGGACGGCAAGAAAGAGGGGGTCTTCATACTCACCGTGGAGTCTGCGGGGGGGCTCCCTGCGAAGCAGATAGTGCTCAAGGCCATCCAGCTCCTCGAGAAGAAGCTGAACGACATCCAGGTCGCGGTGGGCGGGGCGAAGTGACCGCATCTAATCCGATCCTCAGGCGGACCGCAGTGATGCTTGAGAAGGCAGGGAAGACGCACAAGGCCCGCATCTGGAGCGAGGCTTCCGCATTGCTCTCCAGCCCCGCGGGAACAAGGGTGGAAGTGAACCTCGGGAGGATATCCAAGGTCGTCGGTGAGGCCCACGCTGTGTTTGTCCCGGGAAAGGTCCTCGGCACAGGCGCGGCAGGAAAGAAGATGGTCGTGGGCGCCTTTTCATTTTCGGCCTCAGCCAGGTCAAAGATAGAGGCGACCGGTGGCGCGGCGCTTTCGGTTGAAGATTTCCTGAAGAAGTACCCGAAAGGGAGTGGGGTCAAACTTGTCAGGTGAGGAGTCGGTGTACATCGACGCAACAAACCAGATCGCTGGGCGGCTCTCTTCCAAGGTCGCGAAGCTCCTCCTGTCAGGAAAGAAGGTGACCGTGGTGAACGCTGAGAAGTCTCTTGTTTCTGGGTCGAGGACCTCTGTTGTAAACCAATGGAAGGAGAGGCTCGAGCTGGCGAGCAAGGTCAATCCGATTTACGGTCCGATTCACCCGAGGCGGCCTGACAACATCCTTCGCAGGATGGTCAGGGGGATGGTTCCGCGAAAGAAGCCCAAGGGCGCGATGGCGATGAAGCGGCTCCGGGTCTACATCGGGGTCCCCGAAGGGATCAACGGAGCGAAGCTGAAAAAGTTCGAGGAGACCGCCGCAACGCGCCCCATTCCGGTATATGTGACCATGGGGGACCTCTCGAAGAGTCTGGGGTGGAATGAGTAGAGATGCCGACCTCTGCCAAGGCCCAAGTGAAGAAGCCGCCAAAGCTCTATTCTGGCGCGAGGAAGACAGCCAGGGCCACTGCGGCAATATCCCCCGGAGCGGGGCGCATCAGGGTCAATGGGACACCGGTCGAGCTTTGGGAACCAGAGCCCGCACGGCTCCATTTACTGGCACCGGTCTATGTGGTTGGGGAGTTGAGAGAAAAGTTCGACCTCGACGTCAGCGTCGCCGGAGGGGGGTTCATGGGGCAGGCGGACGCCGCGGCCATGGCCATCGCCAGGGCCTACGTCGACCAGGTCAGAGGGAACGAAATCAGGGAGAGACTGAATGCATACAATAAATACCTGCTTTCGGGCGACCCGAGACAAGCTGAACCCAAGAAGTTCGGAGGGCCGGGCGCGCGCAGGAAGAGGCAGAAATCGTACAGGTGATTTGCTATGATGATTCCCATACGCTGTTTCACTTGCGGTAGTCTCATCGGCGACAAGTTCACCCCGTTCCAGACCAGGGTGAAGGGGGGCGAAGATCCGGGCAAGGTGCTGGACGACCTAGGCCTGAAGAGGTACTGCTGCCGGCGTATGCTCATCTCCTCGGTGGACGTCATCGACCAGGTTCTTCCGTTCTACAGCAGGAAATCAGAGCTATAGGTCTGGAGCTTGGCCATGTCTGAGTTCGACGACGACGCGGGTTCAGCCGACAAGATGGTCGCCCCAGGCTTTTCAGAGAAGGCCCTGCTAGCCACCGGCATCCGGATTGGGACGCCCATCAGGACGAAGACCATGGAGCCGTTCACAACGCGGCCAAAGCCAGACGGTCTGCACATGATTGACTATCCCAAGACCTTGCAGCGCATCGACATCGCTGGCAAGTTCATAGCGGCCACCGGCGCGAAGAACACCGTCGTGTACACCAGCAGGGAGCACGGCGCCGTGGCTGTCGAGAAGTTCTGCGAGCTCACTGGGGCGATGCCCAGGATAGGCCGGTTCATGCCAGGCACATTCACCAACCCTCTCTATCCGGGTCACCTGGACGCCGAACTGGTGGTCGTGGCGGACCCGATGTCAGACACGCAAGCCATGGTCGAGGCAGCCAAGCTGGGGGTCCCCGTGATTGCGGTCTGCGACACGGACAACATAACCGACGACGTAGATCTGGTCATCCCCGGGAACAACAGGGGGCGCAAGTCCATAGCTGCCATATTCTGGCTCCTGGCCAGAGCGACCCTCGTCCACTCGAAGTCGCTGGCCGAGGACCAGCCCATGAAGTACGGCATCGAAGACTTCGAGACCAAGGTGGATGAAGAGCAGAGGCCCGAGCCCCTCGAAGAAAGGACGTCCGAGAGGCGCGAATAGGCCTCCGTATTGCCAGTCAGAAAGCCCGCAGTTTCAGGCCAGTTCTACCCGTCAGACCCCGCCGAGCTCTCCACCCTCATCGACGAATGCTACACCCACAGGCTCGGACCAGGCAGGCTTCCGCCGGCCCCAGCAACGGACGCGGACATAGTCGCTGCGATATCGCCGCACGCTGGTTACGTCTATTCCGGCCCGGTGGCCGCCCACTCCTACTATCATGTATCTTCGCTCCGCAGTCCGGACCTGGCTGTTGTGGTAGCGCCCAACCACTACGGCCTCGGGAGCGGGGTCTCAACCTACGACGAGGGGGAATGGGAGACCCCTCTGGGACGCATGCGCGTCGACGAAGAGGCGGCCGCAGAGCTCGTCGAACTTGCCGGAGTCTCGGTGGACCCGGGGGCCCACCGGCTAGAGCACTCCCTCGAGGTGCAGCTCCCGTTCCTGCAGAAACTCTACGGTGACTCGGTCCCACTCCTGCCGATTTCACTCCTCTTCCAGGACCTGGACACCGCGGAAACTGTCGCTTCGGCCCTCTCCAGGATCCTGAGCGGGAGGAAGGCCATCCTCATCGCCTCCTCAGACCTGACCCACTACGAGCCGCCCCCCGCTGCGAAGGAGAAGGACGAGGCGCTCCTCGGCGAGGTGCTGAAGATGGACGTTCAGGGGTTCTACTCTGTCCTCGAGAGGCTCAACGTCACAGCCTGTGGCTATGGTGCCATCGCCACGGTGATGCTCACGGCCAGGTCGCTGGGGCTCACGAGGCCAGAGCTCCTAGAGTACGCCACGAGCGGCGACACCAGCGGCGACAACGTTCAAGTCGTGGGTTATGGAGCCCTCAGATTCGTAAGCTCTTGAGAGCCGTAGCAGAAGCTCCTTCGAAGGCAATCGTCACCGGGGAGCACTTCGTGGTCCACGGCGCCTGGGCCCTTGCCGCCGCCTTGCCGAAGAAGGTGAGGGTGGAGGTGGAGGCGGCCCGCTCTTTCAGGGTGACGTCCCAGGGGTCAGAAGAGGGGCCTGCCGGGATTGCGCCAGTCAGGCAGGTGGTCAGGGCCGTGGCCGAAGAGTACTCGGTGGGCCAGGAGGTAGCGGTGTCTGTCACTTCTTCGGTCCCCCGAGGCGCCGGCCTGGGGTCATCCGCCGCCACCATGGTCGCCCTCTCTGCCGCCCTATCAGAGTTCCACTCTCTGGGTCTGGGCGCCGAGGACATCATCCGCCTCTCGATGGTCGGAGAGAACGCAATCCACGGCCGCCCTTCCGGCATCGACCCAGCTGTCTGCGCCCTAGGGGGGGCCATCCTGTTCAAACCAGGGACCAAGCCGAAGGAAGTCTCCTTAGGCGGGAGCCGCTCGTTGCTAGTGTCGTACTCCGGGATCAGCAGGGATACCAAGGCGCAGATAGGCAGAGTATCAGAGGCCAAGGACAGATACCCGGGCTACTTCGCCCGCCTGGCCGGCTCGGTGGGCGCCCTAAGCCTAGAGGCCGCAGGGCTCCTCGCCAAGGGAGACGGGGAGGGGCTGGGAGGGCTGCTAACAATGAACCACGCTCTCCTGGGGATGCTGGGGGTATCCAACCCTACCTTGGACGGGATGGTCGACCAGATGATAACGGCTGGAGCCTATGGTGCGAAGCTCACCGGGGGAGGCGGAGGAGGGAGCGTGATCGCAGTGGCCCCCAAGGCAAAGGAAAAAAACCTAGTTTCAGGGCTCACGGCGCGAGGGTTCGAGACGTTCATCGCCAAAGTACCTACCGAGGGAGTGAAAAGCTGGCTAGAGCGATAGTCGCGAAGCTGGGGGGTTCCGTGATCACGGACAAGTCGAAGCCCTTCTCCTATCGTCCGGACGTAGTCTCAGCGCTCTCCGAGGAGATCGCGTCTTCTGACCAGAAGGTCGTCGTGGTGCACGGCGGAGGGTCCTTCGGCCACGTCGTCGCGAAGCAGCACGGGCTAGGCTCAGACGCCGGCGAGGCGCCGGCGGTGGGGGTAGCCCAGACTAGGGCGGCAATGTACGAGTTGAACAGGATGGTCTGCAAGACAATGCTGGAGTTCAAGCTCAGCCCCTACCCGTTCTCGCCCTTCGACGCCGTAAGCCGGGCCGGAGGCGCGTCGGTCTCTTCCTGGCTGAAGGGCCTCCTCAAGGAAGGGCTCACGCCGGTCACCTTCGGGGACGTCGGGCTAACGCCGTCAGGGTTCAAGGTGATGTCAGGGGACGTGATTGTGCAAGAGCTGGCGAAGATGCTGGAGCCGGAGAGGGCTGTGTTCGCCCTAGACGTGGACGGCGTCTACGAAGAGAACACGCGGGTCATCATCCCTGAGCTGACCGCCTCCAAGGTCAGGCGGATGAAGGTGAAGGAAGGGGACGACGCCACCGGAGGTATGAGGCTGAAGCTGGAAGTGGCTGCCAAGATAGCCGCAGGAGGAACCAGCGTGTACTTCGTCTCTGGGTACAGGCGGAACGAGTTTTCCAAGGCCCTCCGGGGCCTAGACTTTTACGGCACCGTGGTCCGCGCTTAGGCTAGAGGCAGGGACCGGACAGGCATGCCCACCTTCCAGGACGAGATGAGGCGCGTGAAGGCTGAGGTAGACGCCCTGATACTCGACCAGATCCTGCCGAAGTCCAGCCCGATAAGGGAAGTCGACCTTCTCTACAGGATGATGCGGGACTACCCGTCGCGCCCGGCCAAGGGCATGAGGCCGTTCCTCTGCGTGGCCGCCTGCAGGGCCGCCGGAGGCTCAGAAGGCGACGCGGTGCTCACCGCCGCCTGCATAGAGCTCTTCCAGCACTGGATACTGGTCCACGACGACATAGAGGACGGATCCGAGCTGAGGCGCGGAGAGCCCGCACTGCACAGGAAGTACGGAGAGGCTCTGGCTCTCAACGCCGGGGATGCCCTCCATGCCCGCACCTGGGAGGCGCTCCTGAAGAACAGGGAGAGGATCGGCCTGGACCGGACGTTCGCGGTCATGGAAGAGTTCTCAAGGATGGTCAACGAGACGACCGAAGGCCAGCACATGGAGCTGGGATGGGTCGCGGCCAAGCGGTGGGACCTCGGGGAGAAAGACTACTTCGAGATGTGTACTCGCAAGACTTCGTGGTACACCGTCGCCAGCCCGTGCAGGATGGGGGCGCTGGTGGCCGGGGCCGGTGCGGGCGTGCTGACAGGCCTGAAGGACTTTGGGACCACCCTGGGGGTCGCCTTCCAGATCCAGGACGACGCGCTGAACCTGGTGGGGGACCAGAAGAAATACGGCAAAGCGAGGTCCGACGACATACTGGAAGGCAAGAGGACCCTGATGCTCCTCCACCTCCTCTCTGTGGTGTCCCAGAGCGAGAGGGACAAGGTCGTCGCAATCATGGACAAGGGCAGGGCACAGAAGACAGACGCCGACGTGGCATTCGTGCTGTCGACGATGGAGAAGTATGACGCTGTGGGGTTCGCCAGGAAGAAGGCGTCAGAGCTGCTCAAGCTGTCCCTGGCCACGCTCCGGGGCATAGATTGGAAGGGGGACAAGGAAGCCGTGTCCCTCCTGGCCTCATTTGCTAGGTTCGCAGTAGAAAGGGAATGGTAGCAGAATCGCTGGGGGAAGAGGCGCTCGCAGCCGTCGAGGAGGCTGCCCTTGTGAACGCTGCTAGGCACGGCGGGAAGGCCGAGGTGGGGGCCATCGTGGGGCGGGTCCTGGCCGAGTTTCCAGACCTGAGGACCAAGGCGGGTCTGGTATCGAAGGAGGCAGCGGCAGTGGCCAAGAGAGTAAACGCCCTCGGCATAGCGGAGCAGGAGCAGCTAATCGCCGAGAGGTACCCAGATGCGGCAGCGCCCGTGGAGAGACAGGGTAGAGTCGGGCTCCCCGCGCTCCCCAACGCCGTGAAGGGGCAGACCGCCTTCCGGCTCCCTCCGGAACCGTCTGGCTACATGACGGTGGGGCACGCCATGGCATTCACCATCAACTACCTCTACAAAGAACAGTACGATGGAGAACTCTGGCTCCGATTCGAAGACACCAACCCGAAGAAGGTCCTCCCCCAGTACTACGACAGCTTCCGCCGTGGGATAGGATGGCTCTCGATCAAGTACGACCACGAGAAGAACGTGTCGGACGACATGGAGGCCATCTACGAAGCGGGGAGGAAGCTCCTCGAGCAGGGGGACGCCTATGCCTGCTCCTGCGACGAGGCGAGGGTGAAGGCGCTGCGGTTCGAAGGGACCCCCTGCGAGCACAGGGGGAGCTCGGTCGAGGCGAACCTTCGGGTCTGGGACGAGCTCCTGGCGAAGAAGCACAAGGACGGTGCCTACGTCATCAGGTTCAAGGGGGACATGAAGAGCCCCAATTACTCACTCAGGGACACCAACCTCTTCAGGACCATCTCATATCCACACCCACTTACCGGGAATAGGTACTCTCTGTGGCCGACATACGACCTAGCCAACGCCGTCGAGGACGAGATGTGCGGCATAACCCACGTCCTCAGGAGCTCCGAGTTCCGCAACGAACTCCAGGCGCAGATACGCGACGCGCTGAGGTTCAGGCGCATAGAGGTCATCCAATTCTCGAGGTTCAACTTCAAGGGGACGCCGGTATCGAAGAGGCTCCTCCGCCCGCTCGTGGAGAAGAGCGTGGTGTCAGGATGGGACGACCCGAGGATGCCTACGGTAGACGGCCTCAGAAGGCGCGGCATCATGCCACAGGCGATCAGGGAGTTCACACTACAGGTGGGTTACACGAAGACCGAGCACGAGTACGACTGGAGCATACTCCTGTCGGTGAACAGGAAGCTCCTCGACCCTATCTCGAAGCGGATGTTCTTCGTCCCTGGGCCCGCAAAGCTGGAAGTGGAGGGCGCGCCAAGCAAGGAGGTGACACTCGCCTTCCACCCGCAGAAGGTCATGGGCAGCAGGACGATCAGCACCGAGGGTGATTTCTTCGTCCCGTCGGCGGACCTTGGCGCGATGAAGAAGGGGACCGTGTTCCGCCTCATGGACCTCTACAACGTCAGGCTGACCGCGGAGTGGCCTTCCCCCCGAGCTGAGTACGCCGGGGACGAGCTAATCCCAGACTCGAAGAAGGTCCAGTGGGTCACCCGGGCGCACTCGGAGGCGGTGGTCACCATACCCGGAGAGCTCTTTTTGGAGGGTGACGTCTACAACAAGGACAGTCTCAAGGAGGTGGCAGGATACGTCGAAGAGTCGGCCTCCGGCCTCCCTCTCGGCGACATCGTCCAATTCCCCAGGTTTGGGTTCTGCAGGCTAGACGCCACAGGGCGGTTCATCCTCGCAGGATGAGCCGTTGAAACGAGTTCGGTGGCCAACCGTTTATATGCTGGCCGAAACTGGCCCGCCTGGGAGATTGTAAGATGACCCCCGACAAGAAGCCCTACTACATCAAGTTCGAGACCCCGAAGGAAGTCTCCGAAGCAGCTTACGAGGTGCTGAGGCAGGCGTCCAGGACCGGAAAGGTCCGCAAGGGCACCAACGAGTCGACGAAGGCCATCGAGAGGGGGCTGGCCAAGCTGGTGGTGATAGCCGAGGACGTGACGCCGCCTGAGGTGGTCGCCCACCTGCCAATCCTCTGCGACGAGAGGAAGATACCCTATGTCTTCGTGCCCTCCAAGGACCAGATAGGTCCGGCTATCGGCATCGACGTGTCGACGGCGGCAGCGGCGGTCCTCGAGGCTGGTGAAGGCTCCCAAATCTTGGAGCAGGTCACTCAAGAGCTTTCGAGGCTGAAGAAGGCCGCATGAGCAGCAAGAAAGAAGTAGAGACACTCACTCCGGCCGAGGTAGTCCAGATAGTCGGGCGGACAGGGGTCGCAGGCGAGATAACCCAGGTGAGGGTGAAGATTCTCGAGGGAAAGGAGAAGGGCCGCATACTCACCAGGAACGTGAAGGGGCCGATACGGCTGGCCGACGTGCTCGTGCTCAGAGAGACGGAGCGCGAAGCGAGGAAGCTCAAGTAAAGCCTTCGCCAGTCACCGTCTGATACATGCCTGCCTTCAGAAGGCTCTGCTGTATGGTCGGCGCAGGTTTCCGGCCCTGTTCCACTCAGCTCTAACTTCGGATAGCCTTCTCGAAATCAGCCAGGTTGTGTGGCCTGGTGTACGTCCCGTGGGTGAGGGTGGCGATGTCCCTGAGCTCTTTCGATGCCTCGTTGGAGAGCTCTATCACGTCCACCTCGACCGGGGATATCTTCAACTCTTCGGATATGGTCTTGATGGGCTCCCTGTCGTTCCCTCCGTCGCTGATCAGCTTGATGACCTTCTCCTTCCTGATGGAGTCGGAGATGTTCTCGATGCCGTACTTGACCGCGTCGACCAGGGGGCTCCCGCCCTTGCACTGCAGGTCCTCCAGCCGGTAGAGCTCCAGCGAGGCCGGAGCAGGGTTCAGGGGGACTACCACTTCGATCTGAGTGGAACCTGGGGTCCCCAGCAACCTATAGAACGTCACCCCCATCCTGATCGGCCACGGAAAGTAGGAGACCGGCCAGTACTCAGCCACGAAGTTGAACAGTCCGGTCTTGACGATCTTCATCTTGCTCATGCCGGAAGAGTGCAACTTCCCTCCCATGCTCCTTGAGCCGTCTATCACAAAGAGGACGTCCTTAGCCTTGGATTCGTCGTAGCTCAAACCTGCACCCAGAAACTGACAAACGTATAAAAAAGATGGGAGGGGAGGTAAACCGTTGGCGTTCAGGGCAGCGAACCAAGCTCCGCTTGCACCTAACCCGGTCATCATGGCTTGCATGGGCCATGCGGGAGTAGGTATCGGCGCCGAAGCCTATCGCTGGGTGCTGATTGACGTGGGGGCGGACCCCACCGCGCCGACCCTGAAAGGAGAGAAGCAGCAGTTGGAAGTCCTCCGGAGGTATGGAAGCACGATCCTCAGGTTCGGCGCTTCGCTGCGGAAGGGGGAGATGCCCCTCGTGCCGAGGGCGCTGCTCGTGGACCTCGACCCACGCTCGGCGAACCTCATCCTGCAGTCATATCCGCAGCTCTTCGCCATGAAGGACAAGCACGCTGTCTACGGCCTGGGCGGGGCTGCGAGGAACTGGGCCGAGGGTAGGAGCAGGTTCAGGAACGAGATCGTTGGGAAGCAGGACATCGCGTCTAGGATACAGGCGATCTCGCCCGAACCGGTGAGGGGTTTCATAGTCCCGTTCAGCATGGGTGGAGGGACGGGGGGTTCGTTCTCATCTGAGTTCATGTCCTACGTCAAGGGGAACAGCGCCCTCGGGCACGCCACCATCGCGACCTTCGGGGTGCTCCCTGAGTTCGGCTGGGACCCTGTCATCTACGGGCCCGCCCACATCAGCATCGTTCTCAACCTGGCCTATCAGATCAAGTACTCTGATGCCCCAATCTTGATGGACAACAAAGAGCTCAGGTTCCAGGCGGACAGGCTGAAGAATCAGCTCGACGCGCGGTCCTCCATCGTGGACGAGCTCCCGAAGCAAATCCGCGTCGGCTGGCACGACTATAGAAACAAGAACCTGCTGGCTGCCCACGTGATAGCCGAGTTCATGGATTCATTCATACGCGAGACGGAGTGGGACATGTCCAACTACAGGACCTGGCTGGCTGCGAGCAAGCCGAAGTTCGTGGTGCCATGGCTCCTGCCTCTGGTCCCGAAAGGGAGTTCGGAGATAAAGTCCATCGAGGAGGCGTTCGAAGAGGGGAACGATGGGCTTCTTTTCAACCTCGAACAGGAGGGGGAGATGGAGAAGGGGAAGACTGACTCAGCCTGCGTCCTGATAAAGTGCGCCGGGAGCGTGGATGCTGAAGAGAGGGAGTTCTTCAAGAAGATACTGAACGAAAAGTACGGCATCCAGGACAAGAGAGTGATCTTCGTCAAGATACCCACCATGACCAACGAGCCCGCGTCGGCCCTCGTCCTTCTCAATGTGAAGGGGACAGGGAAGAAGCTCCTGCCCTTTGTCACGGAAGCCGAGGACGCCTGGGACTCCTACAAGGACGAGTACCAGAACAGGGAACTGACGCACGAGGAATTCAAGAAAGCGGTCATCGAAGTCTCAAGCCACCTGGGTTAGGTAAGAGATGAACCTCACAGAACTGGAGGTTGCAGCCGGTAGGTTACTGGAAGAGCAGAAGAGGCTCAAGACCATCGACAGCGAACTCGATGTGCTGTCACAGGAGATCACGCAGGACCCAAAGAGGAACGAGAAGGACCAGGCATTCTACGCCCTGATCGGCCTCGACTGGTCCGACCCGGGGCACCAAGACAGGGCGGCTGCCTTGAAGAGGGAGCGGGGGGACGTACTGGCATCCATCCGAGAAGTCCACGGCCAGATGTTCACCGGGCTCAGCTCCGACCGACTAATAGTGCCTCTGGACCCTATACCTGTGTCTGGGGGGCGTTCCTTCACCTTCAGGTTCAGATCCGGTGCGACATTCCCGAAGTCGGTCGAGGCTTTCTCGGCCATGCTCGGCATTCCGTCCCCGCTCAGCTTGGGGGACGTGACAATCTCCGAAGACAGGGTGGTGGTCGCGGAATCAGACGAGTACTTCGCCAAGAAGAAGCTAGTGGATGCTTTCGAGGACCTGAGGAAGGCGCTCAAACGGAAGCTCTCCTAGACGAAGGACTGGGATGCTCCTACTAGTATTCAGCGCCGGAGGGAGGCCGGAGGGTTGTCAGCGGTAAAGCGGATAGCCGGATTCTTCGAGAAGGTGAGGGTCCCTCTCGGCAGGCTATCCGGGCCGGGTTCGCCCAAGGACGAAGACCTGATACTGGCTGTCATAAGCAGGATTGAGGTGGCCGGAGAGGACCTTTCAGTCCCGGCGACTTTCGAAGACAGCGACGCGGTGTACAAGAAGCTGATGGTGCGCCTCGACTGGCAGCTCAAGAACTCAGGGCTGACCCCCGAGGAGCTCATCAGGTCCTATCCATATGAGGTGAGGTCCCTCCTTCTGCTCAAGTCCTACGAGAAGACAAAGAAGAAGAACGATTCGACCGTCTTCAAGGACAGGCTCATCGAAATGGGGTTCAAGGCAGTCCAGCCGGGGGTCTGGGTGCTCCCGCCGACGAGGACGCCGCAGGGCCTCGAGTCCCAGGATGCCATGCGGCTCTGGTTCAGGCAGAACCTGGCGAAGAAGGTGACGAAGAGCGTCGACTACGTCTTCCCGTTCATCGCTTCCGTCGACCTGAAGAGGGTGATTTCGGAGCGAAGGGGGATAAGGAAGATGCCCATGGCCAGGACCCTGTTCGCCGCCCTCTCTCTGGAGGAGGTGGCTCCCCCGAGTCACCTTTACGCCGCGATGAAGGCGAAGGGGCGGTCTGTCAAGGAGATCATCTTGACGGGTGACATCCCGCTCTTGTCCAGCGCCTTCGCTGACGAGAAGGAGCTCGAGGCGATCAAGACAAACGAGCTGGAGATAGGGGTGAGGCTGAGGGGGGCCACCGGCCTCGGGGCCGTGAACCTGGAAGACTTGGCCAACCTGGGCCCTGAAACGTTGGCAAAGGCGCTCGAGGGTTTCGTCCCGCACCCGAAGGACTTCGGCCAGAGGCTCATCGTGGAGGCCCAGCACTGGATGAGACATCTCGGGGGGACCGTTCCGACATGACCTCCCGCCTGACCTAGCTCCCAGGCGCCTCCTGGGGGGCAGGCGCCGTCTTTATATCCAGAGTTTCAAAGGCCACCGAAAGGTCGAGGTGCGGTAGCCTGAAATGTACGTCCCAAAGAAATGCGTCTTTTGTGGTAAAGAGGTCAGACTCGGTTCGGGCACCCTCTACGTGAAGAACGACGGTTCCACCAAGTCTTACTGTTCCTCCAAGTGCAGAACCAACGACCTGAAGCTGGGTCGGGACCCGCGCAAACTGAAGTGGGCGAGGAGACCCGCCAAGAAATGAGCGCCGTCGAAGACACGCTGATCGTCGTGAAGCCTGACGGCGTGAAGCGGGGCCTGGTCGGAGAGATCATCGGGAGGTTCGAAAGGAAGGGGTTCGCTGTCAAGAGGGTACAGATGCTCACAATGTCGAAGCCTCAGGCGGAGGAGTTCTACAGCGTCCACAACGCGAAGCCCTTCTTCGGCGAGCTGGTCTCGTTCATCACATCGGGTCCGGTGGTGGGGGTTGTCATGTCGGGCAGGGATGCCGTCGCCACGGTCAGACGGATGGTCGGAGCGACGAAGAGCTGGGAGGCCGCGGCGGGGACCATAAGGGGGGACTTCGGCCTAGGGCTGACTGACAACTGCATCCACGCCTCAGATTCCACCGAGAGCTTTACAAAGGAGAGCGCGGCCTTCTTCGGCAAGACGCTAGGGTGAGGCCACCTTAAGGAACTGGATGGAATATGTCAGAGCAAAGCCGCATACGGCAGCCTGTAGTCGTCATCCTGGGGCACGTAGACTCTGGCAAGACTTCAATCGCTGACTGCCTGAGAGGGACCGGGGTCCAGGCCCGCGAGGTGGGCGGGATAACGCAGGAGATAGGGGCGAGCTTCTTCCCTATGGAGACGCTGAGGACGATATGCGGGCCTCTTCTGGACAGGGCGGGGGGCGAGCTCCAGATACCAGGGCTTCTCATGATAGACACACCTGGTCACGCAGTCTTCTCCAACCTCAGGCTCAGAGGAGGGTCGGCGGCAGACATCGCGATACTCGTCGTCGATGTTCTGAAGGGGCTGGAGAACCAGACCCTAGAGAGCATTGACATCCTGAAGCAGAGGCACGTCCCCTTTTTGGTCGCGCTGAACAAGATAGACATGATCAGCGGCTGGAAGAAGGGGAGCAAGGGTCCTCTCCTGCAGGTGATGAAGGACCAGGCCCCGACCTGGGGGGACGAGTTAGAGGAACGCCTGTATAACGTGGTCGGGGGGCTCAACCGCCTCGGCTTCCAGTCTGATGCCTACTATAGAGTCAAGGACTTCCGCCAGCAGGTGTCCATAGTCCCTGTCTCGGCGAGGGCGCCAGTGGGGATGCCGGAGATGCTGGCCATGCTGATCGGCCTCGCGCAGCAGTTCCTGAAGGGGAAGCTGAGGGTAGGAGACGCTCCTTCGGCTCGCGGGATAATCTTGGAGCTTCAGGAGGAGGTGGGCATCGGCCAGACGGCCAACGTGATCCTGACCGAGGGGACCCTGAGCGTGGGGGACTCGATATCGCTGGTCCGCAGGGACGGCGCGTTCAAGTCCAAGGTGAAGGCGCTTTTCATGCCCAAGCCGCTGGACGAAATGCGAGACCCCAGGGACAAGTTCACCGCCGTGACCGCCGCCTACGCCGCGGCGGGAGTAAAACTGGTCTCCCCAGACCTCGGAGGGGTGGTGGCAGGCACCTTGGTGGCGTCCTTCACCACCGAGAGGCAGTTCCAGGACCTCAAGTCGGAGATGGAGAAGGAGCTCTCCAACATCGTGGTCAAGACAGACAACATGGGGGTGATAGTGAAGGCGGGGAGCATAGGCGGCCTGGAAGCTCTCCTGAGGATGCTGGAGGAGAGGGGTGTCCCGGTGAGGGAGGCAGACATAGGGGACATCTCGAAGAACGACATCGTCGCCGCCCAGGTGGTCGGAGAGCACGACCCCTACCTCGGGGCGATACTCGGCTTCGATTCGAAGGTCCTCCCCGAGGCCAAGGAGCACGCAGGTTCGAGCCCGGTCTTCATCTCCTCGATCATCTATGAGGTCATCGACAACTATGCCAGCTGGGCGACTGCGAAGAAGGATGCGGACGAGAGGGCCGCTCTTTCGAGCCTGACGCGGCCATGCAAGCTCAAGGTCCTCCCGGGAGCGTTCTTCAGACGGAACGACCCAGCCGTGTTCGGGGTCGAAGTGGTCGCCGGGCGGCTCCGCCCCAAGGTTAGGTTGATGTCTTCGGCAGGGACCGAGGTAGGGACCGTCGAGCAGGTGCAGGACAACGGCAAAGCGGTCGGCGAGGCGAAGGAGGGGGAGGAGGTGGCCATCTCGGTCCAGGGCCCGACCCTCGGGAGGCAGGTGAAGGAGAACGACATCCTCTATGCCATGCCGCGCAGCCATGAGGCGAAGATCCTCCGCACGAAGCTCCTCGGTTCCCTGACTGAGGACGAGAAGCATGTGCTGGACGAAGTCATTGCGATAAAGTCGCCGGCGGACCCGATGTACGGGTTTTAGACTTAATTACCCGCTGTAGTCGGAGCCGATTCCAATGGTCAGCTTCAAGCTGGTCCTCTCGGACCCCAAGACCGGCAAGTCAGAGGCCCAGGAACTCAAAGACACCCCAGCCCAGCTCCTGGTCGGGAGGAAGATAGGGAACGTCCTGGACGGGGCCACCATCGGGCTGACCGGGAAGATAATGATCACCGGCGGGAGCGACAAGGCAGGGTTCCCCATGCGCGCAGACACCATGGGCGGGGGGAAAAACTACGTCCTCTTGACCAAAGGGGTGGGGTACAGGACGAAAGAAGACGGGTCCAAGAGGCGCAAGCTGGTGAGGGGGAACACCATAACTGAGGAGACGTTCCAGGTGAACGCCAAGCGCGTGGACGAGTCCACGAAGGTCAGCTAGACGCTAAAGTCACAGCAGGTTTCTGCCAAAACTCGCGAACTCTCAGCCTGAAAAGCAGAAATATCTAGAAGGACGGAGAGGGCCTTCAGGATCAGACTTGGCCAGACTGGACGAGCTAGACATGAAGATACTCTCGTCCCTTCATGCAGACGCGTCGGTGTCCGTCCCCCGGCTCAGCAAGGAGCTCGGGATCAACCTCTCCGTGCTGTACAGCAGGATAAAGCGCCTGCAGAAGAGGGGGGTCATAGAACGGTTCACGGTGCAGGTGAACGAGGACATGCTCGGCATGCAGGCTGGGGCGCTGGCAGGGCTCAACATCGACCCAAAGCTGAGGGAGTCGATTCTGAACGAGGTCGAGAAGGCGGAGGGGGTCAGGCTCGTCAGGGAGGTGACCGGCCGGTTCGACGTCATCGTCAACCTCAGAGGAAAGTCCCTGGACGAGCTGCACAGGGCGGTCTACGACGTGATAGGGAAGATACCCGGGGTGATGCACACCGAGGTGTTCATGGAGGTCTCCAGGCGTTACCCCCCTGTCAGCTTCAGGCTCATCGAGTGACGCCTAAGGTTCATATGCACCGGGACGAGGTCGCGCCCAGTTGGACCCGCTGATCCTACTCGACCAGGCCGTGGCTCAGGAGAAGGTTCCCAGGGCGCTGGCCAAGAAGGTGCGGCTGAGGATGAAGTACCTCCAGGCAGCGGTGGAGCGGGTCGAGAAAGCCAGCGGCCTCCGCTACCCTCCCTACTACGTAGAGCCGACGCTCCCCGTCTCGAAGTCAGGGAGCGAGTACGGCCAGATGGGGGTGCTCTTCGCCAGGGTGGTCCCCGCCGCCGTGAACGGGAGCGTCCTGATCCTGGTGCAGTTCACCGCCGCCCTCATCGCCTTCGGGACCAAGGGGACCATGGACGCGGTCGCCGCCCACGAGTTCACCCACTACGTCGACCTAGTCCGGAAGCTTAGCACTACCAACGTCACCAGCGACGAAACTGCTACCACCCTGTACGAGGCGGCTTTCGCCGACGCAGAGCGGGTGGTCCCGCCCAAACTGATCTTCGCCGACAAGGCCCTCGTCTCGTTGGTCAGTCGGAAGTTCAAGAACGAGCTGTCTGACGAAGCCCTCAACAAGAAGGTGGGGGCTGCCTGGATAGCGAAGAACCTCCCCGTCCGCCTGGTAGGGCCGGAAGAGAACAGGGTCAGCCTCTCGATGGAGGCTGTGGCGGCCACGAGGTTCGACCCGGCAGTCCTGGCGAAGGTGGCCGAGCTCAAAAAGAAGGCCAGCCCTTGAGGCTGACAGCGGAGGAGCGGGCCACCGTGGAGAGGCTCGCGGCTGCGCTGGTGGACCCTTCAAAGACTTCAGGGGTCGCGGCCTACGGCTCAAAGGTCGCTGGGTACGCCAGGCCCGACTCAGACTACGACATCATCATCGTGTCGAAGCGCTTCAGGGAGGGGGTGCGGTACAGATACGTTAGCGACCCGGTCGAGGCGTCAGCGCTCATCGTAGACGAAGACATGCTGGTCCAGGATGCCCGGTCGTCCTACCTCGGGGAGTTCGTAGTGGGGAGGCTGCTCAACGCCTACGAGCCGCTATCCAACCCGGAGCTGTTCCGGACGGTCGAGCACGAGTACAAGAAAAGGGTGATAGTCGAGGCCCTCCTCGACCTCTCCTCAGACTACGGGGAGTTCGGGAGCCGCCTGATGGTCCCCTACGACTACTTCCTCTTCGACAAGCTCCACAGGCGCGCAGCCATCTACCCCCCTGCACTCTACAGCTATGTCCATACCTACACCTCGAGGCTGGGGGACGCTAACCGGGCGGAGTCAGTGGCCGGGTTCCGTGCCGCCGCCGAGGCGCTCCAGCCGCGGGGGTTCCTCATCGCCGGCCCCGACGGCGTGAGGCTCGTCCCCGAGAAGCTGAAAGGAGACGCGTTCACCAGGGTGCAGTCGCTCTTCTCCGTCACCGCGAGGGGGGTGGCCCAGTACGCTGTCCATGGCTACGCCGGCAGGGTAGGGCCCTCTGTGTTCAGCAGGGAGGCGCTGTCGAAGCTGAGGCGGATGAGAGAGGCGCCCCCCCGGTTCGTCCCCCTGGATGTTCCACGCTCGCTGCTCAGGCTGGACGAGGGAGCCATAATCCCCGACGCGTCCTTCCTCGTGAAGGAACTGGCTCGCCTGCTGGGGCTCGACACCTACTCTGCCACGGAGAAGGACATCGGGGAGCCCTACTCCACCACGAGGGTCCTCACCTTCAGGGCTGGCGAAGATGAGAGGTCAGTGGTGGTCAAGAACTACACCGACGTGAGGTCCCTCAAGTGGGCCCTCCTGGGGATCTGGGCATCCGCTGCGAACAAGTTCAGCGCCGGGCCTCTCACACGGATGGACCGCGAATACGGGGCGACCCTCACCCTGAGGGCCAGGGGGGTCCTCGTGCCTGCGGTCGTCGCTGTCGCTCCCGCGGAGCGAATCCTCGTGAAAGAGTTCGTCAAGGGCCCGACGCTAGCGTCAGAGATCAACGCCTTCCTGAAGGGGGAGGGCGCCCCCCTCCCGCAGGCTGGCTCCTACGGGGCCCTGATGGCCAGGATCCACGGCTGGGGGATGGCGCTGGGGGATGCCAAGCCGAGCAATGTCATCGTCTCTGGAGAGGGGCTCTATCTCACGGACCTGGAGCAGGCATACCCAGGCGGGGACCAGGCCTGGGACTTGGCCGAGTTCCTGTACTACACCGCAAAGCTCTCCAACAGGGAAAACGCGATGAAGGCGGTGGCCGTCGCCTTCCTCGACTCCTATGTCAGGGAAGGGGACAGGTCGCGGGTGGCGAAGGCGAGGGGGGCCAAGTACTTCGGGCCATTCAGGCCCTTCCTCACCCCGGCCATGGCAAAGATGCTCAGAGAGCTGATGTCAACCTACGCCTAGTCCTTCTGGGCGTAGATGGTGCATCCACGGCCGCCAGAGTGGACCGATGGCGATTTCGAGAGGAATCTGCTCTATGCCTTCGAGGCGTATGTCGTGAACCCGCAGTGGCCGCAGGTATGCCGGTCGCCGTGCTGGGCCATGAAGTATCCCCTGCCGCACCTGGGGCACTCCTTCCTCAGCCTGGTCAGCGAGCCATCATCCGCCTTGTAGAGCTTGTGAACCTGTATCCTCCGCTTCGGGGCCTTCGGCTTCTCCTTCTTCTCTGGCTTCTTCTCCTCGACTGGCGCCGCGGCCTCGGCAGGCGCAGGAGCGGGCGCTGGCGCTGGGGCAGGCTGCTTAGACATGGCTACTTCTTAGCCCCGGCGGCCGCCGGCGCGGCAGCTTTCTTCTTCCTCTCCTGTTTTAGCTTCTCACGTTCCTCCTTCGAGAGCGTCCTCTCGTCGAGGTAGCGGAGGTGGATCCGCTTCTTGGACTCCGGAGAGCCGTAGACGTAGAACTTGCCCAGCAGCTTGGTCGTCCCGGACTGGCCGTCAATCCTGATGATCGCTACGTTCTCCGCAGGGACACCCATCTCCTGGGCCACGGCCGCGATGGCCTCCTTCCTCGAGATCTTCCCCGCCCTGTCCTCCAGCGACAGCTCTACGTAGGACCTGTCGAGGACCTTTGACTGGGACTTCTTCTCTACCTGCAAACCGGAGCACCCGAATTTCGCGAGGATATTAAGTTGAGGCCTCTACAGCCTCTCGATGCCCATCTCTGACAGTATGGTCCTGTTCCTCGACTTCGACACCCCGTTGACCTTGACGGCTACCACCCCGGCTCCGGGCTGCCCATAGAAGACAACGGCGGAGACCGGGGCCATCGCTATGGCGAGCATCGCCATGAGGTCCTCCTCACCGTCGACCAGCACCCGGACCGGCTTGCCCCCAGCAAACGCCTCCCTCATCCCGTCGATGGCGCTCTGGGTCAGCCCTCCAGCAGGGTTGCTCACATTAACCAGTCTTGCATAGGGGACTTCGGGGGGTGCCCTCTTCGACCTCCGCTCCACGCCGTCGACCACGTGAACAGCAGGTGTCACGCCGAGGGCATACAGCGTTTCTGTCACCTTGTCCCCGACGGTGATGACCATGGACGCGTCCTGGGCAAGTCCGATGAACTCCTTCCCGGCCGTCTCCTGAGGGCCAAACACATGTCCGAGGGGCTCCGACAGCCTCGGCCTCAGGGTCTCGGGGAGCTTGAACGCCCTGGCCAAGGGCCTAGCTTACCTTGAGGGCATAGCGGCCTGGCCTCGTGATTCCCAAGGTCTTTGCGACTTGGGACTTCTCGGCATTGATTATCACAATGAGCCCCGACCACTCGTTGCTGAGCTCGGTGGAGCCGTCGTTGGGACACGCCTTCTCGGTCGTCAGCATCCTGCACTTGCGGCAGGCCAGTTCTTTCATGGCGCCTACTTCTCCGCCCGCTCAGCTGCCTTGCGCGCCTTGCCGGCCTTGGCCACCTCTTCTTCGATCCACTCCACCGCTCCCAGGAATGGCTGTCTGCAGGTCACCCCTATCTTCCCCATGGAGATGCCATGGCCGAGGCTCACGGCAGTGATCCTGACCCTCACCTTGCTCCCGACGCGGAGCGTCCTCTTACTCTGGGACGCCGTGATGATGCCTGACTTCACGTCGCTGGTAAGGTAGTCGTCCATGATCTGGCTGAGGTGGAGGAGAGCGTCAGCCGGCCCTATCCTGACGAAGGCGCCGAAGTCCGTCACCTCGACTATCTCCCCTTCGACTATCTCCTGCTTCAGCGGGTAGAACGAGAGGACTTCGAACCTCACCCTGTGGTATGTCGCGCCGTCCCCTGCTATGATCTTCCCCACTTTGTCCACGTCAACCTTGGTGACCAGGACCAGGTACCCGTGGTCTGGGTTGATGGTGCTCTCATACTTCAGCTTCAGCAGGTCCATTGCCACCTTTTCGAGGGGGGAGCCGAACCGGTCCGGAGGCACCCTAACCACATCTTCGAGGTTCACAAGCTCAAACATGAATTATCCAGAAACCTGGGCACCCCTTCGGCTCAGCGATTTTAATCTTTGGCTGACATGAGACGAACGCCCCCTTCATCCCAGTGAAGGGGGGAGGGCCCTCTTATGGGCGGACTTGCGGTGCATCTCCAGGGCCTTCCTGACCGCGCTCCTTGGGAGCCCTGCGTCGGCTGCGGCCTCGTCAACGCCCGTCTTCAGGTCGAAGAGGCGGTGGAGGGCGACGTCCAGCCTGTCGTATTCGGCCGGGAGCTCGTCGCTGGCCCTCTGGCCCGGCCAGAGCTGGGGGGAAGCCGGTTTGTCGACGACGCGCCTGGGCAGGCCCAGGTGGGCCCCGAGCTGGCGGGTCTGGGTCTTGTAGAGGTGGACTATAGGGAGGAAGTCGGCCCCGCCGTCCCCGAACTTGGTATTGCCGCAGAACACGTAGTTGCCATTTCGCTCAACGAGCATGTTCTCAAACGGAGGGACTGACGGACACCATACTTTGCCCTCGTAGTGAACCTTCTTCGCATTGGAATTCCGAATCGTGCGGCCCCTCTTCACCTTGCGGGCATAGATGATTTCGTAGGATTCCGAGGACCTGATGATTTTGCCACTCTTCAGCCTTGATGTCCTCGGGGCTCTAGTTCGGACTTTGGGCATCCTTCCGATTTTCACGCACAACTGAACAAAATCGTCCTTCAAGCGGGATGAGCTTGTGCAATAGACCTCCCCCTTCCCCTTGCTGCCATCGCTAGCCCTTAGGCCGTGAAGCAGGAAGGTCAGATAGTTTGAGGGGTACTCAAGTATCCATGGGGGGATGTGCTTCTGACGAGCGCCGAATCCGCACTGACTGAACAGGTCAAACAACCCTTTAGACGGGATTCTCACCAAATCTCTCGTCAAGGAGTAGCTGATCTCGTACTTCTCGAGGATTCGGATGAGTCGTTGGCGGGCATCGTCTTTGGTATAATTCGGGAGCGCGAAGTCGGTCTCGTACGTATCATATGCCCTCATCCTGGGCCTGGAGACTTGTGGTGAAAGAGCGAGGAATCTTCCTTTGGTGTCTCGAACCTGCGCCTGATATTCGCCTCTTGTCAAGCCGGACCTCGCAGGGACTACTGTCGTTCCCTTTACAGCACAACCATCCCCGATGAACAACCCGAAGACAAAGAGCAGATCCTCCATACGAACTGAAATCGCCCGAACAACATGTTTTTGGCTGAAAGTAACCTGGAACTCCGCGGGAAGATCTCCCACTCCGTCCCAGCCTGCGGGTATCGGAACAACCGTATACTTGCGCCGTAGACATTCCTGCGCTGGTCGAAAGACCGGCTTTGCATATTGATAGTCTCCGGTGGATGATGAAACAACAAGCATCCGATGGTTCGGGGTAACCATGATGTCTGCATTTCTAGACCTGAAGTTAACCATCTCTCCATTGTAATCGAAGACGAAAACACCATCGACCTTCGATTCCTTGACTTTCTTGGTAGTGGGGTCGAATGAAAACACGACATCGTCTGTCTTGAGTTCACCGATTCCCTTCGGACCTTGCTTGGTTACGACGCGCGTCTTCTCGTCGTAACAGAAATAGCCCAGCAGGTTCTCACTCCGATCGCCAGTCCCTGCAACCAAGTAATTCATCTTGTTCGCGTAGAAATAGAGGATGCTCATTCTTATCCGCGCCTGGAGATTGGCGTACGGCATCCGGACTTTTTCGTTCCCCAGAACAGACAAGAGCGAATCGAGGATAGGGGATATTCTAACAATCGCCGACCTTATTCCCCAAGACTTCACCAGCGATTGAGCGTCATTCATATCCTCCTTGGGCGTGTGGTCTGATGGCAAGAGCAGACCAAAGACTCTGCCCTTCCCCAGTGCCCTGACGCACAGCGCTCCGACGACCGCGCTATCTATGCCACCGCTCAGCCCGACCACCGCCCCCTCGGCCCCTGCCCCGGCGACTGTCCTCCTGATGAACTCAGAGATGCGCTCCGTCTCCAGAGGGGCGTCCAGGTCTAATCCGTTAGGCGCCACCCCCTCCTCGCCGCAGTCCGGCGTTTTAACCGCTTGCAGAACGTGAGGCCAGGGTCAGACGAGGCGTACCCTGCCGCCGCCGAGGGTGATGGCTCCGACATGGGCTGCTTTCAGGGACCTAAGGAGCTCAGAGTCCACGGTGGCTACGACGGCCCCCGATGTCTTGGCGGCGGAGACTAACTCATCGTCCACCTTGGCGCCCCCGCACCGCTCCGAGGAGAACTTTGAAGAGAGTTGGAGGGCTACCCTGGCGGTCCGGGCCCTGCTGCCGCCCTCTGACGCCAGGCTCTCCAACTCAGACTTCGCGCACTCCAGAAGGATGGGACGGAACCCCCCGACGATCTCGGTCGTGTCCTCGAACCACGTGGTCGGCGTCTCCGCCACAGCCATCAGGAAGCTGCTGTCGAAGATTACCTTCTGCAACGTCCCACTTGCCCCGGGCGCTTACCATGAGGAGAGTTAAATATATGGTGTCTGCAATTTTGTATGGCTATGACCGAGACTTCGACAGTGACGAGCAAGAGCATGGTCAACATCCCAGCTTCTATTCGGAAGAAGTATGGCATCCATAAAGGTGACAAGCTCGCTTTCGTCGAGACGGATCACGGGCTCACCATCATCCGGATACCTCCCTTGACAGAGATCTACGGCAGCGGGGTCTACGAGCGGCATAAGATAATCCAGGCGATCCGCGAGTTGGAAGCGGAGCATCGCGGGGAGGCTCAGGAGTGACATCTTTTGTTTTTGACACCGGCGCGTTGTCCCTCATCTACGCCAAAGATGAGCGACTCCACGCTGTCGTAGAAAGAATCGAATCTGGCGAAGCCGAGGGCCTCATCTCATCGGTTACACTGGCCGAGTTCTATTACAAGACATGTCAATCGTCGGGCAAGGACGTCGCACTCCTAAGATCCCAACAACTCATCGAACGCATGACCGTGATGGAGACGAGCGTAGGCCAATCCAGGGCGGCAGGTATGGAGAAGTGCCGGAACAGCAGGCTGTCGCTTGCTGACTCGTTTGTCCTGGCGCTCGCAAGAAGACAGAGGGGCACAATCCTCACTACAGACGGTGAGTTGGCTAAAGAACGCGATGTAAAGGTAAGATACCTTCAGGTATAAGCCGCACGAGCAGCCGCCGTCAGTTGAGCAGGCGGGCGGACGATGGGCCCTACTTCAGGACGCCTGAGCCGATGAGGCGCCAGCGCTCCGCTATCCTCCTGCTTATGGCCGCCCTCATGCCGCTTTCGATCGCCACCGGCTTCTTGAGGTCCAGCTCCACGACCTCGCCTCTCACCGAGGTTGCGGCCGCCAGGGTGGATGCAGTGCCGAGGTTGAGCCTGACCGTCTCCGAGAGCTTGATCTTCTCGACCTTCACCTGTTCCGCGGCACCGACGGCTGTTTCAAGCAGAGTCACGTCGAGCGTGATGTGCTCGAGGGTCTCGGGGAGGGTCCCCGGCTTGCCTATCACGCTGCCGACCATCTGGTCCCCCTTCACGAAGGTCGGGTCGAGGTGGGTCCCGACCGCGATGAGGCCGCCCGGTCCCACCCGCTCGGCCGGACCGGCGCTGGTTTGGAGGCTCGACACCCTTGTTATCACAGGGACGAACTTCCCGCTCCTCTCGTCAACCATGCCTGGCCTGAGCTCCATCTCGTCTCCGACCTCCATCTCGCCTCTGGTCAGGCTCCCGCCCAGGACGCCGCCGGAGAGCCCCTGTATGGCCGCGCCGGGCTTGTTCACGTCGAAGCTCCTGAGTATGTACATCAGAGGGCTCGCCCCTGTGTCCCTCTTCGGGGTGGGGACCACATCCTCGAGCGCCTCGATGAGGGCATCGATGTTCAGCCTCTGCTGGGCGGATATCGGGACAATGGGGGCCTTCTCGGCGACGGTCCCCTGGGTGAACTTCTGGATCTGCTCGTAGTTCTTCTTTGCCTCGGCGTCTGTAACCAGGTCAACTTTGTTCTGCGCGACCACTATCCTCTTCATGCCGAGCATCTGGAGGGCCTGCAGGTGCTCCCGAGTCTGGGGCTTGGGGACAGGCTCGTTGGCTGCCACCACCAACAGGGCGCCGTCCATCAGGAACGCACCGGCGAGCATGTTGGTCATGAGGCTCTCGTGTCCTGGGCAGTCGACGAAGCTTATCGCCCGCAGGAAAGTGGTCTTCTTACCGCAGACGGGGCAGGTCGAGCTTGTCGAATATGACGCCACTCCGTGGTCCTGGGTGCACCTGTAGAAGGCGGTGTCCGCGTAGCCTACCCTGATAGTGATGCCGCGCTTGAGCTCCTCGCTGTGCGCACTGGCCCAGATGCCGGTTAGGGCCTGGGTGAGGGTAGTGTTATGCGCTATCAGGGCTCCGGTGCCTGCGACGAAGTTTGAATGCTCGGGCACCGTGAGGTCGTAGATCTTCCCCTCGTACGGCTCGACCTCGACGGCACGCACACTGTCGAACTCGAGGGGGGAGGTGGCCAGGGCCGCTAACTGGTCCACTGCGGGCCTGAGTTCTCTGAGGCGCTCCAGGGTCCTCTTCGACACGAAGTCGACGACAGTCGCGCGTTCTTCAGCGGTAGGGTGGTCGAGAATTCTGGTGAGCTTTTTCCGGCTCATGCCCATTTCACGGGCTATTTGCTCAAGCGGGATGGCCGCTGTGGAGAGGTGCTCGCTCATCTGCTTCCAATCCTTGGAAAGCCTTGAGAGGGAATCGTCGATCAAGCCGAGGCGGTCCTGAACGGACTGGACGAGGGCGAGCAGCTTGGGCCTGGAAATCCGGCCCGTTCTGGCCGAGGACTCGTATGCCTTGTACCATGCGAAGTCTTTGATCCCAGGCCTAGTCCCTGGCGACCGGAAACCTTCCCTCGTCAGGCCAGACCCCCGGAGGACTGACCGCAGCGATCGCACGTCGACGGGCATGTTCAGGTCGCTCTCCTTGCTGGGAGTCGAGATTCTGCCGAGGTACTCGATGAGGGCCTTTTGCTTTCTGGGGGCTTCGAATCCGACGTTCGTCGCGAAGAGCTGAAGGTTCCTCCGCCCTGAAACGCTGAGCCTGTGGTAGGTCTTCCTTCCTCCCTTCACCTTCCGTGATACGGTCCCGAACCTACCGATGATCCCAAAGGAGCCGAGCAGGTACGAAATCACGACGATGTTTTTTGGATTGGCCTGAGAGACTGAAACCTGTCCTGCTTTCGTGTTGAATTCGCCGTCGAGTGTCAGGAACCAGCGGAGAAAGATGGCCCTCTGCTTGGTCGTGAGTCGGCACACCCAAGTTTGCACGGCCGATTCGAGCTTGTTCCCGGGGACGAACCCGAACTTGAACCTGAGGTAGTCCACGAGCGGCGTGTTGTTTATTCTGTAAACCCCTCCCTCGTAGGAGCGGACCTCTGCGCCGAGTTTGTCTCTGGTGATCCTTAGGAAGGAATTGAGCATTTCTATCTCCACGGTCTGGGTTACCTCCACGAAACCCTTCCCACTCGACCCTTCGGACCAGACAAAGGCCAGCCACCTCACCAGGTCGTCGTCCATGTCAAACTCCTTCAACCTGCGGACGTGGCGTGCGCTCCCCCGCCTCTGGACGGCAAGGTACTCACCGGGCGAGAGGCGAGCCACCGGGGTCTCTGATAGCCATTTTACAAGCCTCTCCTTCGGGCGACCTCGGATGGGGCGCGAGCCGTCAAGTATCCTCTTCCACGTCTTGTAGTCAATCCCTGCCTCACGGCACAGCCTGCCGTTCGAAGCTCCAGCCAGGATGCGCAGCTGTTCGATTTCTCGGGGCTTGAGAGCGGCGAAGAGCCTGAACCCCTCTGTGATGGTTTCGATTCTCTGGTAATCCTGCCACCTCACTATCTCGTAGGCTTCCTGTAGCCTGCTGAACGGATCCTGGAACTGATGCCCCTCCGTGAGGGGAATCTGGGAAAGGAAGGCGACGTGGTCTCCCGGCCGCAGCTCGCTTGACTTCACCCATACCACTTTCCCGCCTCGGTTGGTCAGAAGGGGGTGTTCGGGGGTGACGGCTATCGTCCGCCCTGTTCCAGTCCTGACCTTGTATATGGGACCCCTGTAGTCCTGCATATAGAAGAGGGAGCTTGCCTTCTTTGCCTCGAATTTCGTATCGATGCTCACAACGTCGTTCCGTCCGAACTCGTAGACCTCTCCCCCGTCGAATTTGGTCAGAAGCCTCCCGTCTTGAGCAACGAGCTCTTGGACTTCCCCGCCGGTAAGGGGGAGGCCGTCGACCAGCACATATTGATCCCACCTCAGACACTTGCCATGGTCCACGTGCCCAGAGGTGCCTATGTTCACCTCTGGCTGCTTCGGGAGCGGGGCCTGGGGCACGGCGGGCTCCGCGAGCTTCTGTTCAGACAATAATGTCCGCTGTCTCTCGGGCCTTTTTAAACTACCAAGCCGAGCCGCACCTTACCACGCGAGTTTGCTCACCTACCGTGTGACCCGGCCGGTTCTTGGAACATACACTTGCGTACAAAGTATGTGTCTAGCCTTCCCGAATTTCGCGGTCGATTTCAGCTCTCTAAACAACATCTGACGGCATTTTCCAGAACGAAACTAGCGCAAGCTAAGCACATCCCCTACATGCAGTTTCTATTAGGGGCGTTGACGCGCTCCAATCTTCGACTAACTGGCAAAGCTACCCACGGCTGAAGCCTGTGGGCCTTCCCCTTCCCTGGGCCAGCTCCGGCACAGCCTCGGCCCCCACGAGTCAGAAGCACGACCGCGGGTCGACTACAATCCATCCTTGATCATGCTGAGGAAGAACGAGCTGAAGAAGGTCTGCAGGCCGAAGATTATCAGGGTGAACGAGATGATGTCGTCTCCGTTCAGGGGGAGCTCGACGAAGCCACTGGAGACCCACTTCGCGGCCAGGGTGATGGCGAGGGCGACCCCCCCAAAAAACACCACGGAGCCGACGAGGGCCCCCCTCTCCAGCGTCAGATGGCTCAAGACTAGGTCAGTCGCAGGGTCTGGTTCGAATAGTTGCATGCGCACCCCATAGACCTTAGAGAAGAGGCCGAGCAGGAACACCTGGTAGCCGGCCATCAAGAACAACGCCCCTAGCACGAGGGTGTGGACGCCGGGGACATAACCGACATCGATGCCAAAATGCCCGAGGAGCATCAGCCCGACTCCCAGGACACCGAGCAACAGGGAGGGGGCGAAGTACAGGTAGGACGGCGCCCTGATGAGCATGAACTTCATGTGCCTCCACCCGTCAGAGAATGACCCGAGCTTGGAATCCCCCGCTTTCCTCGGATAGTAGGTAATCGGCACTTCCTCTATCCTCAGCTTCCTCCTCGCCGCCTCCACTATCATCTCGGACGCGAACTCCATCCCGGACGCTTCGAGGCGCAGTTTCCCCAGGGCTTCACGCGTCAGCGCCCTGAACCCACAGTGCGCGTCCGATACTCCCGCCCCGAAGAATAAGTTGAGCGAACCGGTCAGCAAGGGGTTCCCGACCTTCCGGTGGAGCCAAGGCATCGCCCCGTCTTTGATCTCCCCCTTCAGCCTGGTTCCGACTACCACGTCCGCTTCCCCGTTCATCAGCGGCTCGAGGAGTCTCCCCATCTCGGCGAAGTCGTAGGTGTCGTCCGCGTCTCCCAGGACGATGTATCTCCCAGAAACATGGTTGAAGGCGTACTTGAAGGCGTTCCCATAGCCATGCCTGTCTGGGACGACCACCTTGGCGCCGTGTTTCTCCGCCACCTCCCTGGTCTTGTCCCTGGAGCTGTCGGCAACCACTACCTCACCTCTTACCCCCAGAGCATCGAATGCCGCCCGCGCTTTGTCGATGCAGGTCCCGATTGTCTGCTCCTCGTCCCTAGCGGGGATTACGACGGAGACCTCTATGACTGCGGCCGTGTCTTCCCTACCTCCCAAGACGCTCCTTCACCGCCAGCCGCGCGGACTCATCCCACCCGGGCTTCCATCCTCCTCGCATCGGCTTCAATGGCTCAAACCGCACGACTTTAACGTCTCCGTCCCAGCGGTGAGCCCAGAGTAGATAGCCTCGACTTTCCCTGTCTGACTGTCCCAATCGTACTCTCGGGCGAACTCCAGCGCCTGCTTGCTAAGCCTCTCCCGGAGGCCCTCGTCATCGACGAGGACAGCGATCTTCGTGGCCATGGCCTCGGGGGTTAGTTTGTCCAGCAGCAGGCCATTGCGCCCGTCCTGCACAACATCAGTGCTCCCCAGGACAGGCCCTGCCCTGGTCGTGATAACCGGGAGCCCAGCGGCGTTCGCCTCCAGCGGAGTCAAGGCCCACCCGCCAAGCGGGGCAGCAGGGTAGACGAACATCTTGGCGGCCTTCATCAGGGCTACGACCCTCTTTCCGTCCTCTACCCGACCATAGAACTTCACCCTTTCTCCGACCCCGAGTTCTTCGGCTAGGCGTTGGAGCTCCTCCCTCTGAGGGCCGTCTCCCACGATGGATGCCTTCACGCTCTTTCCCCGCCCCTTTAGGACCCCCACGGCCTCGACGAGCGTCCTGACGCCTTTGTAACTCGTAAGCCTCCCCACATAGATGACGTCTGCCGCATCATCCTCCCCTGCCGATGGGACTGACTGGACTGCTTCGTTGTCCACCCCGCTTGGCACAAGGGTAACCCTGGATGGGTCGAAGCCCCACACCTTCAGTCCCCTCCTGGTATCCTCTGTCTCGACCACAATCCAGTCCGGGAGCTTCACCGTGAATCTCTCCACCATCTTACCGATGGCTCCTATCCGCCCGACATACTCTCCCCAATAGGACCCCCAAAGCTCCCAGCAGGAGAAAACGAGTTTGCTCCTCCAGACCACGGATGCCATCTTGGCGGATATGCAGGAAAAGTAGGGGAAGATGCTCGCGTTCACGACATCGTACCTCTCTCTAAGGAGCGGGAACAAGACACAGAGTCCGAAATAGATGGCAGCCCCCACAGACCGCCTCCCCTTCACGTAAACCTGTACCTCCGGGCAGACCCCAACTACCCTGACTCCGTCCATGTCCATCACGCTGTCTCCCTCCCACTGCTTCATACTGATGATGGTTACTTGATGCCCTTTCTGCGCGTGCCTGCGAGCCATCTCCCAAGTCCTGCGTTCCACCCCCCCTTTCGAGAAGGGATAGACCCTGTCGAAGACATAGGCGATCTTCATGGGTTCGAGCTCTCTTCTTTCCTTGCCTGGCTCAATCGTAACCTAGGGCGTGCAGTCTCCGCGCCACCTCTGATTCGTCTGACTTGTCCACCAACGCTTGGGTCACTCCCCGCGCCAGCACTTCCTCGAGGCCGGCCCTCGCCGCTGACCCCTCCTCCTTCCGATCCGCCAAGACATCCATCCTCTCCCCGGGGTCTCGCACCAGGTCGTAGAGCTCCTCAGACGCGCATTTGCTCCCGTCCAGGCTCTCCTTCCTGATATACTTCATCAACTCCGACCTGAACCCCAGCGTCCTGGTCCCATCAGGCGGGTCCAGGCTGGCGCACACCAGCTTCCTTCCAGGGGTAACAGCTTCGCCGGTTGCCAGCGGGAGACCTCCATCCTGCGCTAAGCCTGCTTGCCTCAGTATTGTGGGCTTGATGTCAGCCAGGGGAGCGAGGCCCTGCACCCTCCTGCCCGGTCCTGCCCCAGTCGAGTTCACAATCAAAGGAACGCGCAAAATTTCGTCGTAAACACCGCCATGGCCGAACCTTCCATGCTCCCAGAACCCCTCGCCATGGTCCGCGGTCATGACTACCAGTCTTCTGTCGAAGTGCTTCCACACTCCCTCGATCAGGGTCGAGATGTATGAGTCGACCTCGCGGACGCAGAGCCTGTAGCTCGACATGACCCTCGAACGGACCCCCTCCGAGGGCTCTCCTGCCTTGGCTTGTATCTTCCTTGCCATGAGCATGTCCCAGGCGACCCTGTTCCTCAGCGACCCCCGCCACCCCTGCATCCGGGCCGGAGGAAGGTATGGGAAGTGGGTGTCCATGTAGTGGACCCACAGGAAGGCGGGGGACCTGGCTCCTTTCGCCCACTCCAGTGCTCTGGATGTAATCTCCTTCCCATCCGTCGCCGGTCCTCTGTTCATCAGCGCTATGGACGCAGCGTTCCCCAGGTCCCCGAGCAGGGTCGCGTCACCGGTCTGTTTACCGCCTCCGTCGAAGAATGTTTCGAAGCCCTCGTCGTAGCCGAAGTGTGACGAGAGGAATGGATTGGAGTGGAACCCTCCCGTCGCGTACCCCGCTTCCCTGAGCACCTTGGCTATCGACTCCTTCCCGTGGACGTGCCTCTCGTCTAGGCTGAGGGGAGGCGGGAGGGAGAACATTATGCTCCTGAACGACTCGGGCGTCCCTCCTCCTTGAGAGCAGGCGCCTTCGAAGACTGTCGACCCCTCGGCAAAGGTGTCTAGGAAGGGCGTGAGACTCTGGCCGTGATAGCAGCCGACATGATCCCTGCGTAGACTGTCCACGGTCAGGAGAAGAACTATCTCTTTCGCCAACTCTATGCCCCCTCCCGGACGCTTGGCATCGTTCTGCTCAGGTCGCGTTCACCCTGAATATCTCTACTGCAGAGTTCTCATAAACGAGGGTGCCAACATAGGGGACGAACTGGTCATATGGAAGCCGGAACTTGAAGATTACGACGTAGCTGAACCCGAGCCGCTGCTGTATCGACTGGAAGTCGTAGAACGCCAGAGGCTGGGGGTTAATCATCGTCCCGAAGGAGAATCTGATCGACAACGACCCTGAGGTGGTCTGAGGTAGGGCAGCGTGGACAGTGAGGTAGTACAGGGAGGAGTTCGCTTCAGTGAGCTGTAACTCGTTCCCCGTGCCAGACCCTGACAGGGAGATATTGGCCGCCATGGGTGTCCCGAACTGAGTCAGGAAGGTGAAGGAGAGCCCCTGGGGCCCGTACTGGTACGCGGTGATTGGACCGAAGATTCCTATCCTTGTGTCTAGCTCCGAAGGAAGGGCACCGGGACTAAGTCCGCTCCATGAATATGTCACCTCTCCGCTCCTTTGACCGTAGACGAGAGAGTTGGTGACTCCTATGCCGTTCCCCACCTGTCCTTCGCCATAGACGTAGGACACGGCGATGGAGCTGTTAGAGCGCGAAACGGCGTACTCTGAGGTCGTCCCCAGCGCTGAGAGCGCTACCTGCTCCCCCCCGGGGGGCGTTGCCGCGGGCCCAACCAGCGTGAGGCTGGTGTTTCTCCAATCTACGAACGCCACTGGCTGGTAGTCTCCCACATAGACCCCGACTAATGGGCGATAGGGAGCAGCGTATGGGTACCCGTCAGCCATCATCACCATCCCATTCTGAATCATTAGGTTCCCCCTTAGGGCCAGGGCGGCGAGGTGAGCCCTCAGCTGCTCGTTGGCATAGGTAAGGTCAGGAAGGAATGGGATGAAGGAGTACTCCTCCCCGACTGCGTTTCGCCCTGCTATGCCGCTCACCCACTCATTGAAGTGTGGCGAGTTCGCATTCCCAGCAGAGGTCAACACCGTGGCGTTCACCGGGGTGTTGGCGCCGAGCCACGACAGGGCGTCCAGGCGGGGCTGGTCGAGGTCTTCATAGAACTTGTATGCGTGAGCCGTGAAGACGACCCCGGTTGCCACGGTTCCTATCAGGAGGACGATGAGGAGGCCCGCAGCAATCCCATCCAGGACCTCCTTCGTCCTAGGCGGCTTCACTTTGGCAATCTTCTCCTTGAGACGCGTGAAGAAGACCCCGCCTATCATGAATGCGGGCACTGGGAGTATGTACCAGAATCTCACTGCCCTGAACGAAAGGATAGTAAGCGTCAGGGCCAGGCCTGACAGGACGACCGCACCTATCAGTGCGAGTTCTGTGTCGTCTTGGCGCCAGTAAATGATGGACGCGTACATGGTAACCAAGATCCCAATTATGACGAAGACGGGTACATCCGGGAGAACATTGACGTATGTGCTGTATAGTGTCCCTAAGACCTGGGCAGGGGAGTAGACCTGACTTGTGGCTGCGCCCCTGGCGAGGTAAAGATCAAGGTATATCGGGAAGAACGGGGACGCTATCAGGAGACCCAGGACCGTCGACTTGGCCAAGAGGAAGAACTTCTGGAGCCTCCTCCGTAGGGCCAAGTATACTCCGAAGAGCACCAGCGTGACGAAGAGGACGGCGAAGTACATGGTGTCCGAACCTGCGGTGAGCGCCACGGCGACCGCCGAGATGAGTAGCCCCCTCCTGTCCGGCCGCGCAAGGTAGGAGATGATTGACCCGAGGGCGACCATGAGGAAGGTCAGCCCGAAGAGGCCGTCGAAGTTGGCCCAAGCGAACATGGTCGCGTAGGTCGGAGTGAAGGCGAAGGCGGTCCCGGCTACCACCGTCACCATGCGGTTCGCCCCCAGCTTGAGGAACAGGTAGTAGGCAGCTGGGATGGGAAGGACTGATGCGAGAATCATGAAAAGCTTGAGACCGAGGAGCCCACCAAAGCCGGAGACGAGGAGTGCCAGGGGAAGTACGGGGATGAAAGGGACCTCCAGGTTGTAGAGAGGGATCAGCCCGAAGGGCCAGAATCTGTTAGTGTGAAAAGCGACATAGTGGTCCCCTAGGGCGACCCTCGCAGCAGTCAGCCACGCGCCTGCGTCGTTGGAGGTGGCGGTGGGATAGTCGCCAAGGAGGATGAACCTAACTACGAAAGTGGCCACCACGACACCGGCCACCAGATATACGGGGTAACGCCATCGTTCAGCCGGTCCCTCGGTCACGCCTTCGCGCCCCTCCGGGCCTCTAGTTCACACGCTGCGGAGGCGTCTGCCAGGGACGTAAGCCGCCTTCGCAGTAGATGCTCCTGCTCCAGGTATTCCGGGGTCGCCCCTCGCATCAACTCGCTCCCTCAATATTCCCCATATTAACGCAACCATCTCCCTTGGCTTGCCTGCCGTCGGTCCTCGATTGAAACCCTTATGACGGCATGAGAGGGGCAGCGCTGGTGTGTCCCACATCCCCCAAGGAGGCTACAAGATTCCGGTCTGCAGGCCCAAGCTGGGGGAGAGCGAATACAGGGTCGTCAACCAGTGCCTGAAGGACGGATGGGTGAGTGGCATCAGTCCCTACGTCGAGAGGTTCGAGGCCGACTTCGCCAAGTTCTGCGGCGCCAAATACGGGGTTGCCTGCAACAGCGGGACCACGGCCCTGCAGCTGGCACTCGCCACCCTGGGCATCGGCGAAGGTGATGAAGTCATCATCCCCACGTTCACCATGATAGCGACCCCCAACGCGGTCACCTATACCGGGGCTAAGCCAGTCCTAGTAGACGCCGAGGACAGGACTTGGAACATAGATGTCGATAAGATTCGCGCCGCGGTCACATCAAAGACCAAGGCGATAATGCCAGTGCACACCTACGGCCACCCGGCCGACATGGGCCCCATCACGGAACTTGCCGAGGAGCGAGGCATCTTCGTGGTCGAGGACGCGGCCGAGTCTCATGGCGCAGAGTACAGGGGGCGGAGGACAGGGGGGTTGTCTGACATAGGTTGCTTCAGCTTCTATGCGAACAAGATCATCACGACAGGGGAGGGGGGGATGCTCGTCACCAACAGCGAGGAGTACGCGGAAAAGGCGAAGTGGCTCCGCGCCCACGCCTTTGGAAGGGAGGGGAAGCACTTCTACCACGAAGCCCTAGGGTTCGGTTACCGCCTTTCAGGGCTCCAGGCGGCGCTGGGCCTGGGACAGATGGAGCACATCGACGAGTTCGTCGCGGTCCGCCGGAGAAACGCATCCCTCTACAACTCCTTCCTGAAGGAGCTTGGAGGGAAGGTGTCGCTCCCCCCCGAGGCCCCTTGGGCTAAGAACATCTACTGGATGTACTCCATCTTGGTCGAGGACTCCTTTGGGATTTCTAGGCAGGGGCTGATGGACAGGCTGGAGAGGGACGGGGTTGAGACAAGGACATTCTTCTACCCGGTGCACGCACAGCCAATCTATGCCAACCTCGGGATCCCCGGCGCTTATCCCGTGGCAGACGCCATCTCTAGGAAGGGGATGAACCTCCCTTCTGGGAACGACCTGACGGAAGACGAGGTCGAGTTCGTATGCGAGCGGATAAAGGCCTGCGCCAAGGGCTCGCAATGAGCAGAGCACATCCGCCTTCGCCACGGGTGGGAGCCCGGGGGCCGGCCTAGGGCTTGGTTTCCAAGGGGAAGGTAGCGCTCGTCACGGGGGTGACGGGCCAGGACGGTTCGTACCTCGCCGAGTTCCTACTGTCAAAAGGATATCGCGTCTGGGGGCTCCTGAGGAGGTCCAGTTCATTTAACACCGCGAGGATAGACGGGCTCATAGCCGATTCGACGGCAAAGTTCGACATGTGGAGGGCCGATCTCACCGATCAGTCTTCACTCATCCAGATTCTTCACGAGACGAAGCCTGACGAGATCTACAACCTCGGTGCCCAGACGCACGTCAAGGTCAGTTTCGAAATCCCTACCTACACCTTCGACACCGACGCGACTGGTACCCTCAGGCTCCTGGAGGCGGTCAGGGCGCTGGGCCTCGACTCGAAGATATATCAGGCGAGCAGCAGCGAGATGTTCGGCTCATCCCCGCCCCCGCAGAACGAGTCAACTCCCTTCTCGCCCCGCAGCCCCTACGCCGTGGCCAAGGTGGCCGCCTATCAGCTCTGCGTGAACTACAGGGAGGCCTATGGGATGTGGATCGCCAACGGCATCCTCTTCAACCACGAGAGCCCGCGGCGGGGGGAGACGTTCGTGACCAGGAAGATCTCGAGGGCAGTGGCGCGCATCGCCCTTGGCGTCCAGCGGAACATCGTTCTGGGGAACATCGATGCGAGACGTGACTGGGGGTACGCCCCCGAGTATGTTCAGGTAATGTGGAGGATGCTCCAACAGAAGGAACCAGACGACTATGTCGTCGCCACAGGAGAGGCACACACGGTGAGGGAATTCGCCGAGAGGGCCTTCAAAGAAGTGGGTGTCGCCCTAAAGTGGGAGGGGGACGGCCACGAGACGAGGGGAATCGTCGAGTCGGTGAATGGCTCTGAGTTCAAGGAGCACATGAAGGTGGGGCGCGGGGACAGCGTCGTTGTCACTTCGAAGGAATACTTCAGGCCCACGGAGGCCGACTACCTGATGGGGGACAGCCGAAAAGCTAGGTCGAAGCTAGGGTGGCAGCCAAAGGTTGGCTTCGAGGATCTGGTGAAACTGATGGTAAGGGCCGACCTCAAGGGCACATTTCTGCTTCTCGAAGGTACGAGGAAGCACAAGGAAGAGTGGCGCGAGTTCGTGGGATGAGAAGGCAGGTGCCAGGCCTCAGCCCCGATTCCTTGCCGGGCCGATGCTCTTCACGTCTGACTCCACCATCAACCGCGCAAGGTCCCTGAATCCCACCATCGGGTGGAACCCGAAAGCCTTCTTCGCCTTCGATGTGTCTCCGACGAGCAGTCCCGTGGACGCCGGCCTTAGCAGGGCCTTGTCAATGAAGAGATGGTCTTCGAACTTGAGCCCGACTGCAGAGAACGCCTCCGTGGCGAACTCGCGCACCGACCCGGTCGTCCCGTTGGCTATCACGAAGTCGTCCGCAACTGGGAGCTGAAGGATGTTCCAAGCCGCCTCCATGTACTCCTTCGCGTACCCCCAGTCAATCTTGATGTCTATGTCTCCCAGGCTTATCTTGCTCTGGAGTCCGGCGGCTATCTTGGCAGCCGCCCTAGTAATCTTCCTCGTCACGTACTCCTCGTTCCTACGGGGGGACTCGTGGTTGTATAGTATCCCATTGGCCGCGAACATCCCGTAAGCCTCCCTGTAGTGTCGCGTGATGAGGAGGGCCATGACCTTGGCGCAAGCGTAGGGGCTCTGCGGGTTGAACGCCGTGGTCTCCTTCTGGGGAACCTCCACAGGTTTGCCGAAGATGTTGGAACTGGACGGCTGGAAGAACCGCGTGTCCTTGTCTGCCTGGCGGAGTGCCTCAAGAACCCTCCCGACCGCCGCCCCGGTTATGTCGTAGGAATAGCTTGGGGTGGCGTAGCTCCAGGACACGTGGTCCTGGTCTGCCTCGTTGTAAAGCTCGTCTGGTGCCACTTCCTTGATCACGGAATAGATTGAGGTGACATCAGCCAGGTCCCCCTTGTGGGTGAAGAACCTCTTGCCCGCGACCTCCTCTGTCAAGAGATGGTCGATATTCTTCGTGTTGCCCGTGGCGGACCGGCGGAGTAACCCGTGCACCTCGTACCCCCTGGACAGTAGTATCTCGGCCAGGTAGGAGCCGTCTTGCCCCCCGACGCCCAGTACCAGGGCCCTCTTCCCGTTGCTTGCAGGAAGCTCCAAATTGAACCGGTCACCGGCCGAAGCGTGTCATCTTAAAGTCGTCGGGGAGATGAGGGGAGATTTTCCACGCTGAGCTCTGGGAGTCCAGACGGACGCCGAGGCCCCTGGGTCTAGCTTGGACGACCACGCTGACTGTGTGGCTCCCAGCCTTGTGCCCCATCTTGTAGAAGTGCTCGTAGAACCCGAGTGCCCCCTGAATCTCTATCTCAAGTCCGAGCTCTTCCTTCGCCTTCCTCCTCGCGGCCTCAGATACGCTCTCTCCTCGAAGGACTCGGCCTCCTGGGACCCACCACCTTCCTTTGGCAGGGGCCCTCAGCCTCTTCACCAGGATGTACCCGCCGGGGGCCCTGAGTGCGAGGTCGACGCAGAGTATGGGCATGAGCCCAAGGGTCTCGGAGTACTTCTCCGACGACAAGAGCCCTCTCTGCCCGGTCCCTTCAACCGTCCCCTTGCCGTGCCTTTTCGCGCTGCGGTCGCTCAGGGAGGACCCACGACCTTCGTCGTCGGGAAGGGGACGATGAATCTCCCTCCGCGCTCCAGCCACGCCTCCTCCCTGGCCTGGAACGCCTTCCAGAACGCCCAAGGAAGTACTAGCATGACGTCCGCCTTCTCCCTCACCTTCGCCTCGCCTGTGATTGGTATCCACGTCCCCACTGTGACCTTCCCCCACTTTCTCCTGTCCTTGTCCGCCACTCCGCGTACCAAGTCCTTGCCGAGACCGTAGTACTGGAGTATGGTGTTCCCCTTGGTCGACGCCCCGTAGGCGTAAACCTTCTTCCCCTTCCTGACTTCGTCCTTCACAAGCTTCACACACTCGCGCCTGTTGGAATCGATGCGGTCGTGGAAAGCGAGCACGTCCTCTTTCGAGCATCTCTCCGATACTCCTATGCTCCCCTTCTCGAGGTGCCTGGCGAAGACCCTGTAGCTCCCCCCATTGATGTCGTTCTCTTCGACCTTGAATATCTCGAGCCCATTGGACTCGAACAGGTGCCTGAGGGAGCGGTAGGAGTAATATTCGAGGTGTTCGTGGCAGATGTTCCCGAGGTCGTTCTTCTCAAGCATCGACTTCAGACACATGAGCTGTGCCACGAAGACCCCGTCGGGCGCGAGCACTTTCGATACGTCCGCGATGAACTGGTTCGGCTCATCCATGTCATAGAACATCCCGATGGCCGTGACCACCTTCGCCTTCTTCTCCCCCATGATCTCCTCCCAAGCCTTTTCACTCCAGAAATCTCCGATGACTTCTTGCGTCACTTTCTTCAGGTGTGGGAGGAGGTTGCGCGCAGGCTCGCACCCCACTCGCACTAGTTTCTCGGGATAGTTCTTCAGGAGGGACCCGTCGTTGGCTCCGATGTCCAGGACCGCGTCTCCCTCGCGGAGGTCCACCACGCCTTGCACCACGGTGGCTATCTGCCTGAGGTCCGCGGCGATTACCGGGTTGAGCCCAGACCTGTACCAGTAGTGCCGAGAGTAGAGGAGTTCCTGGGGGGCGGTATGCCTCAGCTGGACAAGGGTGCAATTTTCGCAGAAGACAAGCTCCAGGGGACACTTGGGGAGAGACTCGTCCCTCCGGGGAACGAAGTTAGAGACGTAGATGTTCCCCAAGGAGAAGAGCGAGGTCAGGTCAGAGGAGCCGCAGACGCGACACCTGGCTATCGCGAACGGCCGCCTGGCGGGTTTCACCGCTCTGGAGCCCTGCAGTGAGGATAAAAAGACCCGGGCCCTCTGGTCTGTCAGCCCAGTCTCGAGGACCTTCGGTAGGCATTCGACGCACCTGGCCGTGATAACTTTCGCGCATCAGGGCAGATTCAAACATGGTGAGCAGCGCACGCCACCACGCGAGCTGCGGAACCCCTCCGGGAGCCACCTCTTCGAGCGTCGAAAGCGCCAGCACGCCGAAGGTAACGGAGATGGTGACCACCGTGAGCCAGAAGCCGATCGGCACCTCCGCGGAGTAGAGTGCGACCAGCGAGCCCGCACGTGCGATTCGGACAGGATGGACGGGCGTCGCATCTCAAACTATCTTGAATATCTTGACGTAATCGTTGCTGTAGGCCATAGTGAGATTGGCCGAGGGTTTGAAGTTGAACCAGGGATACGCATTCGTGCCGCTCGGGACAGGGACAGTAACGACATAGGTCACTATGATGTAGTCGGCGCCATGCGACCTAGCATAGGCGATAGCAGGACCCGGCTGGTAGAAGAACAACGGCATCGTAGTCCTCCCAATGGTACCGTTGAGGTATGAGAAGCGCCAGTCAGTCAGGGAGAGGAAGGTCGAGTTCGCTGGCGTGCTCTGCGACATCCAGATCATCGCGTTGTACAACGCATACTCGCCTTGGCTGACCACCCTGGTGTTCGTGGTCGTGTCGCTGACCACCTCTGTGGTCCACGAACCGACTATGATTGGTGTGAGGAGGACGATGAGGATAATTGCTACTTTCCAGCCCTTCGAAATGTTCGTCCGAATCTTCTTGGTCCCGGGGTTTCGCTTCTCCACCGTCAGCGAGCGGATGGAATACCCTGCCATGAATATCAACGGTGTCACTCCCTCGAAGGCGAAACGCCAGGAATTCGAGTTCGCCGGGACAGAGACCAGGATGAGGAACCACGCCAATGGGAAGAGCGCGAGGGCGCTTCCTCCTTTCATTCTCACTACGTAGACCGCAGTGAGCGCCATCAGGATTATGAACTCGATGTCGTCGTTCACCTCTCCTGCCATGTAGCTAAGAACAGGAACGCCGCTAAGCAGAGTACTGAGGGTCGAATGGGAAATGAAATTCCCGCGGCCGTTCTCGACCAATGCTATGATGTAAGGATAGAGCCCCGGCAAGAGCAAGGCCGCAGCCGCCGCC
>JAFLZE010000001.1:0-2184 GCA_029785685.1 Nitrososphaerota archaeon | reverse complement strand
TGAAATTCCCGCGGCCGTTCTCGACCAATGCTATGATGTAAGGATAGAGCCCCGGCAAGAGCAAGGCCGCAGCCGCCGCTGGGGCGATCAAGATAGCGCTGGGCAACAGGTAGCGTCTGACGTCGCTCCTGTCCTTCACATACTGATAGACGGGTATCAGGAGGAATACAACTAGCAGCGCTACGTCAGAATAGTGTGCCATGTAGAACAAGACCATGGCCAGCAAGAAGACTGCCCACTTCAGGGCGCCTCGCTCTCTCCGGACGACGTCAACGTATGCTACGAGCATGAAGAGCGAAGCCAGTATTCCAAAGAAGTTGGGGTAGAGACCTGCGTCGAAGACTGTGACGTACCAGACTGTCCCCGTCAGCGAATAGATTGCCGTAATCAGGAGCGAGGCAGTCTTGTCTGCAAACATCTTCGAAGCGGCTAGGTAGACGATTAACGGAGAAAGCACGGCTATGATGGCCATCGTCACTTCTGAAGTGAGGAGGGCGAACCCGCCGACGCTCAGGAGCGAAAGCGCTATCTGGCCCTGGGCCGCATAGTACAACAGCCCCCCGGGGAGCATGGTGAGGTTGCCTGAGATTAGCGCCTGCGCCTCTTCAGCATGGTTCCTGAAGTCTTGGCTTGGATAGGTGGGAAACACGGGGTACTTCAAGAAGAAGAGATACACAAGGCCCGCCTGTATCAGGATGACGACGAGCAGGACCGCTTCAGCCCTGCTCGGCCGGGACGGCAGAGCCACGGTCTTCCTGGCGGCGACGGAAGTCGCGAGGGCCAGAATGCCCGCAGCGATAAGGAAGTACACCGTTTCCAAGCCGAGCCCAGAGAGCCTGTATCCGGCGATGGTCGCACCGGACATCCTTACGACGAGTACTAACGTGTCCACTGCGAGTCCAAGCCCGAAGGCGTAGCCAAGCTTCTCTCCCAGGCCGTCCCCTTTCTTCCATGCGCCGAGGAGTTCACCGAATCCTACGCCTGGGCTGAAGACTGCAGCCAAGTAGACCAGATATCCCAGGCCGAACCCGTTAGGGTCTGTCGGAAGCATTAGGAACCTGGCGCCAGCCCTGTGACTTTAGTTAACTCTTGCCAGGATATCGAAAGCAAAGCCGAGAGCGTCAGACTCATGCCCGCGCCTTTTCAACCGATGCCGCCGGGCCGCAGACATAGCAGTTCAGCCGAGCAGGTCGCCCTCGCCTGACCACCCCGGGGAGGCGTTTCAGGCCGCAGGTCAGGCGCATGCTTGCGTGGCGCTATGCACGACTTATTACCTCGCGGAAGGACGCAGGCCATTCGCCTTGAAGCGCAGAAAGGACTCGAAGGCATTAGGACGCGCCCTCTTCGCAATCCCCGTCGTCGTGGTAGTGGGGCTGGTGGTTTTTGGGCTTGCAAGTGCGATCTCGACCCAATCTGGGACCCTGACCGTCGAAGCAGTGAGCTCCGGACGCTACTCTCCTTCAGTCCAGCTCAAAGTCCAAGTCACCGTGGGAAATACGACGAGGACCACCCCCTACAACTTCTCGCTCCCACAGGGACAATACAACGTCGTCTTCGGAAACGAAGACTGGTATGATGCTCCACCGGTCCATTCAGTCAGCCTAATTGGCGGGAAGACTGCCTATGTCATTGGGACTTACACGCCTGTGGTCAAGGCGATTCAAGTGACTTCCAGCGGGTTCAACGCTACAACAGTCACCGCAAAGCACGGGGTCACTCCAGTCGTATGGGTCAACGAGGGGGGCGCGGTCGAGGTCCTCGTAGTGACCGGGATAGGCAGGATCCCACTCGAGCCTTCCCAGAACTACACCCAGGTGTTCGCGTCTCGAGGCACGGTGGAGTTCTCCATCCTAAACACGAGTTTCAGCGGCACCATAAGCTGCGTTTAACGGCTTTCCGCCCAGTCAGGGTCGAATCGAAAGTGCGACATGCATGGAACACATCGGAAGGGGCTCCCACAGCCGCATGGGCCTAGGGACTGGCGCCGAACCCCAGCAGAGCTTGGGCACGGGGCGGAAACGCTCGTTCTAAGCCGCTTTGGGTGTCGGAGCTGTCGAACATCCCACAAAAATGGATAATTCGTCCATGCAGTTTAAATATGCTCGCGGGGTCGCACCAAGTGAAAATATTGAATACACCTACGAATGTGTATTTGAGAAAATTTAGCTCAGGACTTCTCATGGC
>JAFLZE010000019.1 GCA_029785685.1 Nitrososphaerota archaeon | reverse complement strand
GTTCTCTCGGATAATCGTCTCTGTCAGCTTGTCGAATTCTCCGTCAGGTATCTGCTTCGCCGCTCTCCGTTTCTGGGCCATCTTCCCTTTATTCCTCCCTCCGCTCCGTCAAATGCCTTACTATACAACCCTCAGCCTCGCTTTCAGAGACCTTTCCGGCAGCAATCCTGATGAGAAACTCGAAACCCTCGGTCGCATCGAGAGAGACCTTGTAGCCGCTCGACTCTAGAAACACTTCCATCAGGCCGAACGCGGTCCTCTTGTTGCCGTTGAGGAAAGGATGTGCCTCGACCACGCGACCGGTTGAACGGCTGCCTGTTAGACAAGGGATGCACCTTCCTGCTGGGGCGAATCCCAAGGCATGGGAACGTCATCGGTGCCGACTGGATGATTGGGTTCGCCTATTGTTACTCGATAACCAGCCAGACAGGAATATATATGTAACTGTGGTTACAAACGTCGTTCCAGAAGCATCTGAACCAATGGTAAGAGATGATGGACCAACCTCAGTTCCAAAGCGTCCTCTTTCAAGAGTCTGTGAGCGAGGAAGATGTAGATAGCCGAACAGCGCTCCCCTTCTTCCGGGACCTGAACCTAGACCAAGTCCTCCAAACCCTCACGGAGGGCCGGGAGGAGTACAACTTGGCCCCGTTCTTCTGCTATCCCTTGAATGACGTAGAATCGATCACTTACCGCCAGGATGTGATGAAGGACCTCGAAGGAGAGCTACTGCGCGGGCATGTTGAGTCGTTCGCCGGAGAGATGCAGGAGATGCGCCGCCACCTTGCGCAAGCCGGCAAGCTTCATAACGAGTACCAGAAGATGAGTTGGTTCCTGGACGCCGTCGAGATCTACTGCGACACGGTGAGAAACCTGCGTGACGGGCTCTCGGGAGCGAGTCCAGCCTCCCGGGGCCTACGGGGTTTTGGCGGGTACCTAGAGTCCTACGCCGTTTCGGACGGTTTCGCCTCCCTGCTTTCTGAGACGAAGGAGCTGAAGAACAGGCTGTCGGAGATCGAATATCGAATCCACATACAGGGCCTCCGAGTGACGGTGGACAAGTACGGCGGCGAGCCCGACTACAGCGCCGAAGTCAGGGAGACCTTCCGAAAATTCCAGGAGGGCGAGGTCGAGGGGTTCACGATCAGGGGACAGGCCCACCACGACACTCCTGTCATGGATAGCGTCGAAGAACGAATCTTGGACCTCCTGGTCAAGCGGTATCCGGACTTCTTCAGCGAGCTCTCCGCGTATTGCGCACGCCACACCAGCTACCTCGATCAGACCATCCGTAGGTTCGACAGGGAAGTCCAATTCTACCTGGCCTACCTTCGGCAGATGGACGTCCTGAAGTCAGCCGGGCTTAACTTCTGTTACCCGCAGGTCGACGCCCAGACGAAGGAAGTCCGCGCACAGGAGACGTTCGACCTCGCACTCGCCTTGGTGCTGGCCCGCGAGAGCAAGAGAGTAGTCTACAACGACTTCTACCTACAGGGCAAGGAGAGGATATTCGTCGTCTCGGGCCCGAACCAGGGAGGAAAGACGACCTTTGCCCGGACTTTCGGACAGCTCCACTACCTGGCCCGCCTGGGCTACCCCGTCCCTGGGACAGAAGCGCGGCTCTTTCTCCCAGACGATATCTTCACGCACTTCGAGCGCGAGGAACATGTCGGGAGCCTCCGCGGCAAGCTCCAGGACGAGCTCATCAGGATGCACGAGGTCCTCCAGAGGGCCACAGGCAACAGCATGGTTATAATCAACGAAGGGTTCGCGTCCACCACCCTCAGCGACGCCCTCTTCCTCGGGAGAGAAATCCTGCAGCGTGTCGTCGACCTCGGCTGCCTGGGTGTGTACGTGACATTCATCGACGAACTGTCGAAGCTCGGGGAGGCCACTGTGAGCATGGCGAGCACCGTCGTCCCCGAAAACCCAACCTCGCGGACCTTCAAGATTGTGAGGAAGCCTGCCGACGGACGGGCCTACGCTATGGCCATTGCGGAGAAGTACGGCCTGACCCGGCAATCAATCAGGAGGCGGCTGGAGCGATGAAGGTTCTTCTGATGTACCGGGACAAGAACTTCGACCCCAAGGCGGCCCTTCCCCCGAACACAGATGCCCTGGCCCAGGATCTCGAGATCGACATAGTGTGCAACGTGATGGCCCGGGGCGATGCGCTCCTCTTCGACATCGCAAAGAATGCCCTTCTCCTCGGGCTGGACAGCCCCGAAATGATCACCTATCGACAGCACGTCCTGAATGACTGCATCGAACATCCCGAGGTGGTAAGGGGGATGTACAGGCTCGCCGTCGAGGCGATTGAGGGGAGGAATAAGATCTGGGGTTGGCATTTCGACTATCCGGACTCTGTCCTCCGCAGCTCCGTCGAGACGCTCGACCTGTTCTTCGATATCCTGAAGGAACTCAGGCGGACAGCAGATTCGTACGGGGGGCGGTTTAGGTCCGAGGGCTTCGTCCGCCTCTTCGCGATGGTCGAACACGAGCTGGACGACACGTACCTCATGAAGATCAAGGAACACCTGGGGGAGCTGAAATTTCCAGAAGGGGAGCGGATGAGCGCCCAGCTTGGAAAAGGGCTCAAGGGGGAGGGCTACGTGCTCCGTCGGTTCCCCATCAGGAAGCAGAGCTTCGCTGACCGCATCCTTCGAAGGAAGTCCAAGTTCAGCTTCGAGGTCGCGCCTGAGGACGAGAGCGGCCACCGGGCGCTTTCAGACATACGTGACAACGGGATCCGGATGGTGGCCAGGGCCCTCAGGGAGTCCACCGACCACATGCTCGGCTTCTTCACGGCTCTCAGGACCGAACTGGCGTTCTACCTCGGCTGCCTCAATCTGCGGGAGACGCTCCTCAACAAAGGCGAACCTACCTGCTTCCCTGTCCCGTCGGCAACCAACGGCTTCGCACTCTCGGCTCGAGGGTTGTACGACGTCTGCCTCACCCTGAAGCTTGACCAAAGGGTTGTGGGCAACGACCTGAAGGCCGACGGCAAGAGCCTCCTAGTCATTACAGGCGCGAACCAGGGAGGGAAGTCTACGTTCCTGCGTGGACTAGGTCTTGCATACCTTATGACCCAGGCGGGCATGTTCGCGCCGGCAGAGCAGTTCTCCGTGGGAGTCTCTTCCGGGCTGTTCACTCACTACAAGCGGGAGGAGGACGTGACAATGAAGAGCGGCAAGTTCGACGAGGAGCTCGGCAGGATGAGCAAAATAGTGGACCATGTCGGGCCGGGAAGCGTCCTGCTGTGCAATGAGTCCTTTGCCTCAACGAACGAGAGGGAAGGCTCAGAGATTGGGGAGGAGGTAATCCGGGCGCTGCTGGACTCGGGCATCAGGGTCTTCCTAGTCACCCACCTTTTCGAACTGGCTAACCGCTTCCGATCCCAGGATGCAGTAGAACACCTGTTTCTCCGCGCAGAGCGAAGGCCAGACGGTCAGCGCACGTTCCGAATCGTCGAGGGCGGGCCTCTCCCAACGAGCTACGGCCAGGACCTCTACAGACAAATCTTCGAGGCAGCCCAAGAGGCGGTGGAGGTGCAGCCCCCGAGTGCTCGTCCTTAGTTGCCTTCATTCATGAGGCGTGGCACAGGGCTGAGCTCGGACCCGTGGGCTGAACGCCGTTCGCATTCTACGCAACGATCGCTCCATTCGGGGCAGAGTCCTCGTCAAAGCCAGAAAGGTGTCTTCTGAAGCTATGGGCGGCGTGAAACCGAAGATGGACAATTCACGAAGAAATCCTTGGCGCCAAAGCTTGGACCACTTGCCTGACATTCATATGAGCACTTCGTCATAGTAGAGCGAACACAACGCATTGAACCTCATTCCCTTCTTTATCAGTTCCTTGGGTCCAACATGATTCTCAGGCAGCAGCCTTGCTCTCCACCTCCCGCCCACCCAGACGACAGCGTGCCCCGGCACTACTTCTTCGGCTTCGACTCTCATCTTCCTTGTGCCTGGAATCTCCTTGAACCGGATGGAGGCTGAGGTCCCCTGGGTATCTGAAACGTGCTTCGGCTTCAGAAGCTTCTTCACGGCACCCTTGACCGCGGCCGGCGGGCATCCTTCTTCCTCCATCTCAGCGCACAGCGTTTCGTTGTCTATTCCGAGCGCCCCGTATCTGAGTATCTTCATGTACACAGCTTTCTCAACCCTAGACACCTGTAACCTCAAATCAGCGTTCAGGCCTCTGCACTGCTCCTGTCCTGGCTCGCGCTCGATATGGTTTGGTACCCGGAACTCTCCTCGTCGGCTCCAGGCTTGGCCTGTCCGGTTGAAACGTCCGAGGCCGCCATCAGCATCAGCGTACTCCTGACGCCGTCGAGTTTGCGCATTCTTGCCTGTAGTATGGTCCTCAGCGCCTCCGTGCTCTCCGCTTCGAGCATTACGATGGCGTCGTACACACCGAAGAGCTGGTTCAATTCCGTCACGCCCTCCGTTTTCCTCAGCTCGGCGAAAACTTCCTCCTCTTTTCCGACATCCACATTCAGCATGACAAAGGCGATGGCCAACTACTTCTTGTTTGCCTGGGACAGGGTTATATATGTAACCACAGTTACATTCGGGGGGTTCAGGACAGGCGCATGTTTGGTGGAGGTGGCCATCTTCAGGGACGACCGTAATAGGGCGAAGTATCGCCTGTACCCTGAGACTTCCTCCTGCGGAGGAGGTCCTCCGAGCGAGAGCAAGATCGGAGATGTCGAGATGCCGGAAGGCGTCTACCGGGCGCTTGTAGAAAGATTTTCTTCGCGCGGCTACGCCGTCGTCCCCGACGACATCGCTGATAATGAACTGGCAAGCGAATGGTGGTCAGTAGTGTCTATGCTGGTGCGATGAATAAAGTGTACCGGTTTCCATTGCAAAGTGTCCTTTTTGTCAATCCAGTCGACGAGAGAGACGAATCCCTGAATACTCCATTCCGAGGATGTGACCGCTGACACGAATGCGAGAGACTCGAATAGAATAGCCAAGGTCTGGGGAAGGCAAATCCTCGATTCGCGTGGGAATCCGACTATCGAAGCTGAGGTCAGGACTAGTTCAGGGGTGGTGGCCCGGGCGATTGTGCCTTCAGGCGCATCGACGGGGAAGCACGAAGCTCTTGAGCTTAGAGACGGGGACAAAAGCTTCTACCGGGGGCTCGGCGTCCTGAAGGCCGTCGCCAACGTCAGAGAGAGGATTGGTCCCAAAATTCTAGGAATGGATTGCCGCGATCAGGAAAGAATTGATGAATTGATGATAGGGCTGGACGGAACGGCAGGTAAGCGCAGCCTGGGCTCCAATTCCATTCTGGCCGTCTCAATGGCCGTGGCACGTGCTGCTGCGGTCGCAGGCGGCGAACCGCTCTACGTGCGCCTTCGCCGAAGGAGAAGATATAGGCTTCCCGTCCCAATGATGAACATAATCAACGGAGGAAAGCACGCAGGCAACAAGCTTGCCATTCAGGAATTCCTGATAGAACCCGTCGGAGCGAAGACATTCAGTGAAGCGATGCGGTTCGGCGACGACGTCTATCATTCACTGCGGTCAATCCTCAAGAAGAGGACCGGCGAATCTTCGGTGAACGTCGGCGACGAGGGGGGCTTCGCGCCTTCTTTCGAGAACTCAACGCAGGCACTGGATGCCATTGCCGAGGCCATATCAGTGGGAGGTCTGGAGTCTGAAGTTAGGCTGGGAATCGACCCGGCTGCGACGGGCTTCTTCGACAAGAAGACCTCGACATACCATATCGATGGCAAAGATTTGAAACCCGAAGAACTGCTGGACTACTACGTCGAGCTCGCGGAGACGTACAGGCTTCTCACCGTTGAGGACCCATTCGAAGAAGAGGCTTATTCTAGCTTCCAGGCAATCACAAAGAAGCTTGGGAGCAAATCAATGATAATCGGGGACGACCTGTACGCCACGAACTGCAAACGCATCAGCAGGGGAATCTCTCAGAAGGCAACCAACGCCGTTCTGGTCAAGCCGAACCAGATAGGGACAGTGACAGAGACTATGGAGGCCGTCAGAGTCGCCAGAGCCGCAGAGTTTGCTATCGTGGTCTCCCACAGGTCAGGGGAGACGGAGGACAGCTTCATCGCCCACCTAGCAACGGCGGTCGAAGGCGAGTTCATCAAGACCGGTGCGCCGGCCAGAGGGGAGAGGGTGGCGAAGTACAACGAACTCCTCCGAATTGAGGAGGAGCTTGGCTCCAGTGCGCATTTCGCTGGGACTCCCCTAATCAAAGGCTGATCCATTCCTCGTCTTGAAGGTGAGATCACTGACCCGACCTGAGAGTCTTTGCTATCAGTTCGAAAACGTCCTCGTGTTCGCGGAGCAAGTCTCCGAGCTCCGCAGCGACTTCTTCGATGTCATATTCGACCCTTCCAAAGGTCACGTTTCGTGAAGCGGTGTCAAGGGTGGCGTAGGAAGCTCTGGGATCACCGTCCTTGGGCATGCCGACGCTCCCCGGGTTGACGACCCAGACTCCTTGTCGTTTGACTTCATATGGGACGTGGGTATGCCCGAGTACTACCAGGTCCGCACCTTTCATGTCCATCTGTGCAGCTTCTTCCTTTGTGATGTACCTGTACAGTCTGTCATCCGGTGCGGCATGGAACGCTCTGACATTGACGCCTCCGTAATCGATCTGAAGCTCCTTTCCGGCCTTGCCCAGAACCTCGAGTGGCTTCGCTGGCATTTGCCTCCACGTTATGCGCTCCCGTGTCACCACCGATGCCTCGTGCATCACACTGCTGCTCCTGCAGTCTGTCTTGAATGCTGCGGCTGCATCGTGGTTCCCCAAGACTCTCTTCGCTCTCACGTATTGCAGGATTTCAAAGACCTCGAAGGGGTTCGGTCCGTAATCCACCAGGTCTCCCATGAAGAGGACCTCATCAAAGCTTGCATGGTTCAGGACCTCTTCGAGAGCTTCGAGGTTCGAGTGTATATCTGAAATCAGCAGTACTCGCACGCAGAACAACCTCGTTTCCCGTGACCCAGGCTCGCCCCTTTTTAATGTAACTGCAGTTACACTTATAATGGCCCATGGTCCGAGTCCCATCTGGTCACGATAGAGCGCGAAAGAAACTGGGAAGAGAGCCATGGCCTTGATCAGCGTACCCGAACGGGGAGCAGGTTGGGTGCACGCAAGGCCGACCTGGATGAAGAGTTCAGGGATAAAGCCGAGAAGGTGTTCGCACAGTTTGGCGACCCCCGCGAGAGGGCCGTCCAAGACGCGAAGATGATGTGGTTGGCCTGGAGGGGCGATGACAGGTTCGTGCAGGTCCACCTGAGCGACCAGGTTGGGTTGGAGTCGTCCTGGCGGTTCTGCAAATACACCGAGGTTCCCTCGCTGGTGGAGCGCTACAAATATGTCGAAGCGAGACCGATGAGGAGCCCTTTCACTGAGCACGTTCTGGCTTCCCTGACCGCTCTCTTTCAGCGCCTGGTGAGCGAAAGGATTGGTGCCAGGGTGTATTCCCTGTCGCTTAACGGCGATACGGCTGGGCTGACGCAGGACGGAATCGACGCTGGACGCGCATACAAGTACGCCAGTGAGGGTTTCGAGATCGTCGCCGACTGGCCGAAGGAGCCCAGAGGGGTTCTAAAGAGCAGAAGTATCTCCCTGTCCCAGGAGCGCTTTCTGTACTTTGATTTCGTTCACAAGGTCGCAAGAGCTACGCACAGCGAAAGGGGCTTCGCCCAGATGCTCGCCAGACAGGAACGCGCTTCGGCCAGAAGGAGAAGAAAGTCGCTACTGAAGTGGATAGTTTCCGGGTAGCAGGGTAGGCGCCACAATCCCTTGAACGAGAACTATCGAAGAGTACTGGCCGTCTACCTCAATGAAATTGAAAGGAACCTTGAGACAATAAGAAGAGAGCTGCAACCAGGTTCGAAGGAAGGGGACTCTGTGACATATGTGACAAAGTGGGATATGACTAAAGATTCGAAGAACGCAATTCTGGGTGGCGTTTCTATGATGCTCAATCAGACCAGATTGATTACCATGCTTTACGGCCTCTCGCCGCAGAACGAGTCATCAGCGCGAAACGTGCGCGGAGCGTTGCTGGGGATTCGGACCACGCTTTACGATCTGCATCCAGAGGCCCTCCAGGGCTGCGGCACATTGAGCCAGAAGGACGAAGAAAAGCTCGGAGCTTACATTGCTAAGATGCTTGAGATTCTAGACCGTATGGACCGTGTGCGGGCTTGAATGTGCGGGCCGAAGCCGACGACCACCAACGGCTTAAAGGGTATGTAACGACGGTTACTTTTATAATCCTCCCCCAGGCGGTTCGGTTTGATGAATCGCCGGATTCGGTCCGTCCTCCTAGTCGTGGTGCTCTTCGCCCTCCCCTGGCTGGCCGCCAGCCTGATTGCGAACATCGGCACCACATCAAACGCCGGCCCTGTGGGCCAATCGCAGCCTTCCCTTCCCCCGCAAGGGAACGGCGGAGTCCTTGTCGAACCGAGTCTTGTCCAAGGCCCGAGCTATTCCGAGCTGGCCGTCTTCGGGGCGGCGCTGTCCGTGCTCGGTGGCTTCATGATATTGCGTGCCTGGAAGCGGCGACGGAAGAAGGACGACTTCTGGTATGTCGAGAGCCAGAAGGGGAGCCCATTGCTTTCGATCTTGATGCTCGGACTGGCGGCCGTGGTCTTCTACGGCATATTCACGCTAGTCAAGAACGCCGGCACCAGCTTCAACGGCCAAGGCCAGGCGCCGAGCTTCCCGGATCTTCTCCCCTATCTTGTGGTGGGGGCGATAGCCACGAGCTCGGCAATCGGTGCGGTCCTCTTTCTTTCACTGAAACGGGTCCCCATTGCCCCCTCGGGGAGAACCCTTGGGGGAGGAGTCGATGAGGAAAGAATCTCCGACGTTCTCAGCAGGGCGGTGCACGCCTTGAGAGGAGGTTCGGACTACCGCACGACCATCCTGAACTGCTACAGGGCAATCTGCGAGATACTCAGCCGGGACGAGGAGACGGACAGCTCGAAGCTGACTGCACGGGAATTCGAGGCGCTTGTAACAAGCAGGGTCGCCGTCGACAGGCAGAACCTGCACGATGCCACACTTCTCTTCGAGAAGGCAAGGTACAGCATCGACCCTGTATATGACGAAGACGCAAAGCGCGCAGAAACATGCCTACGGAGGCTGAACGACGAGGTCCAACATTCCGGTTCGAAATCAATCATCGGGGTCAGACGACTTGCCTAACAGATTTGCCTACGCGCTGGGGTCCATCATAATCTGCGGGGTGATTCTGGCCGACGCCGCCGGTTATCCGTCCCTCTACGCCAATCTCGTTTTCTTGTCGCTCGCCGCGGCTCTCCTAGTCTATGGCGGCGTGACTGGAAGCCCGGGCCTTTCCGACTGGTTTCCGACAGGGAAAACGAGGCACCAATCTTCCCGCGGCAAAATCTGGTCCATGGCCATGAGCGTAGAGAGCGCGGAGAGGGGCTACTGGCACGCGCGAGAGGACCTGGCCAGGATTCTCGCGGAGGCCTGCGCCGTCAAGCAGGGTGGACCATTGAAGCCAGACTATGATACCATCATGAGGACGCGCGAGAAGTTGATGATTGCGGGGAACGACCAGGATGTGAGAAGGATTTTCGAGCCCCATCCATCGGATTCTCCGGCTGTTTCAAGATTCCGGAGGAGGAAGGACGAAACCTATCTGTCTGCCCTGGAGGCAGCAATAGCGATGGCAAACGAGGGGGTGTAGGTGACGCAGGAGAGCCGTCCATACGCGCGAATCATCGATCAGGTCTCTTCAGTGGTGGTGGGGAAGCAAGCGGCGCTTGAAACCATCATGCTGTCGATACTTGCGAACGGGCACATCCTGATCGAAGACAATCCCGGCCTTGCAAAGACTCTCATGGCGAAGTCGTTCGCGGCCGTCCTCGGACTGGAATTCAGGAGGGTCCAGTTCACCCCAGACCTGCTCCCCGCCGACATCACAGGGACCTACATCCTGAACAGGAATACCTCCCAGTTCGAATTGCGAAGGGGGCCCATCTTCACCAACATCCTCCTGGCGGATGAAATCAATCGGGCGCCTCCCCGGACCCAGTCTGCGCTTCTGGAAGCCATGCAGGAGAAGCAGGTGACGATCGAGGGAGACACTCAGAAGCTACAGGAGCCATTCATCGTGATTGCGACCCAGAACCCGATAGAGTACGAGGGGACCTATCCTCTCCCGGAGGCGCAGCTCGACCGCTTCCTCGTCAGGCTGAGCGTCGGCTATCCCAGCGCCGAGGAAGAGGCACAGATCATCGAGAGACGCAACAGCAGAAGGTCAGATGATGTCAGGCTTGAGGTTGTCTCTACGCGCGATGCTCTCATCGCGATGCAGGCCGAAGTTGAAGGAATCCATGCCGAGCGCGCCATCATAGACTACATCGTCGCGATAGTGCGCGGCACAAGGTCCCACAGTGAGGTGGAGATAGGGTCGAGCCCCCGCGGCTCCCTCGCCATAACGAAGCTCGCCAAGGCGAACGCCTGGATGAACTCTAGGCATTACGTCATCCCCGACGACGTGAAGCGGGTGGCAGTCCCGGCGCTCAGCCACAGGCTGATTCTGAAGCCTGAAGGATGGCTCAGGGGGGACAAGACCGCCTCCATCGTGGACAAAATCCTGCAGGAAGTTCCAGTGCCAAAGGTGGACTGAACGATCTCAAGATCGATGGCCCTCCTTGGGGCGTTCGCGATTTTTCTCCTGCTGTTCGGGGCCGGGTCGAGAAGCCCCTATCTGATAGCCGCGTCCGTCCCTGTGCTCCTCTACATTGCCCTGGTCCGCCTGCTTGCCAGGGATCCCCATCTGGATTTCAAGGTCGAACGGACGACGAAGGGGCAGACAGTCTACGAAGGCGAGCAAGCCGAATTCACTCTGAGGATAGGCAACTCGGGCCGAGATGCCGACGTTCTCGAAGTGGTTGATACAATTCCAGACGGCCTGCGCCTTGCTTGTGGGACGAATCGCATCTTCACCTCCCTCCAAAGCGGAGGGCAGGTGGAGGCCAGTTACGCCGTTTCGGCTGAGACCTTCGGGGTCTACAGGTTGGGACCGGTCCGGATCAGGAGCCTCGATGTCTCGGGACTCATGGTGGAGGAGAAATCGATAGAATCATACTTCGACGTCAAGGTCTATCCGGATGTCCAGTACGTCAGCAAGGTGCAGATTAAACCCAGGAACCCGCGCAACTGGCCCGGAGAGATTCTCACGCGAAAGCCCGGAACCGGCATGCAGTTCTACGGGCTAAGGCCCTACGCTCCCAGCGACCCACTGCGGAGGATAAACTGGAAGGCTTCGTCACGCTCTCCGGAATTCCTCAGTAACCAGTTCATGGGGGAGTTTGGCGGGGACACCATCATCGTCCTCGACATCCGTTCAGCATCGCTCCTCGGCGTTCCTCCGGAGTCGACGGTCGCCTACGGGACCAGGGCGGCGGCTGTCATCGCCTACCGCCTCCTCAGGGACAGGAACAGGGTCGGGATGATCGCACTCGGCGACCGCCTCGAGAAGGTACGTCCGGGCTTTGGGCGCAGACAGTTCGACAGGCTCCTCACGGGGATGGTGACGATCAAACCTGGTAACATCTGGGAGATGGGGAACCTCCCCGGGTACCTCTCGCTGTTCTTCTCGAGGATGACCCAGATAGTATTGGTCACGCCCCTGATGGACGACAAGTCGTACGAAGTCGCGGCAGAAATCTCCAGCAAGGGCTACCCCGTCCTGGTGGTCTCCCCTTCACCATTCGAATTCGAGAGCCGAGAAGGCAAGGACGAGAGGGCCGAAAGGATAGCTGAGAGGCTTGCCAGGCTCGAGAGAGAGACGAAGGTAGCGCTGCTCCGGAAATACGCGGTCGTCATAGACTGGAACGTGAAGGAGCCCCTCAGCCAGGCGCTGAAGCAGGCGAATATCGTATGGACGAGAGCAAAGTAGACGCGCTGAGCCTGTCCGGAATGCTGCTGCTTGCGGCATACCTGGCCATTTCAGCCTGGACAGGGTTCGTCGGCTACGCGCTGCAGTACAGCACTGCCCTGCTCGGCTCCCTCGTCGTGAACCTCCTGGTTTTCGCGCTGGCTCTGCTGGCGAAGCATGGCACCGCTCTCCGGCTTTCCTGGGTGTGGCTTGGGGCGAACTTCGTCAGTGCCCAGGCGGTCCTGCTCCCCGGAACCAATTACCTAATTGTGATGGGTTCCGCGGCTATCTTTCTCCTGACCTTCGACCTCTCAAGCTTTCTAGAGCTCATCTTCCCCATGAAAGCCAGGAACAGAGGAATCGACCCCCGGGAGTATGAAAGGGCGTGGTCGCTTCTGAAGAAGCACACAGCCACGACGACCATGTACGCTGCATCGGCTGGGGTCCTGGCCCTGGCGGGGGTGACGATGTTCACACCGGTAGTCTTCACCTACAATCCCGTTCTTCTGGTGGGCGTCCTCGTCTCGTCGATTTTGGTCCTGACCGCACTTCTCAGTTCGGAGTTGCGGACGAGACAACGGACCAGGGACTTCTGATTGCTACTGCACGGCTTGGCCAGTGTAACTACAGTTACATTAATATGCCCATGAGGCACGGCCAGCTCGTTCAACCGGAACACAATAGACAAGGATGTAGCTCTTGATGCTCTCTCAGGGCAAGACGTCACAGATTGCCAGAATCGAGGAAAGCCTGGACGCACTTCGCAGGGTAGCGGAGTCCAAGGCAGGCAGCAGCCAAGCGGCCACCCTTGAATATCTGGAGGAGCTGCGGCAGAAGCTAATCAGCGAGGACTTCTACCTCGCTGTCCTGGGCCTCTTCAAGAGGGGAAAATCAACGCTCATCAACGCTCTGCTGCAATCAGAAGTCCTGCCGGTCGGGGTCGTTCCCGTGACATCTGTGATCACTCTTCTGAAGTATGGCGACCAGCCGAGAGCCACGGTCTCATTTGTCAACGGGACCACCAAAGAGGTTGGAATCACGGAGATTCCCCAGTACATAACGGAGAAGGGGAATCCCAGCAACGCGAAGGGGGTCAAGGAGGTGGAAGTCAGGGTCCCGTCGGGGATTCTGAAGAGCGGCATCACTATGATAGACACGCCCGGAGTGGGCTCAACCTTTGCTGGCGGCACTCAGGCAACCTACCGGTTCCTGGAGCGGGCCGACGCCTGCCTCTTCACCCTCGCTGTGGACCCTCCCATTGGTCAGTCAGAGCTGGACCTGCTGAAAGCGATAACACCACACGCAAGGAAGCTCATCTTCGTGCTCAACAAGAAGGACTACATGGACGAGGCTAGCTTGAGAGAGGCGGTCAGCTTCTGCAGAGATGTGATTGAATCAGCGCTGGGCATCAACGACTTCCCGATCTATGCGGTTTCTGCAAAGTGGGCTAATGAGGGATACCGTACGGCAAACTCGCACAAATTGGCCGAGAGCGGCGTGCAGGGGCTCATGGAAGTCCTGAACAATCTCCTCCACGGGGAAAAGCAGGAGATTCTGATCGCCTCGACGGTGACGAAGGCCCTGAAGGCGGCCGAGGACCTTCGCATTTCGCAGGAGATAGCAATCAAGTCAGCCGAGATGCCCCTGAATCGCCTTGGAGAGACACTGAAGCAGTTGGACTGGTTCCTTCAGGGAGTGGACACCAAGAAGCGCGAGATCTTCTACCTTCTCGATGGGAAATCCAAAGAGATAATCCAGATGCTTAACGAAGACCTCGAGAGCTTAAAGAGAGAACGCGAAGCTGGGTTCCTCGCCAAACTGGAAGCCTACGCCAACGAACTGCTAACGTCGAAGAGGAACGTGCGAGAAACGACGAGTATGCTGGAGGAAAAGCTCTCAGAGGAATTGAGAGCGGTATATTCCGAGTTCATTGCCAAGGAGGACGAAAGAATAGCTGTCAGATTCGGCGAGCTCGTAAGCACTTTCAGCCACCAGGTCGATTTGCTGGGGGGGGACGTGCGACGCGAAGTGTCGACGCTTTTCGGCATCAAGACGGAGCTCCCCCTGCCGGGCATGAGTCTGACCTCCGAGCACAGGTTCTACTACCTGTCAGACCAGCTTCCGCCGATCGGCGGAATGTTCGTGGGGGAACTATCCGCCATGCTGCCTACGCTCCTCGTGAAGGGCACTCTCCAGAAGAGGTTCATGGGGCAGGCCAAGGAGGCACTCGACAGGACCGCGGGGAGAATCAGGTATGACTACTTCGTCGTCAGGCTCGACAGGGGGATAATCGGGCTGAGGCGCGAAATAGGACGTCTTCTCGATTCATCGATCACAGCAGCCAGGGACGCCGTCCTGGAGGGGACGCGCATGCACCAAAGGAGCAGCGAGGAGGTGAATATGGCCTTGGAAGAACTCAATCGGACTCTAAGGGAGATTCAATCGGTGATGGAACTGTTAGGAGGGCTTATACGAGAAGGACCTGGCCCGGCAGCGCAGATGCGGTCGGCTCTGCGAGACGTGGGACAGGCACGAGACGCTGGAGCGACCTGAAGTGGGAGATGCAAGTGCTCAGAAAATTCCTGGTGGGGTACGACGGTTCCGTGCAGGCAGAGCGTGCCCTGGAGTTTGCAATCGCCATAGCCTCGCAGACCGAGGGTTCAGAGATCCATGTCGGATATGTCGTCCAGAAACCGGGCGGGGTCCCCGACCCGATTCCTGACGAACTGATGGAGTCCCTAAGGAGGACAGGAAGGGAGACGCTGATGAACGCCGAACGGACAGTTAGGAAGAACCTCGTAGAAGTCGCCGTGCATCTCGAAGCGGGGAGCCCAGGCGAGAAGCTGCTGGAGTTGGCAGGGCGATTGAAGCCTGACCTGGTTGTCCTCGGGACGCTTCAGCACTCAGCTTCGGAGAAACTCCTTGGGACAGTGTCCTCGTACTTTCTGAAATCCCGGGAGTTCCCTCTTCTGATTGTCCCCCCAGCGGGTCAGCCCGCAGCGAGCAGGATGTAGATGAGGACGAAGATGAAGGGTTCTGTCCAGTCTCCGCTTGAGGAGCCACCTGATCGAGCCCCTCAGCTCCCCGCGCTTCAGCCCATAGTTGGCCCTCTCCTGGACGACGGCGAGCGTCTCCCTGGTCTCCTGGTCCCTCATATGGGCCACCGGCAGGTAGTTGGTCCTGAGCAGGTCACCCAGTATCCTCGCGTCCGCGACGTCGTGCTTGGTGCTTGACCTGGATATCAGCTGCAGCCGGTTCTCGTTGGCTTCGTCCAGAAATTCTTGGCATTCTTCGTAAATTTCTTCGTACTGCTTCCTCCTGGTCCTCCTGGAACATCTTTGAGGGCACGTCTTCATCCTGCCCTTCTAGAGCGTTGACATCCATCACCAGGATGGTGCCGTGTCTCTTGAAGCCCGACCTGAACTGTTCGATATCCCTCCTGATCTGTGGTGTGTTGGGGAGCAAACAAAGGGACACCGGCGGATAGACGGCCCCGAGCTTCTTGAAATTCCTCCACGCCCTGACTCTCAGTTTGGAAGGCTCGTTTGGAAGGTCATAGGCGACTATGATCCACTTGTTGGCCTCCGACCGGCTCATGAATTGGTGCGATATGTCCCCTCGTTGATTTAAGCGTATCAATCATGAACTCTTACCGGCCACCGGTCCGGAGCCCCTTCACAAGTTGTTCGAAGATGGATTCTTCGTCACCGATGAGCTGTTTGAGCTTCGACACGACCTGTTCGATGTCGTATTCGGCCCTGTGGAACTGCACCTCCCTTGTGGACGTATCCAGGATGGCATAAGACGCACGGGGGTCCCCATCCTTCGGCATGCCGACGCTCCCGGGATTGACTATCTATCTCGTCCCATCCTTAATCCCATAAGGCACGTGGGGGTGCCCCAGCAAGAGGAGATCCGCCCCTTTGACCTCCATGTTGGCCGCTTCCTCCTTCGTGATGTACTTGTAGAGCTCGTCGCCTGGAGCGGCGTGTAGCATTCTCGCCCTTAGGTCGCCGTACGCCAGGTCGAGGGTCTCTCCCGCCCCGCCAAGCATCTGAAGCGCCCTCCTCGGCATCCTCTGAAAGGTGATTCTCTCCCGTGTCCTGACGGCTGCCTGGTACGTCTTCGAGCTGCTCCGGCAGTCAAGCCCGAACGCCGCGGCTACATCGTGGTTGCTCACCACCCTCTTTGCCCTTATCCGCTTCAGTTTGGAGTAGACTTCGAAGGGGAACGGCCCGTAGTCGACGGCATCCCCCATGAACAGCACGTCGTCGTACCTGGCCTTGCCGAGGACAGCATCCAGTGCAGGGAGATTCGAGTGGGCATCTGAGATGAGGAGGACCTTCACTTGCGTTCCTCGGTACCGTTCCGGGCCAATTATGTATTTCCTGCATCGTTTCCGGTCCGGCGATTGTCACGCACGAAAGCAATAAAACCAGATGTAATGACGGTTACATTCGGGAGCTGAGAGAACCGTGGCGAAGCCCGGAAGGGTGCGTCTTGACGTCAGAATCGGGAAGGAGACCTACTCCCTGCTCCAGAACCTCGCAAATGGCTCCGCGCAGGTCGAATGTTCGGCGGTTCAGGCCGCCATAGAGAGGGGCATGAAACGCTACTGGGCCCACTGGTTCGACATCGCCGCGACCGAGTACGAGCGCCTGAGAAAGCGGCACGGCCAGTGCCAGAAGGACAACGAGCTGCTTCAGGGCCTGATGGACCAGAACAGCGAGCTCGAGCGTTTCGTGGAGAGCGCAGGAGATCCTGCATGATCAAAGCGTGCTGGCCGAGGGCGCTCAGGAGAACCGAGGAGGTTGCCGGGGGGCCGCTGGTTAGCGTCGAAGGCAAAATCGCCGGAGAGGGCGCCGTCAGCCTCGAAGTTTCATTTGCGCGGGACTACTGGGAGACGCTGGAGACGTTCTTGAGACAGAAAATTGGCTATCTCACCGAACGCGAGAAGGCAGATGCTATGTCCCCACTTCTCGATTACGGTGCCCACGAGGAGAGCACTGCAAGAGAGCTGACGATGACCGAGAAGTTCGCGGTCGGCGCCAAGCACTCATCCCTGAAGTTCAGGATGTTCAAATGCTTCCAGGCGAACAAGGCGATAGCGGTTGGCCTTACCGTCCACCTGACCCACAACAAATCCCTCGAGAGGAAAGTTGCAGAGTTGCGGGGGGCGGAGGCGGTCCCTCACGACGAGTGGGATTCATGGGACGATGCAAAGGTCAGCGAATTCCACAACAGGTATCTCTTCGTCAGGTGATTGTCATTGTTGGCAGAGGAAATCGCGTCACTCGCATCCAAGGCGGCTCGGCCGCCGGTATTCGGCTTCTCGAACCTCACGGACGCCCTGTGGGTGGGGGCCCAACCGATCCGTTTTCCAAGGGAGGTGCGGCAGGCAGAATTCTACCTCAAGTTCGCCGGCAGCATCAGCCTGGAAGAAATGCACGCGCCGAGAGACTTGGTCTCCGAGGGCATCAGCATCCCGTGGGACCACGATATCACGAGGAACACCGCGCTCATCGGCGGCGTCCAGTACGCACTGGAGAAGGACGCGCTGCGGAGCCTCGGCTCCACCAGGGTCCGGTTCAGCAAGGCGGGGTTCTTCCATGTTGCACGGGCGAAAGTAGCTCACGCCCAGAGGCTGAGCGAGTCCTCAGGCCTGGCCGCGGTCTTGATTCTTGAAAGGGAGGAAGGGAGGAAGTACCCTCTGTTCCTAGCGGCCGGAATCCTCCCCCACGGTCTGAGGTCAGGGGACACCGTCGAGGCGGCCTATCTCTCGGTGGTGGGGGAGAGGACCTTGGCGGGGTCGCCCGCGCCTGCGGAAGTTTTCCTTGAGGGACTGGCGGTCGAGCTTCTGCATTCCTCGCCCAACCACCCTCCTCTCGCCTGGGTGAGTGCCCGCGAGAAGATTGACTGCGCCCTGTCGGATTTCGAGCCCCCTCCGACGGGCGGGAACAAGAAGACGGAGGCGTGGAGGAAAGCTGCGACGGCTGCGGTCAAGTCCAGCCTGCGAAAGGGGATGGTCTATACGGACTGGGACGACGAGCGTTACATGTACGGCGAAATAGGAAGGAGGGCCGCGGATGCCGCCAGGAAGCAGGCCGAGCCGCGAAGGGCGCGAAAGCCAGCATGATGAGAAGGGAAAGCTTCGACGCGGGGATTAGGGTGCTGGCGTCGGTGGCAATCCTGCGCGGCAAAAAGATACTCTTGATTAAGGAACAGGAGGAGCCGTACAACGGGCTGTGGGTCCTCCCGCAGGGGTACGTCAAGCAGGGTGAAACGGTGAGCGACGCCGCCAATAGGGAGGTTCACGAGGAACTCGGGGTCGAGGTTGAACTTGACGGGCTGGTCGGGATCTACGACGACTTTCACGATGGCTCCAACCCGGTGCATTACGTGATTGCGACCTACTTCGGGACGATCAATGGGTCCGCAGAACCCCGCCCCACCACGGAAGCCATAGACTCCGCATGGGTCGATGTATCGAAGGGGTTGCCGGCCGTCCCGCCGGTCATGAGGAGAATGCTGCACGACGTCGCCCGGGGAACCGGCAGAAAGGGTCGAGCAGTTTGGTAGCGACGGAAACCGAAGACGGGACGAGCCAGCGAAGCAGCGATCCCGTTGGACCGAAGGACTCTCAGCTGGCCGCCGCCTTCCAGACCAGGGCGAGGGAAGTCTTCGGGAGGAACGAGAAGGCCCAGCTTCTGGCCGAGGACGACGCGTTCAGACTCTGGTTGGCCTGGCGCGGAGACCCCTCCTACCTGATAGCAAATCTTAGCGATAGGAAGGACAGAGAAAGCGCATGGCGGATCGTGAAGTACGCGGATATCCCGGGACTCGCCGAGGAACATGACCACGTTGAAGCAAGAAGCCTGGGGGAGGACTTCCCGGACCACGTCCTGGCGCGCCTCACACAGTTCGTCCTCCGAGAGCTGAATGGCCTGTCGGGCGCCGAGGTCGAGATGAGAGGAAACGAGGAGCAAACCCCGAGAACTTTTCGCCAGCCAATCACGGAAGATGCATTTGGCTACCTTAAAGCGGGAAAGGTGATTACCATCCGGTGGCCCAGCAAGGGCGCACCGGGACTCTTCTCCAGGATACTCGTGCTCTCGAAAGACTCCATCCAGGATTCGAAGTACCCTGCACTGGATAGCGTTACAGGCCCGCACCGAGAAGGCGACCGCGGGCTCGCGAAGTTCCTGGAACGCGCTGAGAAGAAGCACCAGAAAAGGTGGGTCAGGTGGGTCACCCATGGATGAGAATCCGTCGGGAAGACGTGAAGAACACCGCAGCCAACCTTCGTGGTTGAACCGAATCATCGTGGGGACCAGCCTGACTAGCCTCTTCTCCGACATGAGCCACGAAACTACTACGGCCATGCTCTCCCTCTTCGTGGCGACCCTGGTGGGCGGCCCGATTGCGGCAGCCGCACCCATAGGGCTGATTGAAGGAGCCTCAGATGGCGCATCGAGCGCAATCAAATCGTACTCGGGCTATTGGACCGACAAGACGGGAAGGAGGACGTCCTGTACATCTCGGTCGGGAAGCCGAGGGCGGCCGACGACTCGATCGAACCCCGGGAAGGCGTCGTCTTGAGGACGAGGAAGGGAGAGCTTGTGGGCATTACCATAGTCAGGTTGAAGGGTCGCCTTGCCG
>JAFLZE010000199.1 GCA_029785685.1 Nitrososphaerota archaeon | reverse complement strand
TCCCGGATCTCCCTCGCCATCTCCCTCAGGATCGAGTGGTACTTCTCGAACGTCCCTCTCGTCAGCCTGTGGGCCTCGTCGACGTAGACGATTGTCTTCTCCTCCGTCTCTTCCTTCGTCCGCTTCTTCAGGCTGTTCCAGATGGCCCTCAGGAGGAGCTCCGCGTAGAACGCCTTCGCGGGGTCGGCGAGGCCGGAGAAGTCTAGCACGAGGTTGAGGCCGTTCTCTAGCGCCTGGTTGATCAGGTCGGCTTTCCTCTGGTCGGCTTCGGGGGGCTGGAGGGACATGGTCTGCTCCCGCACGAAGAAGAGGGCCGACAGCTGCACCCTGTCCTTCGTCTCGCTTATCCTGCGCTCGAGGTTGCGGTTGAATTCCTTCCAGGAAGCGCAGTCGTACGCGAGCTCTCGGACTAGGGACGGGATCTGGCTCGCGGTCACGCCGATGGCGCTGACGGGGTAGGCTATCGCGAAGGCGCTCACCATAGCCTCGACATCCGTGAACGGGTTGGGGGCGAGCTCCACAGCGTCGGCGACAGGATAGCCAATCCTGAGGTGCGTGTCATTCGCCTTGAACGAAAAGACGATTATCCTCCGCTTGCCCTCGAACTTCCTCAGTAGGAGCCTGACAAGGCTGCTCTTCCCGGCCCCCGACGCCCCGGCCGTGAACACGTTGGCGTTCTCCTTGCCCTCGATCTGTTCGGCCTCTCCCACCCACTTGAACCTGACCTCTGTGACGGTGTATGGTCCCTTGCTCGCGTCCTGGCCGGTGTACCGCCGGACGAGCCCGACGACTCCGACATGGCCTGAAGCCGGGGCCTGTTCTCCCTCCCATTCTTTCCAGATGCTGAATCCACTGCTGACTTGGTACGCTACTTCTTCCCTGCCCGTCCCGTACTTGGCCTCTAGCTCCTTCCAGCGCTCCTCTTCCTTTTCCTTCCTTATCCTCTCCTCGTCCTGTCGGCGTTGCCACCTCCGCCGATACTCCTCATCTTCTCGCTTCCTCTTCCTCGACCTCCAGGTAACGAAGACTGCGACGGCTGAAACCGCGATGACTCCCAGCACCGTCGCCAAGACGAGATCGAAAGTGGTCATGGAAACTCTCCCTCCCCCGGTTCCGGGGCGGCCTCCACCAGCCTCCATCTGATCTGTCCGTCCATGACAAGAACGCCCACCGTCTTCCCGATGGCCCTCCTGAGAGAGCCAGGGACATTTTCTGCTTGGATTTCGAACCTTCGTTTCACGTCGATTGTTATCTTCTCGTCATCGACAGCGGCCAGAGTCCCAATGACTTCCTCTAGGACGGGATTCTCACGTTCAGACGCCAATATGGCCCCTAGAAGTCCATCGGCGCGTACGCTCTTCGCCAATCCCTCAAGTGCCCTCGCGGAGGCGTTCCTGTCGGCCGCGAAATGCGGATTGCCTGGTCGATTAGTTTCGGACACCTCCACCATTTCACATCGGTAGAAGGGTCTAGCCTCTAATACAACAATTATCGTGGGCACAAAATTACCAAAGCCAAAGAGGAATACGTGACCATGAAATGAGAGAGGAGGGAGACAGGGGTCGGCCGGCGGAAGAGGGAGGCCACAAGCCCCTGAAGTTCTCCCTCAACGCCGAAACTAGGGCGGCGCTCGCCAAGGTCAAGAAGAGACAACCAGCCAGCAAGTTCATCGAGGAAGTGGTGCAGCCTCTGGCAAGGCAGTTCGATCCGGGGCCATCTTCGCCGCTAGCCTTGGAGATAATCGGGAAGATTAGGTCGGAGAGGGACATGGCGTTCAAACGCGAGGACATGGAGGAGGTAGTGGCGCTTGACTACCTCCTGCTGAGAGTCAAGCCCGCCCTGGACCCGTTCGTCGCCATGTCCGAGCCAGAGCCGAATCAGCAGAACGAAGCGGGGAAAGAACAGAACCACGACAGAACTGTCGTATCATCCAAGGCGCCGAGAGCAACGGAGAAGGAGTTCTCCGAGGAATTCGAGAAGGCCGCGCTCGGGAGGCTCTGCTACACTCTCGATTATCTCGTAGACGAATTCGAGTCGCTCTTCTCGCAGTCGAAGAACATCGTCGATTTCAAGATCGTCAAGGTCGTCAGGCCGAAATACGTCGATCTCTGGGACGCGTTGAAATCAGCCGGGTTGGTTTCCGACGAGTTCGGTATCGAATCGTACCGGCAGTTCGTCCACGAGGTGACGGAGAAAAGGGATACGATAGCCCGGGTCCTGAGCAAGAAGTACCCAAAGTGGCTGAAGGAAGTGGAGCGCCCGCCCGACGCCCGCCCCGGAGGCATCTGGCTGCCTGACTATCTGCTCCTGATTGAGGTCGACCAGACCACGGAACCTTACAGGGCGAACGTGGTAGCCGACATGGCCCCTCAGCTCTCCGAACTGCAGAGGAATCTGTCAAGCGCCCAGAATTTGGTCAACGAGCTCAAGCAGAAGTACCCTGGACTCGCAGATATCCTTCGATTGTTGGCGCGGTACATCGCATTCTTCCGACCAGGATTCAAAGAATGCAGAGAATACGAGGAAAGGAACAATCGGATGAGGCAAAGCATTCTGGAACGCATAGCCGAAGAATCGTATTCTCAACCGAGGCGAAGTTCGCAGTAGCCACCCTCCTGACCTTGGACGTCTACCCGCTGGTCAAGATGACGAAGGAGCTGAAGGCCAGGTTCAGCAAGGGGAAGGAGAGCGGCGACGAGTATCTCTACGCGAGCTGGCTCCAGCGCCTGATTGTGGACAGCGTCTCCTTCGACGACGGATTCTTGGCAGCAGTGAAGAAGAGGGGGGTAGTAGCCCAGAGGCGGCAGCTGGTGTCAACTTGGTCGATTGCGGAAGGCTTCGTCAACGCCGACTTGGGTTTCGACTACGGGAAAGCGTACGAGGCCAGCAGACGCTTCATCGAAGGTAAGAGGTTCATGGAAAGGATTCTAAAACAGTGGACGTTCGAAAGCGAGTTGAAGGAGGCTGGTTACGAGGGAGAGCTGACAGAGGGTCAGTTCCTCAAGCTGTGGGGGTGGACCAGAATCAAGGTGTACGTGCTCGGGGAATGGAAGGC
>JAFLZE010000198.1 GCA_029785685.1 Nitrososphaerota archaeon | reverse complement strand
TAGAAGGTTCCGAGCAGGGCCGCGTTCCAGGCGAACCCATGGAGGCTAGACGAGGCCACCGTGTAGGCGGTGAAGTCATCCAGCCAGACATACTGCGCCTGCTGCTTATAGATGTTGGTCATGTTGTTGTAGTACTGTTGCAGCAGGACGGGGTTTGAAGTGTGAATCGCGTTGTTGATGAGCTGGACGACCTGGGTGTCGTTGAAGTACGCGGGGTCGCCGTGATGGCATCTTGCCGGGCAGTTCCCGAGGTAGGCCGACGGGTCAGACGGCCCGACGAACACCACCGAGTTGGCCGCGATCTGGAGCGCCGGATAGTTCGACGAAGTTGGCGCGTTCAACTCGTCCTCGATGATCGTCGCGAACGCCAGAGGGGTGGGGGTCACGGTGACGCCCATCTTTGCCATCTGGGCCTGGATTATGTTCGCTTCTTCTTGGTCGGCACTGCTGCCGGCCGTGTAAATCAGGCCTAGCGTCGGGAAGGCCTTACCCCCGCTGTTGATGACCGTCCCGTTCGGAAGGTTGAGCTTGAACCCTGCCTGGGCCAGCTGCTGGATGGCCGTGTTGAGGGAGTAGGAATACCCTTTGATCGTAGAGTTGTAGAATGCCATTGCCGGGTCCAGCGGGCCCACATAGGGCTGGCTGTATCCCGAGTAGACGTCCTGCTGTATCTGCGTGGCGTTCACCCCGTATTCAAATGCGAGCCTCACCCCAGTGATGTTGTACGGATACTGATAGGCGTCTATGGCCAGGAAGTCGATGGTCGGAGTCGGCCCCCAGTTGTATATGCTCACACCGGTGTAGTTGGTGACTTCGTGCAAGTCAGGGATCTCCACCTGCGAAATCTGTGCCACTCCCTGCTGTATGTCGCTCACCCTGATCGCTTCATTGGACTGGTAGTCGATCACCACCGTCTTTATCGACGGCGGGGTCAGCCATACGCTCCTCTGGGAGGCCGAGAGCTTCGCGGCCCAATAGTTCGGGTTGGCTACGAGGACGACGTTGGACCCTCCGAGGGGCGTCGTGAGCGTGTATGGACCCGACCCAAGTGCGTTCTTCGTCGTGTAGGCGTTCGCGGTGTCGATCTGCACTCCGCCGTGGGCGCTGACGAATACTGGGTCTATGACGTCACCCAGCCCGCCAGAGATGACTTGGAGGAAGTCAGCGTAGGGGAAGTCGAGGTTTATCGTCACTTGGTTGTCGCCTGTCACCGCCACCGCCTGGTTGGAGTATGTCATTATGGTCCTGATGGTGGAGTTCGCCGCGTTGAAGTGGGTGAGAATGGAGGCCAGGTCTTCAGCCGCTTGCTGGTACGCCTCGTTGGGGTTGGACGAGAACTTGTAGCCTCCTGTCGCCAGCGCCTGCTCGACACCGAAGGGCAGCCTGATGTTACCCTTGGTCGTGGAAGTCACGTTCCCGACGAAGCCGCTCCCGCCGTTTACCGCCAGGACCTGGCTGATGTACGAGGAGATGCCCAGGTTGAGGATCATGGTCCTATAGATCGAGTACCAGACGCTGCTGGCGTTGAGCGGGGTGCCGTCGCTGAATGACGCCGATGGCCAGAGGTTGAAGGTGTAGTTCATCCCATCCGCGGACTCTGTCCAGCTCTGCGCCAGCACGCCCACGAAACTGGAGCCGCTCCTGCCGTTGTAGAACACAAGACCCTGGTACACGTTCTGCATAATCTCCCCTCCTGGGACGTCATAGCTGGACGAGGGGTCGACGCTCACCGCAGAGGGGATCTCGTCCACGGTGATGGACGAAGGAGCCTGGACCGCCGTCGAGCTGCCGCTCGTGGTCGTAGTGCTCGGGTGGCTTGGGGGCGCGACCACGAAGAAGTACGCGGCTCCGGCTACCACTAATACTACGACGACTACTACAGCTATGCCCATCCGCGCGATGCCCGACCTGCGCTGACCCAGCTGCAACTAATCCAGCCTCACCGTGACTGCTGATATAAGCGAAACTAGTATGTACAAAAATATACATTCGTCCAGAGGACGGGGCCGCTTCGCCCACTTGCCGGTCACCCACGCCGTCCGTCGAGGTGCCGCGAGATCCTTGAGAGCCCTTCCCTTATCCTCGGGACCCCTTCGGCGCAGAACACCAGTCGGATGTGGCCTTCGCCGCTGGGGCCATATTTCACCCCGGCCATGGTCTTCACGCCGCTCTTCTCGAGGTCTGACGCGAGGAGGGCAGAGTCGCGGCAAACCGCGGAGAAGTCGGGGAAAACCTCGAACCCAGCCTTCGGCGTCTCGAAGGATACTCCCTCAATATCGGCCAGCCCTTCGACCATCGCCCTCCGCCTCCGGTTCAGCTCCTCCACCATGGCTCGCACCGACCCAGGGCACTGGGTCAGGGCCGCAGCCCCTGCATACTGCACGGCATAGCTGACGCCCCCGTTGTACTCCTCGGACAGCTTCCTGATCCTTTCCGCGCTCTCCTTGCCGGTGACCAGGTAGCCCAGGCGCCACCCGGTCATGGCGAAGGCCTTGGAGAAACTGCTGACCACGTAGACTTGGTTGCGGAGCGCCGCGTCGTCAAGCAGCGTGTGGTGCGCGGCGCCGTCGTACAGGATCCTCGCGTAGCACTCGTCGAGGAGGAGCGAGACCCTCCTGTTCTCCTTCAGCAGGTCTGACACCGCGTCCAACTCGGCCCTGGTGCACACGGTCCCTGTCGGGTTGTTCGGGTCGCAGAGGTAGAGCATCCGGGTCTTGTCCGAGACCGCCGACCTGAGGGCGTCCACGTCCAGCCGCCAGTGCTCCCGTTCGAGCAGCGGGACGAACACCGGCTTCAGGCTGAACGTCCCGAGCTTCTCTATGAGGGCGGCATATGTCGGCTCGGCCACAAGCACCTCATCGCCCGGCCTGGTGCACGTCTGAATCGCCAGCGAAAGCCCCTCCTGGGCGCCATGGGTGGGGCAGACCTCGCTCAGCGGGTCCACGATGACGCCCATGTCGTCCAGATAGTACTGGGCTACGGCCCTGTGAAGGACGTGGCTGTCGAACCCGGGCGCCGGGAAGTAGTGGGTGCACCCGCGCTCCACCGCATAGTCAAAAGCGGCGACGATCTTCGGGTCAGTCC
>JAFLZE010000197.1 GCA_029785685.1 Nitrososphaerota archaeon | reverse complement strand
AAGCTGAGAGGGCGACCTCCCCGATGGCGGTCACGGCCCCGACCGTCAGGACCTGGCGCGTCCGGCTGACCCCGGTGAGGACGTTGATGGCTATGGTCTGGACGACGGTGAAGACGTAGAAGAAGGTGATGAGTTCCAGGTATGGGATGCCCTGGGAGTAGGCGCCCCCGCCCGAGAAGAGGTCGAAGAGCTGTGGCGCCATGGCCGCCGCGAAGAGGGAGGCGGGGAGGAGGGTCACCATGCTGAACCTGAAAGCGAGGTGAGTCCCCCGCCTGACCTCGTCCACGCTTTCGGAGCTCAGGGAAGTTTCGGCGAAGAGGGCCGTGACGAGAGGGGCGACGAGGAAGGCGTAGAGGACGCCTGAGATCTGGACGACCGCGTTGTACACCCCCAGCGAGCCCAGGCTGAGGTACCCCCCGACCACGACTATGTCTGCGTTCCCGGCGACGGCAGTCACCAGCCCTGCCAAGCCGAGGAGGTAGGCGAACCTCAGCACCTTCCCATAGTAGGGGCTTGGGTCGGCCCGCCTCAGGGGCCCCAATGCGAGCGGAAGGGAGGAGACGAGGATCAACAAGGCGTAGACGGCCTGGGAGGCTATGGCGATGGCCAGGCTGTGGTAGAAGTAGACCCCCCCCACCGCGAAGGCGACCGCGACGAACCTGGACCCCAGGAGGACCTTTGCGAGGAAGGCGTACCTCCTCAGCCCCTGGAGCATCGCCTGCACGGGGGCGGCGACCGATGACGTGAAGAGCCAGGCCGCGCCCAGATAGAACGCCCAGGCAAGGGACTGCCCCTTCGTGAAATAGTCCGACAGATAGGGGGCGAGCGCAACGAGGACCAGTGCGACCACGGTCGAGAGGGCGAGCGTCAGATATAGGGAGGCCTTCGCTGCGCCCCAGCCGGCGCCGCCCTCGTCTGAAGAGGCGGGAGCCAGGAAGCGCACCACAGCCGCGTTCAACCCGAACTCGGAGAAGACTCCCGCTATGCCGACCGTGACCTGCACGGACGAGTAGCTGCCGTAGCCTGACTGGGGGAGGAACCTGACGAGGGAGGCCAGAAGGACGAAGCCGAGGACGGCGTTCAGGGCGCGCTGGACGGTGAGCGAGCCGACCCCCCTGACGATGTTCCTGCTCCGGTCGGAGCCCTCCTCCGCCAGGCCGTTTCCCCCTTGCAACCGGGGCGGCCATGGGGGTTCCGGTTATAAGAAATGGGGGAGGAAGGGCGCTGACGCCCCCTCCCGAGGGGAGGGTCGGCGCGGCGGAGGGCTTGGTTCTCCTGCAACCTGCTCGCCTGCTAGGGGGTGCGCAAGCGAGTTCGGACGGATTACAGTGGTTGGTTATGCCTGATGTTTTAACCTGCGTTTAAGCATGCAAGTCTGTCTGGTGCGGGCCGCGGCGCGAGGGCTAGTTGAATGTCTGTCGGGCGCGGGCGAGAATCCCGTGCGAAGCACAACGGAGCCACATCCGGCGATGGCGGCCCCCGCCGCTGGGCAGGGAGCCAGAACTCCCTGATGTGGACGCGGGGCCTCGGTATAGTGGTGGATGTCCAAGCGAGAAGGTGGAAGGTGGAGTGGGGTGGCTTCTCCACTTCCGAGAGATTCGACCGACTGTGCCGGCGCCGGGGTGGTGGTCATCTGCCTTCACCAGATTACACAAGCCCGATGTGGGGATGGTGAGGCAAAAGAAGCTCAATTTGAGCCCTCACCAAATTCGACCCCGGCAGCAGGGTCCATGAGGTCGACTTGGACTCTCAGATTCTAGCTTTCCTGCTGACAGAAGGATGGCTACGGACCTTCACCAGACTCACCAAGCTCACACCAGTCTCTCACCGGCAAAAGGAGCCCGGATCGAGCCCTCACCGGATTCTATTGGTGAGCAAGGGCCCTCCACCGCCAGCCCACCACCAGATTGGTGGGTTTGTGCGGAAAACACACCACACCAGCCACCAACCCTAATGACGGTCAATTAGGCTCGATTGGTGGTGGTGGATTCCCGCACGATTCCGAGAGAAGATTTCCCCCCTCGGCCTGGTTGTGGCGGTGCCAGTTTGGTGGTGGTGCGGTGGTGGGTACGGCCCTGCCTCGGAGAAGTTCGGCCGGAAACATCGATGCTCAAAATCGATTATCTGAAATCGGGGGGGAGGCTATCAGGATCTACCCATGACCTGTACTTGGACCGAGAGCATAGGAGACACCATGGGGCGCAGGGACGCCTGCTGGATCCATCTCTTCTGGTCTTCCACCATCCACTGGGCGCTCTGTCCTATGGCCTCGTTGGCTGTTAACTTCGGCCTCCCCAAGGACTTCGTTACTTCGAGGTACACCATGGGGTTGCCCCTATCCGACACGCAGCCCGCCGGGCCTTAATGGCAGGCAGGCATCATGGCCGAGACGCTATCCTGCGCTCCGCCCACTCGTATGTCTTCGCCAGACCGTCGGCCAGGTTCGTCTTCGGCTTCCAGCCGAGGGTTTTCTCAGCCCGGGTGAGGTCGGGGAGCCTGCGAGGACCCCCACCGGCTTGGTCGTGTCGTACTTCGGGGTGATCTCCTTGCCTGAGATGCCGATGACCTTTTCCGCGAGTGCCTTGATGGTCGTTTCCTCGGTGGAGCCAAGGTTTACGGTGAGGTTCCCCTTGGTCTCGACGTATTCGTCCAGCCTGAAGAGGCCGTCCAAGAAGTCATCGACGTAGAGGAAGGCCCTCCTCTGGGTCCCGTCCCCCCAGACGACGAAGTCTTCCTCGGGGTACCTGATGGCCTTCCTGATGAGGGAGCCGATGACCTGGCTCCTGTCCTCCTTCAGGCAAAATGTTGGGGCCGTCCCTGGCGGCGTGGGCAACGTAGTCAGAGATTGACTTGAAGCCAGACTTCTTCTCGATGAGCCGCTCGATGCGTTCCTAGAGGACGCACGGGATGGGAAATGTGGTGTACTCGCTCACTGCGGTTGTCCGTAATTGCTGGTGATTAACTTGTCATACATCGTTTTCCGTTTCAATCCCTATCCTGCAAGTTCGGGTGTTGTCTGTTTTTTTGGCTTCTGGCGCTGGGCTCCCCGTCACCCTATTCATACTGCTTCCCCCATTGATGGGGGACCTCTGGAAC
>JAFLZE010000196.1 GCA_029785685.1 Nitrososphaerota archaeon | reverse complement strand
TCTTCACGGCCAGGACGGACGAGCACGAGCAGGTGACCCGCGAGTGGCTCAAGAAGAACGGCGTCCTGTACCACCAGCTCATCCTCAACAAGCCCAGGAAGCTCCCGCCCTACACCGAGTACCACTTCATCGACGACGCCCACGTGAAGGCGACCACCTTCAAGGGAAAGATCACGCCCTTCGTCAGGAAGAAGGTCGAGATCGAAGTCTTCGAAGAGTGACCACGCCCCCGGGCGGAGCCCCAGCGCCTCGACGGCGTGAGGCACCCCGGTGCCACGAACCCGCACTTCAGGCGGACCGCGAGGACCCTGGGGGACGAGCGAGAAGTCCCTCGCATGGTCCCGGTTGGCTCGCCTAGGCCGTCAGGCGCGACGACCGGGGGTTCTCGAGCGAGTCGAGGGCCGACCCGAAGCCCGGGGGCGCCTTTCCGACCAGCGCGGGGGTGGAGGCGGGCTTTCCCTTGCGGACTTGGAGCTCACGAAGACCTCCGCGAGGGCCCTCGCGGCCGGTGAGACAAAGGAGCCGCTCCGCTCACTTGCTCAGCAGCCTCCAGGACATCACGATGCCGACGACGGAGAAGAACGCCGCGAAGGCGAGGGCGACCGAGAAGTCCACCCACAGCGCGTACGTCCCCGTCGCCCCTATGAGCAGCTGCCGAATCGCGTCGATGCAGTAGCTGATCGGGTTCACCTTGACCACGTCCTGGAGCCAGCCGGGCATTATCTTCACCGGGAAGAGCGCGTTGCTCGCGAACAACAGGGGGAGGTTGAGCAGGTTGATCACCGCCATCTGGGTCTGCCAGTTGCTCGACCTGAGGGACAGCATCACGAACAGCCCGGAGAGCCCCATCGCCACCAGGAAGATCACGAAGAAGGTGCCCACCATACCGACCACCGACAGGCTCGCCGTGGACATCCCTAGAGCGATCCCTATCAGGAGGACGACGAAGGCCTGTATGAGCGACCGCCCGACGCTCTGGAGGATCTTCGCCATCACTATGGTCCCCCTGCTGACCGGGGTGCTTAGGGCCTTGTTCATGAAGCCGAACCGCCTGTCCCACACGACGGACATACCGCTGAACGCCGAGTTGAAGACCACGATGAAGACGAGCATCCCGCAGACGAGGTACGAGAAGTAGCTCGCGGTCCCGAAGAAGCTCGTCAGTATGCCGGTGGTGTCGACCCCGGGGGGCGCGCTGGCCGTGATGAAGGACGAGAAGTTGAGCGCCTTGCCGAAGAGGCCCATCCAGATCACGGGCTGGATGAGGGAGATGATCAGCTGGTAGGGGTTGGTGTACCATTTTCTGAGGTCGCGCTTGGTGAGGGCCCAGAGCCCGTGCGTCGGCCTCCGGTCTATCTTCAGGGGCGCGGCCTGGCGCGGCGTCGCCCCTGCAGCCCTGGTCTCCTCCCGGAGCTCCGAACTCTGCTGCGAGGCCGCCTCGCTGGGTGGCTTGCTCTCCAATCCCCTAGGACCTCGCCATGGACATGGTCCTCCTCTGGCTCATCATCGCCCACTTGTTGGTCTCCTCCTCCCTCAGGGTCCGCCCCGTGAGCTCGAGGTATGCCTCGTCGAGGGTAGGCCGGGTTAGCGAGATCTTGGTCACGTGCAGCCCCTTGGCCCGGGTGAGGTCGATCACCTGGGGAGAGGCCTCGTCGCCGGCGGTGGACTTTATCCGGTACTCTCCGCCCGTCTTGCTGACGGACGTGACGAGGCTCAGCTTCGCGATGTCCGCCGAGATGTCGGGCTCGGTCTCCCGGACCCCGACGACGATTACGTCTCCGCCCACGCTCGCCTTTAGCTCCTCAGGGGTACCTATCTTCACGATGTGCCCGTGGTCGATGATCGCGATGCGGTCGCACAGGGAGTCCGCCTCCTCGAGGTAGTGCGTGGTGAGGAAGAGCGTCATGCTGTAGTCCTCCTTCAGCCTCTCGATGTACTTCCAGACCGCGGCCCGGGTCTGGACGTCCAGGCCTAGGGTGGGCTCGTCGAGGAAGAGGAGACTGGGGTAGTTGATCAGCCCGCAAGCGAGCTCGAGCCTCCTCCGCATACCTCCTGAGAAGGTGCTAACCTTCCTCTTGGCGGCGTCCTGGAGCTCGACGAGCTCGAGGAGCTCGTTTGCGTGGCGGGTCGAGTCGCTCCTCGGGATCCCGTAGAGGTCGCCGCACAGCAGTATGTTCTCGTAGCCCGTCATGTCCTCGTCCGCCGTGTAGTCCTGGGGGACTACGCCGACCCTCGCCCTCACCTCGTTCGGGTGCTTGTGGACGTCGAAGCCGCAGACCTCTGCGCGGCCGGAGGTGAGCGGCAGGAGGGTGGTCAGCATGTTGATCGTGGTGCTCTTTCCGGCGCCGTTGGGCCCGAGGAAGCCGAAGATCTCCCCCTTCTTCACCTCGAAGCTGACGTTGTCCACCGCCCTTTGCTGCCCGAAGCTCTTGGAGAGCCCCTCGACCCTCACTATGAAGTCCGAGCCGCCGGTCCCGCGCTCGCCCTCCTCGACGGTCAATCGATCCTCACCATCACCGTTCAGCGGAGCCTGGGACTGGGGCCGACCCTCAGCCCCCTGAGCTGGGTCTGGGTCCATTCGAGCTGCCTTTCCAGGTTGACGCTGTACTCCCTGAGCATGAACTGCGCGTCGCTCCCCGAGATTGAGCCCTTCCTCGACTCGAAGAGCTCCCGGGTCATCTCGAACTGCTTCCTCGACCCCTCGAGGAACATCCTGCTGAGGCCGGCCGGGTCCAGCATGTCGAAGTAGAGCTTCCTCATGGCCATCCACCGCTGGGCGCCGCTCTCGTACTGCTCGCCCATGCACTTCATCAGCTCGGTGCCCCGGTCGGTTATCGAGTAGACCTTCCTCGTCTCCTCCCGCTGCTCGTCCGCCTTCACGAAGCCGCGGTCGTTCAGCTTCTTGAGGATGGGATAGACCGACCCCACCCCCGGCCTCCACGCCCCGCCCGTCTTGCTGTCGATGTCCTGGAGGATCTCATAGCCGTGCTTCGGCTTGACAGAGAGGCTGTGGAGGATGTAGTGGAGGAGGAAGCCCCTGGGGGCGGCCTTCAGCGGCGTCAGCTCGAGAGAGTCCGGTGCGGGGCGGCGGGCGCGTCCTGACACGGTCGGGC
>JAFLZE010000195.1 GCA_029785685.1 Nitrososphaerota archaeon | reverse complement strand
TCGCAACGTCCTGAACCCCTTTGGGGTAAGTCGGCTGAGCGTCGATTCTCTTCCGACCGTTTGTGAAAAGTGCGGGGAGAGCTCGATCTGGCGCGGCATGGTAAAACGGAGCTCGAAATCAGGGGTCTATTGGTACAAAACATGGCGTCACAGAAACCCGGCGTTCGAGGACCGGGACAGGCGGAAGGCAAAACCCCCCAGGTACATAGAGCACTTGGTCAGGGCCTAGAGCCCGGCGGCGGCCTCGTCCACGCTGGCCAAGGGGTCGACGTGATTCACCAGGTCGAAGCCGAGAGAGATGGCACACACGAGGCAGTACCTTCTGCTGCCGGTCCTTGGTTTGGCGGCGTAGTACCCGCCCACGCCGAATGAGTTCGAGCAGACATCGCAGGCGAGCTTCCCCCTCCTGCGGAGCATGGCCAGGCGCCTCGAGTCGATGCGGTAGACGAGGACGGAGGCCTGTGTGAGCTTCAGCTGTTGAGCCATGCTAGCGCTCGGTCCCTGGAAGAGAGAGTGCGAGCGAGAACCCGGGGAGGTGCGGTCCCCTCCGCTTTTTCCTGGTGGAGAACCCGTTCCTCGAGCTCGGACGATCGTCTTCAATTCGCTGGAGGACAAGCACGGCGACTATGATGAGTACGATGAGAATCATCCCAAGTCCTAAGAACGGGCTGTTGCCCTGGTTCGTAGAAGGAGGAGCCACCACCGGGAGCGACTGTGAGGCGGTCGTCACGCTTGAACTCGGTCCTGGGGAAGGCGGCTCGCTCGAGCCCGTCCCTAGGTATTCCACCGTGAACTGGGGGTCAGTGCCGTTCTCAGTGTAGATGGAGCCTGCCGGAGCCGAGACCTTCGAGGCGTTCCCCAGGATTGAGACGCTCCCGTTCAACCAGTCTGAAATGTAATAGGCGCCAGGGTCGAAGAGCTGCATCCTGGCATGGCTGGCGTCCCAGCTGAAGGAGGACGTGGTGCAAGTGGTCGAGCTCGCCGAGACGTTCTGTATGAGGATGAAACCGTTGCACCAATCATAGATGAAGACGGGAGCGACCTGCCGCGCCCAGGTCACGTTGGTCCCCTCTGCATCGGTCGTGATCGCGTGACCATAGTCGGCCCACAGAGTCCCATTGGTCGAAGAGGGCTGAATTGTCCCGTTAGCTACTCGCGTGACCCCGAGGCCGTAAGGGTTCGAGATCTCGACCTGGTAGTTGTCGGCAAGATGGACGGGCGCGCAGGTCCCGGTGAGACATGAAGTCCCCCCGGTCGAGTTGAGTACGAATCTCGTCCCGGACGCAGCTGCCAGATTGGAAAGGCTGTAAGATGAAGATGGGTTCACGATTATACTGTGAGTCGACCCGTCGCACGTGAAGGTAGACGGACTCGCCGAGCCTCCAGAAACGGTTATCGTCGGGGTGCTGGTCCCGGAAGGAAGCGTCAGCGGGTTTGTGGTGCAACCAAAGGGGACCGAGACGCTGGGGCCGAAGGCCGCCCCCACTTCAGCCCAAACGCTCGTGACCCCCAGCGATGCAGGGAAAGTCGTGGGCGACGTCACCCCAGAAAGCGAATACTGGGCGCAGAATGCGCCTTTCATGCAGTCGGCTGTGAAGCCCGTCCCTGGACTTATGGACGTCCTGTTGGTCGCGATCGAGCCCACGAGGAAGAATGCGGAGCCGAAGTTGACGTTAGGCGTGAAGGGTGCGTTCGTATGGCCTTCGTTGTTTCCATAACCCACGAGCCCGGTCACGCCAGATACTTCGAATATCTCGACTGAAGCGTTGAGGATGTTGCCCCCGAAGGGGACCGTAGTGCCAGTCACGTTCACTTTGTCCGCGCCCCCCTTGGTGGTGGTGTACCAGATCCCGGTGTACGTGTGTCCAGCAGAGTCGACGTACACCTTAGAGTACGCGTTGGTCAGGTTGTCGCTGATTGTGAAAGAGTACCCGTTCCATTCCTGAAGGGCGATGATTATCATGTCTCCCGAAGCCATGGGAGAGGTGAAGTTGGACAGGACTATCGAGCATGTCGAAGTCCCGCAGCTAGAATACGCGTGGTCCGTCTGGACCAGGGCAGGACTCGCGGCGTGGACCGCAGGGACAGTCGCAAAGGACGCGAACGCAGAAAACACCAGCAGAGCCAGAGCGAAGAAAAGGGGAAGGCGGGCTTTCAAGATCCCCGCCTCTAGGCAGTTATCGTCGCGCTGATTGTCGCCGAGCCAGGAACGTCCGCAGCGTAGACCGTGAAGTAGAGGTTGCCCGCGGAGCCGGGTGTTAGGGTGACTGAGGTCCCAGCCACCGATGAGGAGGAGACGGTGGCCACGGTGCTGTTGGAGCTGGAGGGGGACAGGTTGACGATCACGTTGGTCGAACCGGAGTTTTCGACCTGAAGCGTGACCACGAAACTCTGGCCCGGGCTCAGGGAAGCCGGGGCGCAGCTCGCGGTGGTTGCTGTGAAGGTGCACGAGTCGCCGAGCGAATCACTGGCTGCTGTGATCGCCACGACTTCCTTTACTGTGACGTTCTGGGAATAGTGCCCGGTGAAGAGATTAGAGGCGAAGACAGTTCCGCCGGAGACCAGGAGGGCTGCTAGGATGGCGCTGATCAGCGCGACTTTTGTTTTCTTCCGCACGTTCTCGTTCTGCGCGTCTGCGAGTATATGTGACACGCTGATAGAAACCGGACCATAAAGGAACACTAGAGGACGGCGGATCGAGCCGGGGCGAGCAACAGAGTCAAAAATGGGGAGGGAGCCAGGCTCCCTCTAGGCGTTAAGAGTCGACATCCCCGCTACGTGCTCGTCTGACTCTGCAGGAGGGACCACCATACCTATCTCCGTGAAGGTGAGACAGTTGTGGTCATGTACCTCCTCTTGCAGGAAGAGGTCGCTGCATCTGTCGCAGCGGAGCAGGTGGCGGCTTGCCGCTCCATGACTCTTCTCATCCGTCCGCCTTTCCGCCGGGCGGTCGTGGGTCGACTGGTGGCTTTGTGCCATGAGGGGCGGTCTTGGGAGCCCGTCTAGTTATATGGGACAGGACAAAATTGCTTGATAGACAGGGAGCAGTGCGCCATGTTCTTCACCCCTGCGCTCGCGGAGCTGGCGAAGAGACTGTGACGACGCCCTGCTCATA
>JAFLZE010000194.1 GCA_029785685.1 Nitrososphaerota archaeon | reverse complement strand
CAGGGACTTGTGCCTGCAACCCTCGCTATCATCGCCGTCGATGATGGCCTCCCGCACGCCAACTCGTTCTTGAATGTGGTCACCTACGTGATAATACTCACGAACATAATCGCGGCGGCCGGCGCCATCTGGAGGATAAGGAGCCAAAGGAGCAGCTTCAAGGAGTTCATGGAGGGACTGGACGTCGCCTACAAGTCAAAGTGAGTCGTTCTAGGCAAGATTCGGGCTGGAGTGACGCGTATCTCTCCGTGGAGCGCCCGAACGAGAGCCGTCCGCCGGCATCATGCAACGAGCCGACGTTTCGACGGAAGCCAGGCCCGCGTGGACAAGTAACCTTTCGTAATCGACGAATCCGAAAGTCATTTAGGCCGCGGCGAAGAGCAGAATCAGGACTCGACGATGGAGGTCACCATCAAGGGAACGAAAACGCCCCTCGCGAAGGTCTTCAGCGGAGGGAGAGAAGTTGCGACGATCAGTTCTGAAGGGAGAGCTTCATTCGCGATTCATTCCGAGGCGTTTGGAGAGTGGAGAATTGAGCTCAGGGACAGCGGAGAGATAAGACCGTTCTCGGCTGAAGTCACAGACACGAAGTCGAAGGTCGTCATGCTCAAAATCAAGAACCATCTATTCTTCTACAAGGGCGCAGCCTACCTGCTGACAGGCATACCCGAAGACGTCAGGCCCATCGACCACATCCTGGGGAAGCGCCATATCAGCCGGCTTGACTCATTCCCCTTCTCGAGCCTAAAGGATGTGGACCGGGAGACCTGGGGCCGCATTAGGCTGCACAGAGGGTCATCAGCCGGTGAAATTGACGGAGACGGCCCGCAGGAGTTCAAGGTCGCCCTTTCTAACGAACTCGACGAGATAGGGATCCAGCTCTCGGCCGCGTTGTATCTCCTGTACACTTCGGGTCAGGGTGTGCGCGAGTGGTAGTAATCAAACCCGATCGGGTTGGTCCATTCCCCTTCCCGAAGTCAGATCCCGAGGAGAGGAAGGGCGACTTTTCCGAGGTCGAGCAGCCTTACACCAAGGAGCAGGTGATGCTGGAGGCTGACCGCTGCCTGCGCTGCGGCACGCCGGTCTGCATCGACGCGTGCCCTGTGCAGTTGGACGTGAGAGGGATGATGGACGCAGTGGCGAACGGGGACTTCCAGAGTGCGTATCGCCGCATCAGGGAGACCAACCCCCTGCTTGGCGTGACGGCGAGATGCTGCCCCCAGCTCCAGGGGCTCTGTGAAGACGCCTGTGTGGTCAGATGGGGCGGGCAACCCCTTTCCATCGGCATGGTCCAGAGGTTCGTCGCAGACTGGGAGCAGAACGAGTCGAGGCAGTCCGACCCTGAGTCGGAACCTCCCACTGGGAAGAGGGTCGCGGTAGTCGGAGCAGGCCCGGCTGGCATTGCCGCAGCCGAGCTCCTGCTTCGCTATGGTCATAGCGTGACCGTCTACGAGGAATCGCAGGATCTAGGAGGGACGGCGTGGTACGGCATACCTGACTACCACCTCCCCAAGGCCGTCCTGACCTATGAGGCGGAGCGGATTGTGGCCCAGGGTGCGACCGTCAGAAGAGGAGTCAAGGTCGGCCGGGACATCTCTATCACCGCCCTTCTTTCGGACTCCGACGTCGTCCTGGTCGCCACAGGTTCTAGGGACGTCAAGAAACTCAACACGCCAGGCTCAGACCTCGACGGCGTCCTTGATGGATACGAGTTTCTTCGCGAAGTGTATGGGGACGGACTCGAATCGTATCTCAAAGGAAGGCGAAGGGACCTGGGACAAGACATCCTTGTAGTCGGCGGAGGGGACACCGCCCTCGACTGCGCGCGGACCGCCCTCAGGCTGACCCAGGGGCGCGTCACGATCCTCTACAGAAGAGACGAAAAGGAGATGCCCGCCGATCCCATCATGGTGAAGGAGGCCCAGGAAGAAGGGGTCGAGTTCAAGTTCCTGTCGGACCCCTCCAAGTACCTGGGAGACGGCGGGAAGCTCGCCGGGGCGACGCTCCAGGCCATGCAGCTAGGCGCCGCGGACGCTACAGGAAGGAAGCACCCGGAGCCGATCCCCGGGGAGACCGATGATGTGAAGTGCGACAGCGTCATTCTCGCTGTGGGCAGGGGTCCAGACTCCTTCCTCGTGAAGAAGGAGGGGCTCAAGTCAGGCCCAAAGGGGGCGATTGTAATCGACGAACGCTACATGACTTCCGTTGCCAAGGTCTTCGCCACCGGCGACGCGACGACGGGAGAGACCCTGGTGGTGAAGGCAATGGGACACGGGAGGGAAGCAGCCCAGCGGGTCCATGAATACCTGATGGGGCTCGAAGACAGGCACTTATCGCTCTACGAGAAGTATTACACCGAGCGAACCACCGAAGACGCTTACCAGGACATGCTGGACGGGAAGGAAGAGGAGCTACCGCCAGACTGAAAGCTGAGGTGACGGAGCTGGGCGCGATGCACTGCGGCCGCTCATCCCCGCCTCCGTCTCCAGCCTAGCGCTCGGCCCGACGGATCAGTCTCGAAAGTGCCCTGGAGTAGATTTCGTTCACCTGCTCTTCGCCCTTCCCTTGGGAAACCTCCATCCCTACGTACTCACCGGCGACCTTCACCACTTCCTTCGCCAGGTCTTCGGCCAGCGCGTCGACGTCGAGATTCGCTAACCGCCCGTGCATCTGGCTCCCTGCGCTGAGAACCCCTCTCATTCTCTCGATGTTCACAGGATAATAGTATCTCGCTGCCTCCAGAGGCAATGACTCCGCGTCTGGAAGGTAGAGGTACGCTGTCGGGACATAGAACTTCTGCATGATGCCGTGCTCTTCTATCTCCGCCCGGGCGACTTTGAGGAATCCCGCGCCCCGAAGGAGACCCAGGTGGTAGTTCACCGTCCCGTCTGTAAGCCCCAGGCTCTCCGCCAGTTCTGACTGGGACATGGCCCTTCGCCGAAGGAGGTTCAAGATTCCCCTCCGCATGGGATCTGAGATCAGTTTTGCCACTTCGCTGTCTTTGATTATCTCAACCAGTTTCATCTTGGCCTGCGATTGCTGGTTCTCTCTTCTCGCCTTCGGCGGGAGCGCGCTGGTCGCTGTGTGCGCATTCCGGCTGCGTTTGTCTTCGGGGGCC
>JAFLZE010000193.1 GCA_029785685.1 Nitrososphaerota archaeon | reverse complement strand
ATGTTCATCAGGCCGCCGTTCATCGCGGCCTGCTCGGCCGTGTAACCGTGGTTGTTGTCGCAGGTGACGGGCTGGGTGCGGTCGAGCCTGGCCGGGTTGTCAGAGGGGCTTCCTGTCACCTGGGCGTTGGGGTTGTCCGTGAGCAGAGGGCCTGAGAGGCCGTCCGCGGTGGGCGTCCCGGGCGCCGCGTTGAACTGAGGCTCGTTCGGCGCGTTGGTCGCCACAGGGTAGGTCGCGAAGTAGTGGTCGGTGGAGACGTTCTCCTGGAAGATGACCACGACGTGCTTTATCGGGGTCGCGGTCCCCCCACCGAGAGACCCAGGGCTTGCGTTGGCGGCGATGTTCGCGGTGAGCATCACCGCCAGCAGAAACAGTGGTGTGACGATTGACAGTTTTGTCCGTGCTTTCATCGTCCCGTTCTTTCGCGCGAGACTATTTCTCGCCTCTCGAAGTACTCTCCGTCGGAAGGTGCGCCGAAGGTGGGGCGACGTGGGCGCACGTCGCGCCAGTGCGGGCTCTGGTCCCGACGGGTTCGCTATAGCCGGGAAGGATTAAGTCTGGGCGGGACCTCCTCACGTCCCTTGCTCAAGGTGGTGCCGGACGAGTCCGCGCTCATCCACAGGGACGGGGGCTACGCCACCCTGCTCGTCTCAGACCTCCACCTCGGCCTCGAGAAGGAGATGGCCTCGAAGGGGTTCAGGATCCCCCCATACTCGCAGAAGATGCTCGACAGGATGAACGCGATGGCCGAGAAGAACAGCCTCAATCGCGTCATAGTGGTGGGGGACGTGAAGCACTCGATCGGGAAGGTCCAAGACATAGACTGGGGGATAGTACCGTGGTTCTTCGGGACGCTCCTCGACGTCTTCCAGTCGGTGGAGGTGGTCCCGGGCAATCACGACGGGATGCTGGGCACGCTGCTGCCTGGGCGCGTCAAGCTCCACTCCGTCGAGGGAACGGTGATCGGGGAGCGCCACAAGATAGGGGTAGCGCACGGCCACTCGTGGCCGTCCGAGGAGGTCATCTCCTCCAGGACCATAGTGATGGGACACTCGCACTTCAGGTACGAGATGAGGGACAGGTTCGGGTCGAGGCGGAAGGAGGCGGTCTGGCTCTTCGCGAGGTACGACGTCGCCGAGCTCCTTGCGAAGGCAGGGCACCCGCCCTCGAGGCGGGGAGAGGGGAGGCTCATCGTGATGCCCCCCTTCAACAACCTGGTCGGCGGCCAGGCGATAAACGCAAAGGGCGGCTTCGACTTCGGGCCGATCCTTTCCTCAGGTTCGGTGAGGGTGTCCGACGCTGACGTCTTCCTGCTCGACGGGACGCGGGTCGGCTAGCTATACGCCCGCGGCCTTCCTGACGCGCATCTCGAGGGCGGCCTCCTGCATGGTCCCTATCACGGCGTCTACCGGCCTGCCGTTCTTGAAGAGCATGAAGGTCGGTATCGACTGTACCTCGAACTTGGTAGCTATGCTGGGGTGCTCGTCAACGTTGAGCTTGCCGAAGTTGACGCTCGCCCCGAGCTTCCCCGCCAGGCGCTCGATCACCGGCTCCATCGTCCTGCACGGCCCGCACCACACGGCCCAAAAGTCGACGAGCGTAGCCTTCTTGCCCCCGACTGTCTCGTCGAAGTTCTCCTCTGTGAGCTCGACTACCTGGCCGTGGGCGTGGGACTGCTCAGAGACCATCTTCCTCGCCCTGTCGGCGAGAGCCTTGTTGAAATCTGAATCGGACAACGACTGGAAGCGGAGCGAAAAGCGTATTTTAGTTTATTCAAGCGAGTGCTTGAAGGTTGGACGTGAAGAGCTTTCTCGACTCGCTCTCTCCGAGGCTCTCCGCGGTTGCCTCCGCCGAGCTGGTGCCCGGTCGGAGCGCCAGCGTCGCCCTCGTATTCCGCGGCGCGCGGGACGCCGAGGAGATACTTCTGATCACGAGGGCTGAGAGACGCGGCGACCCCTGGTCCGGCCAGGTCGCCTTCCCCGGAGGGATGGTGGACGTGGGGGACCGGAGCTTCGAAGAGACGGCCAAGAGGGAGACGGCGGAGGAGGTGGGGCTCCAGCTCTCCGGAGGGAGGGCGAGCTTCAGAGGCTACCTGCGCGAGTTCAGGACCCACGCCAGGAACATCTCGGTGGTCCCGTCCGTCTTCAGGCTCATCGCGAGCCAGGAGACCAGGCCGAACGCGGAGGTCGCCTCGTGCCAGTGGGCGTCGCTGAGCGAGCTCGCCGAGGAGGCGAAGCGGCCCGCATACATGCCCCCCGGGCGCCCCGGCGAGGCCCCCTTCTCCTGCATTCGCCACGGAGGCCTGGTTATCTGGGGGCAGACAGAGAGGGTGCTTTCCGTGGTCCTGAGCGCCAGAGGCGCCGCCTCAAATCCCGAGCGCTAATCGGAGGCCCTTGTACCTGTTACGGATGGTGACCTCGGTCACCCCGGCGGCGTCGGCGATGTCGCGCTGGGTCATGTTCTCGCCCTCGAGGATGCACGCGACGTAGAGCGCGGAGGCGGATATCCCCATCGGGTCCTTGCCCGCAGAAATCCTCGCCTTTTCAGCCCTCATGAGGATCTCTCGGGCCTTTTTCTGGGTCTTGCCGCTCACGTTGGCCCTCGACGCGATCTTCGACATGCACTTCATGGGGTCGACGACAGGCATCTGGATGTCCATCTCCTTGAGCAGGAGTCGGTACGACCTCGCGAGGTCCTTCTTCTTGATGTAGCCGACGGCCGCCACGTCCTTGAGCGTTCTCGGGACCTCCCTGTCCCTGCACGCGGCGTAGAGCGAGGCCGCCAGGATCGCCGTGATCGACCGTCCTCTTACGAGGTTCCTGTCGAGGGCCTTTCTGTAGATGTAGGCCGCCCTCTCGGTGACCGCTTCGGAGACCGAGAGCTTCTCGGAGAGCATGCGGAGCTCGCTGAAGGCCTGCTTCAGGTTCCGGTCCTGGGACTCGTGGACCTGGCTCCTCCTGTCCCAGGTCCTCATCCGCTCGACGCTGGACTTCATCGCGCCGGGTTATCATGAGGACCGCCCCGGCAAAGACGAGTCCGAGCCCGCCGGCCGCGTAGGCAAGCTCGGTTGAGGTCTGCCGCATCTGGGAGAGGACTCCGCCTTTGGCCAGGTCGTGCCTAGGGATCGC
>JAFLZE010000192.1 GCA_029785685.1 Nitrososphaerota archaeon | reverse complement strand
CTTGGTCGGGCCAGCCTCAGTAGTCATCACGACTACTGCTTCTCTACCGGCTTCGCCTCTCTTACATCCTTGATGTTAAAGGTCCACCCGACGGTGCCAAAGGCACCCGTTTCAATCACTTTCTTAACCACTTGGCGTGCCTCCTTCCGTGCTTCGTCCTCGTCGTCCGCTGCCACCCCCAGACGCATGTCTACAAGGCCATCGACTAGGTAGATCTTCTTCTGCTTCTGCATGAAAGCGACACTCCATACAGCTCTTATTAAGACATCCTGGGGTCGCTTCCGCTCTATTCCCGTTTCGACGTGGCTTTACGCAGTTCCCGGATTTCCTTGAGCCACATCTGAAGCTCGCTCCTCGGCACCCTGACGTACTCCTCACCTTCGGCTTCCTTCCTGCTTGGCATGGCGACGGAGAGGACCCGCGCTTAAAACGCAGGCTGGGAGCTCCTAGGACGGGCCATATTCTAGGGCGTCTTTCACCCTCTCTTTCACGTCCTCGATCTCCGTCTGGCAGTCCACGAGGGCCTGCCGCACCACATTCCGCTCTGCCGTCTCCTTCTCCTCTGCCTCCTTCCATGCCGTCATGTCGATTTCCCGTTCCACAGCCTCCCTTACCCGCCGGGCCAGGGTGTCTGGGGGTACGGCGTCCAGCTCCCAGCACTCGTCCCCGTAGCGGGCGATGTAGTCCCCGGCCCTGGAGTCACCCTTCTTCGTCGGGTTCGACGGGAGATCGAAGCCCCTTGCCTGGTCTATGTCGAGGGCTACCCCCTTTGCGACTACCCCGTCCTTGGAACCGTCAGAGTAGCAGTGCAACCTCGAGCGGACGTCCCTCGACATGTCCAGCCCGCTCGGGTCGTGGTCGCAGAAGTGGAGGATGGTGATGCCCTTCCCCTTCGGGAACCTTTCGAGCGTTTCCATGACCTTGGTGGAGCTGCTGTAACCCCTGGACGGGAACACGACGGCGCGGTACGGCTTCGCGGCGGACCTGAAGAGGGCGCTCGGGGCGTTCAACGAGGCGCGGAAGGTGGCGAAGGAGAGCCAGCCAGAGAGAATCTTCGCCGACAAGCTGAACGCCTACCCACAGGCCATGACCTATTGAGAAGGCGAGAGCAAGCCCGAACTCGTCGCTAAGATGGGGGTCGGGAAGCCTCACGCGAACAACAACCGCGTCGAACGGCTCAACGGGACTTTGAGGGAGCGCGTGAAGATTCAGAGGGGTTGGAAGAGCCCCACCTCAAAGGTCGCCGAGGGGATGAGGATTCAGTATAACTTCGTCAGACCTCGCACGGCGCTGGAAGGGCAGACTCCTGCACAGGTAGCAGGAATCGGATTAACTGGCAGAGACAAGTGGATGGAACTGCTTAAGAAAGCCTTGGCTGATTGAGGAGACGGATTGGCGGAAGTGAACAACTCCATTAGAGAGTCTTGGGGCATTCTCGGGAAGTCGGGAGGGAGGCGTTATCTCCTTTTTGCGTTCGTCTTCTTCTTTGCAGGTATCATCTTCTACAGCTTGGGGACGATTAACTATGGAATCTATACGGGCTTCCTTGCCGTGGCAATTACCTTGGCAGTTACAGCTTTGGCCGAAGTCAGATTCTACGAGCAGAAACTAATGATTGAAGGCTTGGGGCAGAAGTTAGACGACCTGAAGAAGTCCGAGGAAGAACGTCACCCGAAGTGAAGCACACCCACAAATCACCCGAAGACGAAGCAGAACCCGACAAAATCCGGGCGGGTGGTAGTGTTCGTTGCCAGATCCACCATGTCTCACGAGCCATCGGGATGACAATTGGCGAGAATCGAGCCCTTATAGCCGAAAGAGACCCGATAAGACCCTCAGAGTCGCCCCCTGACTCTGTAGGCTGCGCGCTGGACGGCCCCCGGGTCGGCGCGAATAGCCCCTGCCTCCTTCGATGGGAACCCCGACGCCCGGGCGGGGGTGCCCCGCCATGTTACAGAAGTTACAGATGTTACAGGAAAAAGGGTAACCCCCTCCCCCCGCCAGCCCCGGCGGCTGGTTCCCGATGCCAGACATCCTCCCAGGGACTCTTCGCGCTCCGGTTCGTAGCGTTCTGGCATGGCGGGATGACAATCACGCTTCAAGGCGTTCGAAGGAAGCATGATGAGCCGGTGAAGGGAGGGGAGACTGAGGAGACAGAGCGCCTGACGCCGGCCGGTTGACAGCAGCGCCGGAGCTGGACGCGGCCGTAGGTGAGTGATGGCCACGAGTCGCCGCGGGGTTAAGAAATATCGGAGGTCGGAGGACGGCCCCATCTGACCTGGTGTCCTTCGGGAAGAGGCACGGCGGGATGTCGCCAGGATTGATCAACATCTGCTTCAAGAAGGGAGCGATGCGGCTCCACAGGCAGGGGCTGGTGGCGCAGGGGGACCCGGACTCCTTACACGTCTACGCCCTGAGGCACTCCTCCACCGAGTGCGCCCACGCGGAGGTCAACAGGGAGGTTCGTGAGTTCTGGATGGGGCACTTCTCGGCAATCTCCTGGGTCTACCAGCACCCGGAGCTTCACGAAGAGGATTTCATCCAAGAGTATTCGAAGGTCGAGCCCTATCTGAGCCTGAACCCCTCGGAGGTACTGGCGGAGGCCAGGGTCAGGGCGGAGTTCGAGGATCGCCTTTCGCCCCTGGAGCGCCAGATACAGGAGTATGCCTCTCCGAGCGCGCAAGTGGACGCACTTCCGCTGGGAAGCTGACCATCGTCATACGTCTCTAAATTTCGAACCGATTTCCTCCACCGCCTGACCTACGATGCCCATGGCGTCTTCCACCGCCCCTGGAGAGAGCCTGCCGTGATAGAAACCGGCACTGTGGAGCCTGTCCCCCACGATCACGGCGTTGATTACGTCCACCTTCTTCGACCGTTTGAGGTCATTCGCGATCTGCTGGTAGTCGGTGTGGTGGGTCACATCCTTGTCCGCCGCGTGCATGAGCGCCTGTGCAATCGCGCCCCAGACCTTCTCACAGACCAGCCTGAGGACAGCTTCGTCATGCGACTTGTCGTATTGGGCCATCTCTATCCTTGCCTCTTCCAGGAACCGCCTTGCTATCTTCAGCTTGGTCGGGCCAGCCTCAGTAGTCATCACGACTACTGCTTCTCTACCGGCTTCGCCTCTCTTACATCCTTGATGTT
>JAFLZE010000191.1 GCA_029785685.1 Nitrososphaerota archaeon | reverse complement strand
TCTTCGTGCCGATCAGCCCGAGGCCGTCGCGAAGTATGTTGTTCAGCATGTCCCTCGGCTCGACGCCTACCTCGTAGGCTTTTCCGTTTATGTTCAGCGTGACAGTCTGGAGCGCGAATGGATCCGAATTGGATGTAGTGGGCACGCTCTCTGTAGGGGTTTCAACTACGGTAGTTGTGTTCCCCGCGGTCAGGGCGATTCCGCCTAGGCCGACGACACCGGCAGAAATCGCACTAGTCTTCAGAAATGTTCTCCTATTCATTTTTGAATCCAGTGGATTGGACTCAGTTTCTTGTTCTTGAGACGTCTCTGGCAAAGAATCCTCTGGCGCCATACCTAACCGGTTAGGGGCAGATGCGTATAAAGGATTCTATTCGGAGTTCGGGCCTGCCAACAAGACTGGATGATCAGGACGTCCGGACAGTCCGACCGAATCCTTGTCGACGGCGAACACCTCGATCCACTTGGTAAGGCACCATCACTGGATGCGCGCGAGCCACTCGTAGCATCTGGTGACGTTGAGGTCGTTCAGGGCCTCGCCGTTGTCCGCCTTCACAATCTCCCCGGCTTTCTTACCTATGACAGTCCAAACGGGAGAAAATCGTTCGAGTCATGACGACGTAAACCAATCTTGGGGATCGCGATGGGCGGCATTCTCACGCTCCATCCCGACCGAGCGCGCCTGAAGTCAATGCAGAGCGCACGTTGAATAACGCTTCATGCTTGGCTCTGGCGCGTTTGGCGGGATACGCCGAGGTGGTGGGCCTTGCGGCGGGCTTCCTGGTTGCGCTGGGGATCGTTCCTCAGGTCGTCCGAGTGTGGAAGCTGAAAGACGCCCACGAGATCAGTCTGTCCTTCAACCTCCTTGTGTTGGGGGGGACGATCCTCTGGCTCGCCTACGGGGCGTCGCTCGGCCTGATTTCGGTGATCGTCTGGAACAGCGCCAATCTGGTCCTCTATCTGCTCTTACTCGCGGTGAAGCTGCGGTATGGGATGAGCGATAAAAAGCCGCACCCCCCTCCCTGAATACCCGTAGTCAGGAGACGGCGAGCGTGGTCATCTCGGAGCAGGGAGCCGGGTCGCCCGGGCGAGTTTCCTTGGGTCAGTCCTCTCGAGAATCTTGGTCCTCAGCTGGTGCAGCCCGTCCCCCCTGACCGCGGAGGCCTTGACGATGCTGTAGTCCTTGAAGAGCGGGTCTAGCTCCATCTTGGACCTTGTCTTGATGTCCAGGAGGTCGACCTTGTTCAGGACGACGAGAGTCTTCGCCGGGTCCACTTCGAGCTCGTTCAATGTCTCCCTGCAACTTCTCAACTTGATCTCGATGCTCTCGGCCGACTCGCTGGCGTCGATCATCAGGAGGACGAGGTCGGCGAAGCGGAGCTCGTCCAAGGTCGACCTGAACGACTCGACGAGGTACGTGGGGAGCCGGGAGATGAACCCGACGGTGTCAGAGAGGAGGACCTTTCGTCTGGAATTAGGAAAGGCGACCATGCGCGTCGTCGTCGAAAGGGTCGTGAAGAGGTCCGGAGAGATGTCCTTTGACTCGGTCGCGAGTCTGTTGAAGAGGGTCGTCTTCCCGCTGCTGGTGTAACCCGCGAGCGACACGAAGGGGACTCCGAGCTTCCGCCTTTCCGAGGTGTGGAGCTCCCTCGCAGTCTTCGACTTCTCGAGCTTGGCTTTGATGAACCCCATCTGCCTCTTGAGCGCCCGGAACTTCACGTCGACGGCGTACTCCCCCATGCCGGAGAACCCTGCCTGCTCGCCCCTGAACGAGTTCTTTACAGAGTCTCTGGCCCTGGGAAGCTCGTAGCGGAGCTCTGCCAGCTGCACCTGGAGCTTGGCTTCGGTCGTGACGGCCCTCTTCGCGAAGATGTTGAGTATGAGCCTCTCTCTGTCGACCACGCGAACGTGCGTGACGCGGGAGAGGTTATTCGCCTGGGCGGAGGTCACGCTCTCGTCGATGATTATCGTGTCTGATTTCGTATCGGCGACCAGCCCTTCAAGTTCCTGCGCCTTCCCCGAGCCGACCCCGTATTCGGATCGGATGATGTCCTTCTGAGTGATCACTTCGCTCACTTCGTACCCCCCGGCCTTCGCGAGCTCCGCTATCTCACGCTTGGCGAACTCGTCCGGGTAGGTGACCACCACGGCCCTGGTGCCATACTCGCTCAATTTGGGCTCGGACGAGCCGGAACCGCCCCACGTAAAACAGTTGCCTAAGGGACGAACGAATGGGCCTAGGCGCGGACCACAGCGGTCTCCATGAAGTGGTCGCTGTACTTCTGCTGGTAGCCGCGAGAGACGGCCAAGCCGACTATCACGTCCAGGAGCAGGAGCAGCCAGTAGATCTTGCTAAGGTTCCTGATGAATGCCTCGGTGAAGGGGGGGTTCGAGCCGCGCTTGGAGACCACCTTCAGCCTGAAGAGCTTCTTCCCGATGCTCGCCCCGGATGACGCCTCCATCACGGCGTTGTAGACGACGAAGACGACCCCCCAGAGGATTGCCACGCCCCCGAAGACGACCCCAAAGTAGGCCGCGCCTCCCGTGAGCAGCGCCGGGATGGCAATGAACGCCGTGACGATGCCCAGGACCACGTAGACGATGACGTAGTCGACGATCAGGGCGATCAGCCGCTCAACCCAGTATTCCTGCGCCTTCTGGTCCTTGGCGAGGGCGTCGATGCCGCTCATGGGGGAGCCCGCAGCCCCGGCCTGGACCGCTGCCCCGCAGCTTGGGCAGAAGGTGGCTCCCTCAGGGAGTTCTTTCCCGCACTTGGCGCAGAACATGAAACCCTACGCACCACCGCTTCGGTGCGTTTCATCCCATTTATGGGTTGGCCTTTGAACGACTACAGGGCGAGGGTAAGGAGGAAGGCGGCCGCCAGCGCGACCACCGGCGCCACAACCCAGAGCGAGACCGTCTCCGCTACGAGCCTCGTGTTCACTATGGTGACGTTCCTGCTGAACGCGGCGCCCAGCATGCCTCCGATAAGGCACTGGGTTATGGAGACAGGGAGCGCCAGCTGAGTCCCGGCCCAGACCAGCAGGGAGCTCGAGATGAACGCGGAGAAGACCCCCTGGGGGCTGAGGGTGAGCATCCTGTCGCCCACCACCCCGCCCAAGGAGTTCTGGCCCAGGACTGCGACGCC
>JAFLZE010000190.1 GCA_029785685.1 Nitrososphaerota archaeon | reverse complement strand
CATTCCTCTCGGGCTTGGTTAAGAACTACAGCCTGAACAACATCGCGGTCCTGCAGTCGAACGAGCAAGACCCCATCAGCATGTAGACGCCGCCTATCAGGAGCCCGAAGATTACGAGTTCGAGTATGACTTCGACTGGCAAGTCTTTCTTCGCCCCCTATGACTGCTGGAAGGAAAGCCAGTTCAGACTGCTACTGCCAACCCGGGAACGGATAGGTGAAGTTCCCAGTCTTGTAGGGACCGTAAATTATCTGTGGGATTACCGTCCCGTTGATTAGCTGATACTGGACGACGAAAGGCACTAGCGCCGCATTCATCCCAGTCGAGTCAGGGTGCCATGGCCCACCAGGGGTCGAGTAGGAGCTGGTCGCAATCGCGGACCTCACCGAAGGTCCGGTGAACTGTCCCGTCTGTTCGTATGCCTGGGTCATCACGCTGATCTGCATGAAGGCCTGGAAGACGAATTGATTCCAGAGGTAACTTGCGCCCAGATGCTGCACTACCATATTCTTCCACATTGTCGGGTAGAGACTCGGCGGGGCGGCCGGGGATGCGAACGTCCCCATCCCGAGCATGCCGACGATGCCGTTGCCGAGTGCTTGATTGAACTGCAGCCCGTCGAAGGCGTCGAACGACGCGACGACGTTAGCGGTGACGTTGTCGGTCGCCATTGCCCTGAAGAGGTCGATTTCTTCTGGCGCGTACTCGTCGGAGACGTAAATCAGGTTGTAGCAATTGCCGGAGACGGCGGGTTCTCGATGACGATGGCCGAATTCATGACGATGGCGAAGTACAATGTCCCCGTGACCGTCTTGGTGCTTGACAACAGCACCCTCGCTTCCGTCAGGTTCGAAATCGACAGGCTCGGGTCTGAGCAGTTCGACATCTCGCTCGTGAACGCAGACTACGCGAAGTTCGCGGAGTCTTGCGGAGGCGTGGGGTACAGGGTGACCGACCCTGGAGACATCGTAAAGTCGTTGACCGCGGCCCTCAGCTCAGGGAAGCCGTCCCTGGTGCATGTCGTTGTGGACGACCAGCCCAACGCCGTTCGGGACTAGACTCCGATGCCCGTCCTCCAAGTCCAAAACCTGTCGAAACATTTCGGGGGGCTGAGCGCCGTCGGAGGACTCTCGTTCGACCTGAGCAGCAATGAGATACTGGCGCTCATCGGTCCCAACGGGGCCGGTAAAACCACCGCGATCAACCTCATCTCCGGGACGTACTTCCCCGACTCCGGCGACGTCATGCTGTCTGGAAAGAGCGTCGTGAAGATGAGGCCGCACGATAGGTGCAGGATGGGGCTGGCCAGGACTTTTCAGAGAGCCAAAATCTTCTCGACCCTCTCGATCTACGAAAACAGCAAGGTCGGAGCTACCTTTGGCAGGCCCGCCTCTCAGGAAGGCCATGAAGAGCTAATCAACAGAGCCCTTCGCACGGTCGGGCTCGGGGACAGGCGGGATGCCATTGCTGAGAGCCTCAACACGGCGAACAAGAAGAAGCTTCAGATCGCCATCGCTCTGGCCGCAAACCCCACGGTCCTGCTTCTGGACGAGCCCATGGCAGGGCTGAGCCTGAATGAGATTCAAGAGTTCCAGCGTCTCATCAAGGACCTCCGGGAACAGGGGATGGCGATCTTGATCGTCGAGCATCTGATGGAATCGCTGGCCGAGGTGACCGACCGGGCGATCGTGATGAACGAGGGGAGGAAGTTGATAGAGGGGACGCTGAAAGAAGTACTCAACGACGCGAGAGTGATCAACGCATACCTGGGGCAAAAGCATGCTGGAAGTAAAGGACCTTAGCGTCTTCTACGACAACGTCCAGGTCCTCTGGGGGATTTCCCTTAGCGTGCCCGAGAAGTCTATTGTGGCCCTGGTGGGGGCCAACGGGGCGGGAAAGACAACGCTCCTGAACTCTATATGCGGGGTAGCCAGGCAAAGAGAAGGGTCCATCACGCTGAACGGGCAGAGGATAGATGCGCTACCCACTAAGAAGATCATCCCCCTCGGAATCACGCTGGTCCCCGAGGGGAGGCACCTCTTCCCCGAGATGTCAGTCCACGAGAATCTTCTCATGGGGGGATACGTCCAGCCGGAGTCACTGGACGGGAGGATAGAAGAGGCGCTGGAGATGTTCCCGGAGCTTCGTGGGAAGCTGCGCTCCAAGGCGGCGACCCTAAGCGGAGGGCAACAGCAGATGCTCACAGTCGCGAGGTCTCTCCTCTCACAACCGAAGGTAATGCTCTTCGACGAACCGTCGCAGGGACTGTCCCCGCTTTACCAACAGAAGATCTTCGAACTGATCTCGAGACTGCCGAGTCTGGGGATTTCAGCCCTTGTCGTCGAGCAGTATGTGGACCGCGTGCTCGACGTCGCGGACACTGCCTTCGTACTAAGGCATGGACGAGTCGCCCTGCACGGGTCCGCATCCGACGTCGCGGCCGCCCCCGAACTCAGGAGCGCCTACCTCGGGCTTTAGCGATTCCCAGTTTTCCAGCGAGTTTTCTTTCCAGTTCTCGTCTCCCTTTTCGGCAACCTTATATCACGCCCACCAGGCCTACGGCGCTCGTGTACGTCGGCGGCAACAGACGTGGCGTCAGCACGATGGTCTTGGCCGCCGTGGTGATAGCGATAGTTGCTGTATCCGGGGGTGCTTATGCGTACTATTACTACAGCTCATCCAATTCGACGAAGGTGGTGACATTCGGAGTCGTCCTCCCGCTGAGCGGCGCTTTGTCCCAGATTGGACAGGCGACCCTTTCGGGGTATCAAATCTGGGTCAACTACACCAACGCTAATGGTGGGATAAACATCCCCGGGGTAGGGAACCATCTTCAAATCAAGTTAATCGTGGAGGATGATGCCAGCCAGCCCTCCAATGCCGCGAGCATGACGAAGCTCCTGATTATCCAAGACAAAGTGAATGGAGTCCTCGGCGGCATCCTGACCCCTGACACGGACGCCATGGCGCCGATAATGACGCAGTACCAGTACCCACTCATTGCGGAGGACGCAACAGTGTCCACCTTCACTTCAGGACAGTACCCATACCTGTTCAGCACTCTGAACAACCCAGTACACAATCCGAGCGGACCATTCCTCTCGGGCTTGGTTAAGAACTACAGCCTGAACAACATCGCGGTCCTGCAGTCGAACGAGCAAGACCCCATC
>JAFLZE010000018.1 GCA_029785685.1 Nitrososphaerota archaeon | reverse complement strand
CGGGGATGAAGAGGGCAATCAAGAGAGCCGCGACGAATGCGACGAAAACAACTTTCCCTATTCGCTTTCGCGTCCAATCCATCTGATTCCAATGTCCTTCAAGTGTTCTCCTTTAGCCGTTTTCTCGCATCGTCGAACAACCGACTTTACACACCGAGACGATTTTGGTCAAGCAACCGTCAACTTCCCAGAGCCCCGACTGAAAGGATGCTCACAAGCCCAAGTCCGGCAAAGATCGCCTCCTCCGTCCTCACGGTCTTCACTTCCTGACGCGGATAGAGGTTGACCACGAAATCGAACTTGGACATCTCGTCCCCGAAGATGTCAGGGAGCCCCCTCGACGGCGAACCGAATACCAGCTTCACCCCCTTCGCCTGTCCGAGGGCGCTCTTCAGCGGACCCAGCGCCTCCTCCAGAGGCGTGCCGAGCCTCGAAGTCGCCACCTTGACGTCAAACCTGTCGTCTGAAGTAACCCGGCTCAGCGACCCTGTCTCCACCCTGTACCCCCAATATTCCTGCACTTCGTCCGGTCCCGCCTTCCTTGCCTCGAGGGGGGCCACCGATGAAATCCTGACCGTCACCCTGCTTCCTGGGACCGCCTCCCCGAGAAGCCTTGCGGGCGCTTCGAGCCCGACATCCACCGTTCCGTCCGCGTTGGCGACCCCCTCCCTCGTTTCGCCTACCGAGATGGAGCCAATCGGGACCTTCGGTTTGTGCGAAGGGATCCTGAGGGGAGGGAGGATGCCGGCATACTTCAGCGACTCGTCCATGGGGTAGATCCTCTTCCTGAGATACTGCGGGGTCTCGAGGTACTCCAAGACCCTGCGGATCTCAACCCCTTCTCCCCTTCCGCGGGGGTCCCTGAAGACCTCGATGACGTCCACCCCGTATATCGCGCAGGCCCTCGCGATCACACCCAGCTTCGCCGTCTTCTCCCTGGGGGACTCCTTTTCTTCAAGGACCGTGTCCGGTATCGAAACCGCCGTGAGCCTGTGGGGGCGCGCCATCGGGGCTTGGCCCCTCCAGGCGCTAATTCAGTCTTCCACGAGGTCCTTTCGGTGCAAAACAGATGAACCGAAGCGCTGGGGGGAGGGCATGGCGCAACCGAAAGCCAAGCACGACAGGTGGCTGTACAGCGTCTTCCCTGTCTCCTTCGCCACAGGCCCGCTGGGGACAATGGTGCTGCTCTACCTCGTGGAGCTCAACGGCCAGACCCTCGGGACCATCTATGGAGGCCTGGCGTCCGCGGTCTACAACGGCATAAGCATCCCGGCGGCGCTCTTCTGGGGGCTGGCCATCGACCGACTCCACAAGAGAAGGGCGCTGGTGGCGCTGAGCTACTCACTGACAGCCGCGCTCCTAGCGTCCTTCTACTTCGTCGGCTCGGCTGGAGGGACGATCGCAATCTACGGCATGATATCGTTCGTCTCCTTCGCTTCGGCGACCCCCATGAACCTCCTGATAATGGAGACGGAGTCGAAGAGCAGATGGGCGAACGCTTTCGCGAGGCTCTCCATGATTTCAAGCGTGGGCAACGTCGGAGGATACGTCGTAGGGACCATCTGGGCTGGGGCCCTTCCGGACCAACTCGTCCTCCTCTTCGTCCCCATGGGTGCCTTATCGCTGGTGTCAGCGGTCCTCGCCCTCGTTATGATCAAGGAGCCTCCATTCGTCCTAGAAAGGGAGACCCTGGCGAGGAGGCGGCCGAGCTTCTTCACCCGCCTCCTGACGAACCCGGTGTTCTTTGTTGCGATTCCCACTCTCTCCGACTTCGAGCGTGCCTTCAGAGGAATCCGGTCGACGCTGACAAGGAGCCGTCCCCTGTTCTACATGTCTACCATACTCTTCTATGTCTCGAGCGGGTTGTTCAACACCTCCTTCGTCCCGGCCATGTACCTGTTCACATCGTCCAAGGCAGAGGTGTTCGGGGTGATCCTGGCAGGGATGGCGGTCCAGACGTTGGCGTTCAGGGTCGCTGGAAAATACGTCAGTTCCCGAAGCCTCACCACCACGTCGATACAGGGGCTGATGCTCCGAGGGTGGATGTACCTCGCGGTCGGTGCGGCGGCCCTCTTCGTCCGCGACCCATACTTCGTGTTTCCAGTCCTCATCTTCTACCCCCTGGCAAGCGGAGTGGCCTTCGCCGTCTACTACACCTCCGCCAACACGATGATGTTCACAACCATCCAAAGCAAGGGCGCCGGGGCCGCCTTGGGTGTATACTCCGCAGTCGTCGGCATAGCGGCGATGCTCGGCGCCTTCGCCTCAGGGTTCATCTCAGTCTCCATCCTGTCAGATGGCTACTACCTCACGTTCATCCTAGCCGCAGTGTTCGTCTTCGCAGCCGTCGGGGTGGTGAGCCGTATCCCGACGCCCACCAGCCCAGATGAGGGAGCGTTGGAGTAGCGGTCTGATCAGCCGCCGGCACACGCCGGCGGCACGTTTATATTAGTCATGACCTAATCTGATTAGGTCATGTCTAACATGAGCCCGGCCCTCAGCCGAAGAGAGATGGACTGCTTGGAGTCGGTCCACTCCCTGTCTTCCGACGGCTGGCCGGCTAGGGTGAAGGACGTCGCCGTCACGATGAAGATAGCCCCTCCGACCGCGCTTCAGTTCCTGGACAAACTGATGGGCATGGATCTGGTCGAGAAGGGGCCGAGCGGCTACAGGCTGTCAAAGGAGGGGGCTGACTGTTTCAAAAGGGCGACCAGGACCCACCGTCTCATCGAGACGGTGCTGGTCAGGAACGGCCTGCCGCTGGAGGAGGCCTGCAGGGTCTCATCATCCATGGCGATTCCGATTGACGAGGCCGACCTGGAGAAGCTTTGTGCTCACCTGAGCCATCCAGAGAAGTGCCCCCACGGGAGGCCGATTCCGGTAGGTGCCAGGCATGTTTGACCTGGGCTCGCTCCTTCATCCTGCATCAGGGCTTGCGGTTCCAGCGATCTTGGGCATAGCCGTGGTCCTCGGGATGCTCCATGGGCTGACCCCAGACGAGCACACATGGCCGATAACGTTCAGCTACTCGATCGGCAGCTACAGTTCAAGAGGAGGGATGAGGGCCGGGTTCATGTTCTCCGGTGGATTTACCATCCAGCGAACGATCTTGGCGGCGATGGGGTTCGCCGGGCTCGCTGCGATATACGAGGCCTACAACCTCGAAGGTTACATCTACATGCTCGTAGGGATAGGGATGCTTCTCGCCGGTTACTATCTGCTCAAAGGCTCGGACATCCATGTCCCCCTGGACCGCCTCCTGGGGGGCGACCAGCATCACACGGCCCAGGCGGAGCGGGTCCCAATGCACGAGGCAGAGGACGGGCCCAAGCCCGTGCCCCTGAAGCTCGCCACCGTTCACGGCTTCATAGCGGGGTGGGGACTCGGAGCCTATGCGAGCGTGATCGTCTTCATACTTGCGCCCCAGATGCCGAACATATTCTACGCCGCCCTCGTAGGGACTTCCTTCGGGATAGGGACCATGATTATGCAGGTGATACTGGGTTCCGTCTTCGCTAACATAATGAGGTTGAAGAAGCTCACCGCCGGGCAGATCAAATATGTCGGCCGCTCTGCCGCTGCCCGGACGCTCTATCTCGGCGGGATTGCGTTTGCGATAATCGGGGGGTTGGTGGTCGGCTTCCCAGCCCTGGGCAACCTGGCCTTGAGCACCGGGAACCCCATCCCCAACCTGAATTCGGTAGGCGTCGCGACGGTTCTAGTCCTCCTCACCGTGGGGGTGATCGGGTTCGGGAACCTCTACCTCGGGTACAAAGAAATCATCGGTCAGTCGCACCCGAAGTGAAAGGTAGACCGGGGGGGACTCGGACCCCGGGGAGTCTGGAAACCAGGCTTATCCTGCCCATCAGGTTCGCAATAGCCCTGTTCACCGGTGTAGAACCACACATAATCAACCTTGGCCAGATGAGCTACTGCCCGTCCGGTTCGCAGTACTCCTGCTCGGCGGTCTACAGCTCCTACACTTATTGGGTCACTGAAACGGTCCCCGTCGTGACCAAGGTCAGCTACGAAACTCTCTCGACTTTGAGGAGCGCTTGGCTGATTGGCGGATGAGGAAGAAGCGCTGCCGACGCCAGAGGGGCGTCTGCCGCTATGAGCATGGTGCTTGGTCCCTTAGAGCGACATTTTCTATCGAGATTCAGACGCCGTAAATTCACTTTCCTGTAAGAGTGACTAGCAAAGCCCCAGCCGCGAACGACAACCCGGCGAAAAGACCAAAGCCCGCTGCTGGGGACACAAGAGTAATCAGCACTCCAATCAGAGCGCTTGAGACGAAGTCCCCTACACCATTGACAGTTTGAAGCACACCATAACCCACACCCCTCTGTGACGAGTCCAGGAAGTCTGCCGTGTAGGCGCCCTCGACTGCGTCTACAACACCGGTGCTCAACCCGGCGAGTATGAATACGGTGAGAAGTATTGGAATCGAAGGAATCTCAAAGACAGATACCAGGCAGGCCAGCCCGAATAAGCCATATCCGCCAGCGAGGAGAAATCTCTTGGATACCCTATCTGCCAAGAAGCCGGCGGGATACGAGCTGGCTGCGTATACGACGTTGAGGACAAGGAGGAGCAGGACGGCGACGTCCGCGGCGCCTGTCTGTCCTTGTGAAGGCGCGAGAATCTGAAGAGCCCGGAGATTGAATATGGTGTTCGAGAAATTTACCAACCCGAAGAGACCCACGCCTACAAGGAACAGCCTGAACCTTGTTGGGAGCCCCCTTACGGCATGCAAGAAACTCGGATGATTCGGATGGGGGACCCGGGCCTTGCTCCTGACCAGGGCGACTACTACAACGACTGAAGCTATCCCCGGAATCAATGTGAGGAAATAGATTGATGGAATCGCGAGACGGGGGATGAGCAGGTATGCCAATGCGATCCCGATAGTCGCTCCAATGGTATCGAAGGCGCGCTGAAAGCCGAAAGCCTTGCCCCGGGTTTCGGGGGCTACTGACTCGGACATCAGGGCATCTCTTGGAGGGCCGCGAGCCCCGCGACCCATCCATCCGGCTACCCGCAGGGCGAGAATCTGGAGCCACGACGTGGCGAACCCAATGGCTGGGATGAGAAACCCGGTAAGAGCGTAACCGAGGTACATTACAGATGTCCTCTTTCCCGTCTTGTCGGTCCAATAGCCAGAGTACGACTTGATTGCGCTAGACGCGCCGTCCGAGGCGCCTTCAATCAGCCCTATGGGCGCGGCCGCCGCAATCGGGCCGCCCACTAGGGTCGCCACGAAGAGGGGGAGCATGGCCGTGGCAGTCTCATGGCTCATGTCTGAGAAGAGACTGGTCAGGCTGACTCCCGCAATAGTTCTGTTGAGCCAGGGAGTCTTGTTGGGGCTCGTCGTTTCCCGAGCTGAGCCCTCACCCACGGGACGAAACCCACCTCGCTCGGTTTTTCTTCTCCGACCTCTCAAGAAATCTCATGAGCCCGGCGCTTTTTCGGCGCCCGACATCTAGCGCGGGGTACTCTGAGCACGTAATCCTGTCGGTTGAGAGAACAATCACCTTGCGAGAGAGCGAAGGTGCCGTCGTGCTAGGCCACCTTGCCGTAACCGTCGCGCCTTTCTTCAGCCTACCAAAGACCTCGTCAGACCTGATACTCTCAGGTTGAACCTCTGAAGACGGATTAACTGAACTTTCTGACGTGAGCTCGGCGCCGCGAGAACGACTCAACTCCGTGGAAAGGAAGCGCACAAAGAAAGCAAGGATATGGTCTGGAAAGGACCCGCCAATGCTCCTAGCACTGACATCGTCGTACTTTGCAGCAAGGTCTGGGATTTGCGTGAATCTCGCCACACGCCACGCGCGTTCCATATCTGGCCTTTTCCCAACCTCTGCGATGAGATAGGCAGGGTCGCCACGCCAGGCTAGCCACAACTCCAGTGCCTCCTCGTTGGCTGTCACGAGTGACCTTCGCTTCGAGCCGAAAATCTGATTCGCTCGATTTCGAAAGGTTCTTTCAAGTTCAGAATCCACGGCACTTCCGTCAGAGTCGTCGGGCCTAGTCTTCACCGATGTTTCTGTCAACGATACCTGAACCGCCTCCTCCCTAGTTTCGACGCATCCGTCAGCGTCCGTCTTGCGACGTCTGGGCTGTCAAATGAGCCTCGGGCCGGGTCAACCCACACCATATCCACAGCCTCTGGTGTCGGGCGAGGGTTTGCCGCTCCCACCAATTTCCCGCTATAGCAGACGAAGAGGTAGTGGGTATTCCCCGTACCTTCTGAGATGAAATCGTCGTAGACGCCCACCAATCCCTGGAGTTCGACTTCCACGCGAAGCTCCTCTTTAACCTCCCTTCGTGCGGCGTCGGGAACTTGTTCGCAGGTCTTGACGTATCCCTGTGGTAGTACCCATCTGCCGTGGTAGGGCTCCTCCCGCTCGTTGATGAGCGGGATTTTACAGTCCTTTCCGATAGCTACCGACGCGATGACACGAATGCTTTCGTCGAGCTGCTCGACTCTCTTCATGGGGAACCAGGCAATACTTTTCCTCGAATCCTAGCATAGAGATGCCGTTCGTCGTCACCGTCTACGTAGAACATTCGTTTCTTCAAACCAAGGGCTATCCGGGCTCTTGCCGTTTCCACCCACGCCTCCTTCTTCTTGGTCGTGAAAGAAGGGACCGGAAAGTCCTCAAGGAGCCTTTTGATTTCATCTCTGGTCGTCAGCCAAAGCACAGGCTGCTTGTCGGGATGCTGCTTTGACACCTCTACCGACAGCGCCTCTAGGAATACCTGTGTTGGTGCAGTCCTTCCGTTGTAGGTGCTGTCACCGGCTATGGACAGATAGGCTACCCTAAGAGTGTCGCCGGTCCTCAAGTCTAATGTGATGACGTCCTTTCCCGCAAACAATGGGTAGCGTTTTCCGTCTCGTTCGATGACCAAGAGAAACGAAAAGCCACCTTTGCCCGCGAGTCTCTGGCCGCTTTCGAGTCTCCCCTTGAGAACTCCGAGAAATCCTGCTTTTCCGAGCCTGAGATCCTTTGCTTCGACCTGCGTGAGCTCCCCTTCCTCGAGATGGTAGCATGTTCCGTCTACTGAAACGGCGCCAAGGTCCAGGTCCGGGTCCCAAGTTGCCTGAACCCCATTCGCAAGTAGCTTCTCCCACATATCGACACGCCTGGTATGCAGACCGAACGACCTCGCATGGAGTTCTACGTTTGCGCGCGGTTTCGAAGCCTTCATGAGAACGGACGCGACCTGATCCAGCTGACTCTCACTCGAGATACCGATCTTCACCGAGTGCTTTGCGTTCGAAACCAGCTCCCAGAGATTCGCGGCCAGGAAAGTCGAAACCAAACTCATCTAGGTTTCCTTGAGGATGAAGACGTACTTTTTGTAGAAACTGTCAATCTTATCCTGCGCCCAGTCATCCCACTGTTCATGCTTTGCCGGGGTGAGGCCCTTCTCGGTCAGCAGCTTTCTGAGCTTCTTATTCTCGGGTAGCAGTGTCGAAAGGGCCATGGACAAAGCCCTGTTGTCCGAGAAGAGTTGGTATGACTCGAACTTCATGGCCGCGTATCTCCCTCCTAGCGCGAGCATCTCCGAACGACGCTTATCGATGTCAACGCCTTCCTCATCTGTGACTCCGTAGGAGAAGAGTATCGGGAGCAACTCTTTCATCGCGGTGTATCCCATCTGCCGGGCGAAACTCGATATCTCCTTCCAGGTCTTTCCCTCGAATCTGGCGGTTATCTTGACCGACTCCTCTGAGTTGCCTACCTCAATGATGGAATGCGTATCGACCTCTGTAGGGTGCTGCTTCCACTTGGCGGAACTGAACACATTGAACATTCACTTACCCCTCCCTTCTTTTTTCTCGGCTTCCAGGAGCCTCCCAAACTCGTGGTTCTGAGAATAGATCTTCCTGAGGGTCTCATTATCTCTACTGTATTCTTTGAACTTTTTCTCCAGTTCGGAGTAGTCTTTCTCCATATAGGCAAGCTGTTGTGGCCAATATCGATTGATTCCCTCAATCAGGACGGCTCGCAGTGCGTCGTCCTGAGTGAGGCGGTGGGCGACGGCGAACTGCTCGAAACGCTTGTAGTCCCCACTGCCGACCGAAAACTCCACGATTTCGGCGGACGCTTTCCTCTTTCCCTTTCGAAGCAAGTCTGTCGACTGTAACGGTGGTTACATAGAGAATATATAATTGCCGCTTTCGGGCGATTCCGGACAAAATTGAAGGTCCTTCTCATCTCAGACATTCACTCCAACTTTTCAGCGCTAGATGCTGTCCTTGAAAGGGCCAGATACGACGACGTGATTTTCTTGGGCGATGTCGTAGACTACGGACCATCGCCATTTGAGGTCTACTCTAGGCTGAAGAGGATGAGGGCGAAGCGAGTGGTGGGCAATCACGACGTAGCTGCCGCTTTCGGTCTGGACTGCAGGAGCAGTCCGAGGACGCATGAGGCGGCCGTAAGAACCAGGGAAAGGATTACCTTTCAGAGGACGCCGAGGAGGGCCTTGCAGATGCTTGGACGAGCGGAGAAGACCCTCGACCTTGCATACGGAGACTTGAGGGTCAGGGCTCTGCACGCAGCCCCCGGGGACGAGCTCTACAGGTACATCACGAAGGAGGAGGCTGCCGGTCTTGAGGTCGAAGGGGTGAATCTGCTCTTGCTGGGGCACACGCACGTGCCGTACGAAATCAAAGATGGGACTCGATGGATTGTTAACCCCGGGAGCGTAGGAATGCCGAAGGATGGAGACCCTAGGGCGTCTTACGCTGTCCTTGATACATCCACAAGGGACGTTCAACTTGAAAGGGTGGACTATGATGTTGAACTCGTGGTGTCGGAGCTGAGACAACTCATAGGCGATGAGAGATCCATCTTCGAACAACTTGCGAACGGTCTCCGCACTGGAGGCAGGTAACAGGTCAGCAGCACATGGTAGGCTTAAATCGACAAGTTGGTCTCGGATTCATCTCATGAGCGAGTCGTCGGCTGACAGGTGGGTCGTAGTTGCCTACGACCTTCCGAACGAACCTTCGAAGTTGAGGGTGAGGGCGTGGAGGAACCTCAAGAAGCTTGGTGCCCTCTATCCGCCCGTTTCTCTCTGCATCCTGCCTAACACACCTCGGGTCAGAAAGGAGATTGGACAGTTCAGATCCGAATTCAAGAAGCATGGAACGATTCTGGTAATGGCTGCCAATGCACTGGAAATGCCGGACGAAGCCGTACTCTCAAAACTGTTCCAAGAGGATAGGCGGAAGCAGTACGACGAAATCTACGAAGAATGCCAGGAATTCCTGGATGAGATAAGCGAGAACCTCACAAACAAGAAAACCACCTACGAAGAGACAGATGAACTCGAACAGAGCCTCGAAGCACTCGAAAGGTGGTACAAGGACGTGAAAGAGAAGGGGTATGGACGTGACGAGGACGCTTCCAAGGTCGATAAGATTCTGTCAAGATGCAAGAAGGCACTGGCTAGCTTCGCGGAGAAAGCACAGCCCCTCGGAATCAACAAGTAATCGACTCGCCGCCCAGTCCATCTTGGAAATGTAACAACAGTTACATTTAATTACAGACGCCCGGGAGGCACCGCAAGTCCTGTGTATCAGGCATAAAATTCGAACACCCTCTATTGGAATGATGGCACTTTGACAGACCAGCTCACACTTCAGATCATAAACGTCATCCAAGTTGGCACGGCTCTCTTCCTCTCCCCTCTGGTAGCTGGAATCATAAACAGGCTGAAGGCGATAATAGAATCCAAACACGGCCCGCCGCTGCTTCAGCCCTACTATGACCTCGTGAAGCTCTTCAGGAAGGAGGTGGTCGTGCCCGAGAGGGCGTCCAGCTTCTTCGTTCTAGCCCCCTTCCTATCCTTTACTGCCTACATCATCATCTCTCTGGTCATCCCTATTGTGACTCCTTATCCCCTCCCATACGGCATACTTCTCGACCTGCTGGGAGGGGCGCTGATGTTCGGCCTCGCTGGAATCGTGGGAATCATCGCCGCTATCGACGCCCATACTAATTACACAGCCCTTGGCGCAAGCAGGAGCGCCTCATTTTCCGCCTTGGCCGAGCCCACCTTGATTATGGTCTTCTTTGGAGTCGCCCTAATCACTGGGACCAACAACCCATACGTGACCAACAACCTCCTGGCGACCTCGACGGCTTGGTACCTTTCGGCGACCCACATACTTGTGCTTGGTGCGTTCTTCATGCTACTGCTCGTCGAAACAGGTCGGCTCCCGGTCGAGAGCTCGGGCTTGATGGAGTTCGGGATGCTCGACGACGCCAAGGTGATGGAACACTCCGGGAAGCTCCTTGCGCTTTCGAGGTGGGGCGGCTACATGAAGCAGTTCATGCTCATGTCGGTCTTCCTGAACGTCTTCTTGCTTCCCTGGTGGATGTCAAGCCAGGTCTCCGTCACAGGTGCCCTGTACTCGGTCGGCACCCTGTTCCTCAAGCTATTAGGACTGGCAGCGGTGATAGTGATAACTGAAGAGACCTTCGCCAAGTTGCGCCTCTTCAAGATCCTCGACTTTCTCGCCATCTCGTTCAGCCTCGGGCTTCTCGCGGTCATAGCGTTTTTTCTGGTGGGAGGCGGGCCAGTTCCATGACCATTCCTGCATCGCTCCTAGGCGAGGTTGCGGGGTTGCTGGGGATACTGGTGATCCTGTCAGCTCTCTATCTCCAGAGCCAGACCTTTGTCGACCCGACAATACGGGCAGTGGCCGTTCAATCGCTGCTTCTTGCGGGCTTCTTCGTAGTCCTCTATCTGGAGTCGGGAGTGGCCGACCTCCTGTATCTCGCGGCGATAACCGCCGGGATCAGAGGAATCCTGATCCCCGTCGTGATGCTCTACCAGGTCCGACGCTTCAAGCACAGCCTGAGGGAGAGCGGGACAGGCCAGAGGGTGCCCTCATTGGTCATTGTAGGCGTGCTGATGACAATCGGAGGATACGCTCTCTTCAAGACCGCGCTGCTTCCTACCCTATCAAACCCTTCTGCATCGGTTCCCTTTGTCCTCGTGCTCCTCAGCTTTCTCCTCATAGTGACCAGGAGGAACGCGCTCACGCAGATGACGGGATTCCTAGAGGAAGAGAACGCTGTCCTCTATGCGGGCGCGCTCATCGCGCCGACCATACCCCTTCTGATCGAGTTCGCCGTAGTCCTAGATATCCTGGGTGTTGTCCTAGTCGGCGTGATCCTGTCCGCTACAAGGGATGTTCTACGGACGCTCGAAGAGCCCGAACTAGAGCAACTCACAGGGTGATAAGGGAATGGACCAGTCTATCCTGTTCGTAGGGTTGCTCGCGGCACCTGCAGTCGGGGCAGCGATTTCGCTTGTCCCTAGGGACGGGGTCGAGATTCTCGCATCTCTCGTGTCCTCCGCCGCTGCTGTTCTGGTCTCCTTGCTCTTGCTCGCCTCTGGGGCTTCGGGAGCATTCGGCTTCTTCTATTCCGACGGACTGACAAGAATAATGACAATCACCATTTCGTCCATCTTCTTCACCTCGGTGGCGTATTCATGGTTCCACGTGAAGAGGATCAACGAGCCCCTCATCCGCTTCAGGTGGTACTACTCCCTGCTCGACCTCTTTGCGTTCACCATGCTGCTCGCGGTCACGGTCAACGACCTCGGCTTTGTCTGGATCGCAATCGAGGCAACGACGGTTACGAGCGCACTCTTGGTGGCGCTCGAGCGGGAAAGGACCAGCGTCGAAGCGGCGTGGCGCTACACACTGATAGTCTCCGCGGGACTCGTATCCTCCCTGCTCTCGGTAATCTTCGTCTACTTCTCGCAAGGGACTCTCCTGATCTCAGACCTCACGGCCGGGCCGTTACAGGCCGGATTGCTCATGCCTCTGGCGGTCGGCTTCGCACTGGTGGGTTACGGCACTAAAGCAGGAATCGCCCCCATGCACGCCTGGCTTCCCGACGCGCACAGCGAAGCGCCTTCCCCTGTCAGCGCTATGTTCTCAGGCATCCTCCTCCCCACTTCGATCTACGCCTTGGTGAGGACCTTCAACCTCCTCCAGGGTCTTGCCTCCTTCGCCGCGATGCAGAACTTGCTAATAGGATTCGGAATCTTCACCGCCCTGCTCGCAGCTATCATAATCGGCTATCAGCGGAACTACAAGCGAATGCTCGCGTACTCCAGCATGGAGAACATGGGCATTATCTTGGTTGGTTTCGCCCTAGGCGGCGTCGGGGCAATCGGGGCGGTCATACAGATTGTCGCCCACGCCTTCGCCAAGTCTTCGGCCTTCTACGGGGCCGGTAACATCTTGGTCTCCTATGAAAGCAAGAGCATGGCCGAGGTCCAGGGAGTGGCCTCGAGGCTGAAGTATAGCGGCTACCTCTTCGCGCTTTCCTGTCTCGCGGTGACGGGGGCTCCGCCGTTCGGGGTGTTCGTGGGCGAATTCATGATAATCGCACAGGCCATGAGCACAGGGAACTTCGCTCTGGTCCTCCTCCTGGCGGCTGTCTACACCTACACTTTCATCGGACTCAACAGGCAATCGGTACGAATGGTATTCGGTGTCAGCCCAACGGGAGGGGGCACACTCGAGGATAAAGCAGCGAAACAAGGAACAAACTCTGCACGCGAGAATTGGTTGTCGGTAGCCATCCCGCTCGCCAACCTCTTGGTCGCCCTCGGCATTGGTGTCTACATGAGCCCGTTGCTTCTTCAAGCGGCTCAGGGGATCGTCCCATGAGTGGAACGTCGTCAGAACTGGATGCCGCCCGTATCGAGCGACGGAACGTGGAAAGCCTTCGAGAGAACATGCAGATTTCGTCGATTTTCCGTGCCGGCAATCGGACGCATGCGCTCCTCTCTGATATAGAGAACAACAAGACCATCCTCAGCGACCTGCCGCCGACGCTTGGGGAGGAATTCGGCGCCCTCCTTAGAGGGAGTGAAACGAAGTTGGGGATTCCACTCGAGTTGGAAGCCGGAGGCAAAGTAGAGGGGTACGGCGTATTCGAGTTCCAATATGGGCCCGTGAGTTCAGGTGTGCCCGAAGCGGGAGGATTCAAACTGGTGACTTACGGAGAACGGGTCCTCAAGGTTGTCCCACAAACCAATTTCAAGAAGAGGGGAGTCGAACAGGCGGCGCTAGGCAAGCTACCCCAGGACGCATTGCTTCTTATTGAGAGGTCGGCAGGCAACTTCTCGGCTTCGTACTCCACCTGCTTCGTGACCGCCGTAGAAGGTGCCCTGCGCCTCGAGGTTCCGTCGAAAGCCAGGTGGACTAGGGCAGCGGCCATTGAGCTCGAACGCATCTACAATCACTTGTATGTGTTTGGTCGCCTCGCCGAAGCAGCATCACAGAACGTGGCCGCGACACAGACGCACGCCCTAAGAGAGAGGATTCTGCGGTCGAATTCCAAGTATTTCGGCCACAGGTATCTTTTCGGAATCAACACTCTCGGGGGTGTGCGCTATGACCTGGCCAAGGAAGAGCGCACTCAGCTCGTCAGTGAAATCAGGACGGTTGCAGGAGAGTTCTCTAAGCTTGTTGAGTACTTCCTTTCCTCGAGGATCTTCCTCGACAGGCTTCAGGGCACGGCGAAGCTTTCGAGAGGCGACGCAATCGTACTCGGTTCCGTCGGCCCCGCAGCTCGCGGGTCGGGCCTGCAGTGGGACGACAGACTGACCTACCCCATCGAGCCGTACAGGGACATCTACGTCAACCTGGAGACCGAGTCGGGTGAGGACACCATGGCTAGGACTATGGTGAGGGTGAAGGAAATCGAATCCAGCACCATAGCTTTGAGGGAACTCCTCGACAGGATGCCGGGTGACGGACCAGGGCCACGGACTAGTCCTAAACGGTCCTCCCAGGATAGACTTCCGGAGGATTTCGCCTTCTGCAGGATTGAAAGTCCCAGCGGCGACTTGATACAGGTGGTTCAGGTTGACAACCGAGGCAGGATAAGCAATCTGCACATCCGCCCTCCTTCCCTGGTGAATTGGCTCCCGTTCGCCAAGAGCCTCCAAGGGAACGTCTTCACGGACTTCCAGTTCGCTTACGAAAGCTTCGGCCTTTCATTCGCCGATTCAGACAGGTGAGAGTCGAAGATGCCAAAGATTTGGGTCCTCCGCGGGTTGAAGAAAGGTGTCCTCACTACGAGATATCCTAGGACACCCCCCACAAGTGAAGAGATTCCTCAAAGCTCTCAGCCACCCATGGCCACTCAACATGCAGATTGGCCGGGGGGCGAGAAGGGCTGTCCAACGAGCGCAATCAACTCGCAAGAGAGGAAGATAGACCTTGGAATGTGCGTCTACTGCCGCCTTTGCTCATCGGCAGGGTTCTCATTCGAAGATGGAAACATCGACAAGACCCGAGCCCTCCAGGCAAGTGTCGCCCTGCAAAATGTGAAGAGCGCGAAGCAGATTTTCGGAAGGTCGCTCCACGCCCTAATGATAGACGTCGGGTCGTGCAACGCCTGCAATTTAGAGGTGCTGAACCTTTCCAATCCATACTATGACCTTACGAGGCTCGGAATTTCGCTGACAAACTCCCCCAAGCATGCCGACGCCCTGCTGGTGGTCGGAGCCCTCAATCCAGCGATGGTGGATGTCCTCAAGAGGACGTACGAAAGCATGCCAGAACCAAAGCTAGTCATTTCGGTAGGAGCCTGTGCCATCAGCGGCGGCATCTTCAGAGGGACTGAAGGGTTTGTCTCATCAGTGAGGGAGGTGATTCCGGTTGATGTCACCGTCCCTGGATGCCCGCCTTCTCCTGTTCAGATCCTGGAGGGGTTGCTTCTGGCCGCTGGGAGGCTGAGGAAGGAGGCGCCGCCATGACCGCGGTTGGCGTAGTGGCAGGGCTCCTCTTTGGGACTTTGGTGACCTTCGGTGCGGGTTTCTTCCTCGGGCTGATTTCGAAGAGGGCGGCATATCTCCTGGGGGTTGTGGGCTCTGCGTTGAGCACAATACTCTCGCTCACCGTCCTAATCTCTGGAGGGACGACTTCCATCGACCTTTGGAAGGTCACATCATCGAGCTTCGCCCAACTGCAGGTCTCCCAATTCAACTCGTACTTCCTCCTGATCTCCTCACTTGTCTGGCTCGGGACATGCTTGTACTCGGTAAAGTACGATGACGACTACCCCAAGTCGCTCTCGTCTCTCCTGCTACTCACCATCCTGTCGATGGTCTTCGTGCTGGTAAGCGGCGACGCCATCACGTTTCTGATAGGTTGGGAGTCGATGACAATCGCCTCCTTCTTCATGATACTGCAGGGGAAAGGCGACAGGGAAGGTGTGAGAAATGCTGCCTACCTCTTCCTCGCCTTCGGGGAAGGGAGCAGCGTGTTCATCATGCTTGCATTCTCCGGACTCTTCTCAGCAGCAGGCACCTTCGACTTCATGGGACCCGACGTAGCGAGAATCATCTCACCACTGGGCTCTTGGATCTTCGTCACTGCGCTTGTCGGATTCGGCCTGAAGATGGGATTGGCTCCCTTCCATATGAGCGAGTGGCTCCCTATCGCCCACTCTAGCGCCCCGTCGAACGCCTCTGCGCTCCTATCCGCGACGCTCACATTGATGGGGGTCTACGGCATCATCGACGTCGTGTCCCAGCTCGGACAGTACGAGCTCTGGTGGGGGTGGCTGGCCCTGACCATCGGCGGGGTCTCAGCCCTCCTTGGAGCGCTCTTCAGCTCGGTCTCGGAACACTCGAAAGGTTTGCCCGCCTACAGCACGATAGAAAACAACGGGATGATCGTCGTAGCCATAGGGTCGTACATGGTCGCCTCCTACTACAACCTGACCTTGCTCGCGGACTTCGCCCTTGTTGCCGCCCTTTTCCATGCCTTCGCCCACTCTATTGCCAAGGCGTCGCTTTTCCTCACCAACGGGTGGGTCAGCAAGCTGAGGGGAAGCTTCGACCTGGGCAGCAGTAATCCATTGCCACCTGACGAGAGGCCATCTCTTGGTTTCACAAGCATATTCACGGCCTTGTCCTTGGCCGCCGTGCCTCCGCTTGCGGGGTTCGTCTCAGAATGGATGATCCTAGAGGCGCTTTTCCAATCCTTCAGGTTCGGGGACCTGACGAGCCAGATTGTCGGGACCCTGGTGGGCGGGGTGGTCGCGCTGGCAGCAGGGATAATCGTTGTTACAATGACGAAAGCCTACGGGTTCGGGATACTGTGGCCACGGAAGTTGGCGACCGCTAGTGGGAAACATGGCACCAACGGGGGTCTCTCGATTATGGGCAGCCTTGTGTACTTCGCTGCGTTAATCATCGCGACAGGTGTCGCAGCTCCAGGGGTGTTCCTACTCGCCTCAAATGCTGTGTCCCGGACCCTGGGGACAAACCCGTTCGGTATGTTCGTCACCGGCCTACTGGGGGTGCCTTCACCCTTCGTGATACTGTCAGGAAGCCCGTTCGGAGGCTTCTCCCCGACGTTCACGGCCGTGGCGTTCGTTCTCGTTCTGCTGGGGGTTCTGCTTGTCGCCGGGGGCGTGAGGATCAGGCCCCTTGGCTTGGGGCCGAAGGTTCGGCGCACAGAAGGTTGGTTCGCAGGGTCAGCTCAGTCCAGCGATGGGACGGGACTCTACAACTCCTTCGGCTACAGTACCCCCATCCGCATAATGCTTAGGTTCCTTTTCAGGACCAAAGAGACTGTGGTCCAGGTTGGCGGAGTTCAGCGCCCAATCATCAGGTCGCCAGAAGAGTACGTCGTGGACCTCGAAGTCTTAGATGTCTTCAAGAAGTTCTACGACGTCCTCGCCAGGTGGGCATTGTGGTTGTCGGCTTACACTAGCAAGAAGGTAATGCCAGGAAAGCTCGGTCTCTATTTGATTTACATCATGGCTGCCTTTGTCTTCGTACTCATCTACATCCTACTCGCTGTTGGCTGACCCGAATCAGGGAACAATAAGGACCGGGTAGGCCCGGGACTTCAGGAAATGCGAAGACACGGTCCCCAAAAGCCTCTCTGACGCGGAGTGCCGGAGGGTCCCGAGCACTACCAGATCTGGGTTCAACCTGCTGGCGAGTTCCATGAGCTTCTCCCCAGGATTCCCCATTTCAAGATAGATTATAGCGTCAATCAGGTTCTTCTTGACCACTCGCTCAGCGTTCACAAGCGTTTCTTTCCCTGATTTCCTTAACGATTCCAGCAATTCGTCGGGGATGGGATCGGGGGCTCCCGCTGGTTTCTGGACCACATACGCAATGTGAATCTCGGAGCCTTCGTTCTGTGAGGCGATGCCAACGACGAAATCAAGCGCACGCCCGGCCTGTGCTGACCCATCGTATCCGACCAAGAATTTGCTGACCAAGGCTCTCTTCTCTTGTGGAATTGTGCAGGTGCCAACAAGGGGTCGTATTAAAGTAACTACAGTTACACCCAACGAAACTCCTTGAATTTCTTCCTAACAGGTCGCTTCAATTGTTCGTCTTCAGTTGCGGATGGCACTCCTGAATAGGATTCCACCCCCATGCGAAGCGGGTTCGTTGGCCAGCTTATGCGTACTTTCCTATGAACCAAACAGCAGAGACGGAAAGTGTTCCGTTAGGAACTCCACCAAACGTTTCCGTACGAAGTCACCATTCCAACGCTCTGAAAGGAGGGGTTGACCGAAAACGTCATAGTCCCTCGCGGGGCGACCATCACAACCTGGGCGAGAGCCACGACCTGTTGCTGACCGCCGCCGTTGACAGCCAGGTAATACGAAATCGCAGCAGTGGTCGGGGAGCCGCGCCCGGTGTTCTCGTACCATCTCCGGAAGTTCTCGTCTTCTTCCAGCAGGTGGGCGTACGGGGACCGGCTCGGGAACATGATGACCCGGTTCCTGGGGCGATATAACGGAGGGTTCCAAACTCCAGGGATAGTGGACCGGGGGGGATTTGGACCCCCGACCTCTCCCAGTCTGGATTTCTTTGCCAAGGGACTGGACGCGCTCCGCTGTATCCTACCAGACTAGACGACCGGCCCTCTTGGGCCCTGCCTGGGAACCTGCAGTTAAAAGAATTGAAGCCCTACCCCAGACGCCCTTAGCCCTTCAGTTCCTTCAGGGCTTGGCCGTATCTGTACCAGGCTTCCTTCGGGCCCTCCTTCTCGTCTATCAGCCCGAAATGGTTTTCCTGCGGCGGGAACGAAGACCAGGAGGTGTCGAGGTACCTCCAGATGCCTATACCCGTGACTCCCTCCAGCGAGAAGGCCTCTCTCATGACCCTTTGGACGTAGTCCGCCTGCTTCTTCTCGCTGTAACCAAGCAGCGACGGGCCGCTCGGATATCCTGTCTCCGCGATCATCACCGGCTTGCCAGTCTCCTTGGACACGTCCTGAGCCCTCCTGATCACGGCCGCGTCGACGGGTTCCGAAGCCTTGTAGTTCGGGTAGAAGTCGAGTCCCACGATGTCGCAGTATTTCGCGAACTCCGCTACCTCCAGCTTCTCCTCGTCAGCCTCGAGGTTGGTCATGGTCCTGGCCTGCGGGTCCTCTTCGTGGACCGCATCGTTGAGGACTTTGAGGAGCGCGTCCCTGAAGCCCGGCCCCTCGAGCCAGGACGCCCCCGTGCGCCACCCTCCCACCTCGTGCATCGCCCACCAGTTGGGCTCGTTCTCTATCTGCCAGGTGCTGATCTTCCCCCTGTAGTGCCTGACCAGCGCCCTCGCATGTGTCTCGGCCCTCTTCAGGTACTCTTCTTCTCCCGCGTCCGGGCTCAGCCCGTGCGGCAGCATGCGCTCGTAACCACAGGCGAGTACGGGCAGGACGGATATGCCCTGTTCAACGAGAGCCCTGACCAACCCGTCAGTCGGCCATCTCTCGTACCCCGAGTCAAGCAGCGAGCCAAGGTCGGCCTCGGGGACGGGGACCGGTTCAAAGAACCTCCATGGGAACCAGCATCTGACGAAGTCAGCGCCTATGGACCGAAGGCTGTCAGCGAGGGCGAGCGAAGCCCTGTCGGCTTCGTCCTGAGGTATCGCCTGGTTGCGCAGCTTGATGGTGGCTTCCTCTACCTTCTCGAATCTGCCTCTTTCTCTAAGGCTCAGGGAAAGCAGGTGCGGAAAGATAATCGACTTCGGCTCAGACACCCCCGAATACCTCCAGGTGTCGTCGAGATTCACCCCGAACGAGAACCTCCGTATAAGGTCCATGCTCAACTCAGGGTTCAGTTTCTCTTACGTATTTCGTTCCGCGAAAAGGCGTATTACCCGTCTCCGGGCCTGCGCTTCCATGTCAGTGACAGTCAGCACGGGGAGCGCGGTGGACCTCACCCAGACCATCGAAAACGGCATGACGTTCTACGTGGGCGACGCGGTCCCGAGGATCTCGAAGTACAAGACGCTCGCAAAGGACGGAGTCAACCTTTCTGTCATGAGGCTAGGGTCGCACACGGGGACGCACGTCGACGCTCCCGCCCACTTCGTCAAGGGAGGGAAGGCGCTAGACGAGCTTTCTGTCGAAAGCTTTGTAGGGGAAGCGGAGGTGGTCGACGTGTCCGACCTGCCCCCGGGGTCCGCCATAGCCGGCTCCGACCTCCAACGGCATGCTTCGTCAGCCCGGGCGGGGGACGTAGTCCTGATCTACACAGGATTCAGCAGGAGGTGGCGCGACCCCAAGGCGAGGCGGAGGTACACCTACCTCGGAGGGGACGCCGCCGACTGGCTGGTGAAGAAGGGGGTCAAGGCGGTCGGGATCGACTATCTTTCGGTCGAGGGGTTCGGTGCTCCCCGCCCGGTGGCGCACCTGACCCTTCTGTCGCACGGGATACCTATCATCGAGTCGCTCGCCGAAGGGCTTGCGGGGCTGGTGGGAAGGCGCGTCTTCTTCGTCTGCCTCCCCATAAAGATCGGGGGGTGCGACGGGGCTCCTGCCAGGGCCATGGCGTACCCTCTATAGGAGATGATGGGCGCTGGCGCTTGAGCTCCGCGGCATCTGGTCGCCCATGCCTACCCCGTTCGACAAGAACGGGGAGGTGGACGAAGGAAGACTACGTGAACTCACAGACTACCTCATCGATGGGGGGGTCGACGGCTTGTTCCCGCTGGGGACGACCGGAGAGTTCGCCCTCCTTGACAGGAGAGAGCGGAAGCGCGTACTGGAGATAG